>DAITOV010000197.1:0-9152 GCA_036833945.1 Abditibacteriia bacterium
CGGGAAACCCTGAACCAGTCAACGAAACCCCGGGAACATAAGCCGCACCGCCACCATAGCCGTTGCCGCCATAACCGGAAAAGGGCAACGATTTAAACGCCGAAGTCAATTTAGAAAAAATGGTCATAGTAATTTAGGAGGTGGGAGATAGGAGATGGGAGTTGGGGGAGGAACGGCGAACATCCAACGTCGAACTTCCAACATCGAACGTCGAATGGAGGCAACCGGGCGGGTTAGAAATGGAGAGTTGAAAATGGATAATGGAGAATGAGCGGCAACCAAGCATTGATGCAGAACGCCAGCTTCTAAGCTCGTCATCCTCGCGAACGCGGGGATCCAGTACACAGCTTTTTGATTCGGCCAACACCAACCCGCTTACCCCGCCCTCATCTGTGTAATCTGTGTCAATCTGTGGCTAATTCTTTCTCGACGTTTCCTCGCGGTGACAAGTCACCGCACTCCAAAAGGGCCAAACCAACCCGCTCAACCCCGCCCTCAATCTGTGTTCATCTGTGGTTAATTCCTTCTCGCCGTTTCTCTGCGTCCTCCGCGTCCTCTGCGGTGAATCAAAAATCGCGGCCTACGAGAAATTCAGCCTCTTCAAACTTCGCAAGCCATCATCAGAAAAATAAAGGCTCAGACCATTCTCCCCGGCCTTCACCGTGAGATAGAGCCGTCCACCGGCATACTCCAACCCCGCAATACTCTCGGTCGGCAGCTCGGTTTCCGGTTCGGGTGTTTCCTCATCGGAAGGGGGCTGGTTGGGGTTTGCCGGGGCAGGTGGCGCATCGCCATCCTTCACTTCACCACGCGCCGAAACCTTCCAGGTTTTGCCCTGGTTTTTCACTTCGGCAAACATCGGTTTACCTTGTGTCAGCTTCACCTCTTTCTTGCCGTTATCGTTGTCCACCGTGCTGGTTTGGCCTTTGGCAATCACCTCGTCGCTGGTGGTGGTGCCGTATAGGAAAAGTGTTGCGCCCTTGCTATCAAAGGCGCAGGCGCTGATGGTGATGTTTAAATCTGTGGCAGGCATTGAAGCCAACTCCTTCCAATTTTGTCCGTCATCTTCCGATAAAAACAGTTGCAGCCGCTCGGCCACCGCCACGCAGTAGAGCGCGCCGTTCTTGCGATAGAGCCGCGCAAAGCTGGGCACATATTTTGTGGCCGAAATCGAAGCCTCATAATCGCAGCGCGCCGGTTTGGGGGCTTCCTCACCCTCTTCGCTTTCTGTTGCGACTTCACGCAGTTCAATCGTCGGTTGCCCGCGACGCGTGCGCGCCAGCTTCATCTCGCCCTCGGCAATGTGCAGCAAAAAAGTCTGCCCGGTGGTGGGGTGAATCAGTGCATCCAGCACCGCCTCGCCCGGGCCAAACGCCCAGCTATACTCCACCGAAGCCGGGCCAAAGCTCCAGGTATCGCGCTTGATGGTGACCTTCGACCCCGCCGGAATGCCTGCTGGAAACAAGTAGCCCGGCGATAGCCAGTCGGTCACGATGAATGCCGTGAAGTCGGTATTCCCTTGTCCCGAAGAAGGCTCCATCGAGCTTTGCCGCAAGCCCAGCATAAGGTAGCCTTCAATTTCATCTTCACTTACCTCTTTGCCGTCGATAAGAGTAGTCGCCTTTCCCGCTGCATCGTCTTTCACATAGTTCCAGGTATAAAACGCGATGCCCGGCAAGCTCAGGTAAACAAAGAAAAGCTCTACCTCCACCTGCTGGTGAAACAACTCCGACCCACTGGGCGAAGTAATCGTCACTTCCCAGCTACCTTTAATACTGCGCCCACCAATACCAAACCCGCTTAAATCGACCTGCCAGATAACAGCACGCCGGTAACGCATCGCGCCCGCCGAACCAACTAAGGGTAGGGTGCCATCGCTCTGGGCAGGCTTAAATGCGGTAATCCAATCGAGAGACATAATGATTGCGGATTTTAGATTGCGGATTGTGGATTTTAAAATAGCCGGAAAATTGTAATCCCCAATCCAAAATCAGCAATCCAAAATGTTATAATGTCGGCATGAAAAAATGGTTGCTTCCTCTCGCAGCAGCAAGTTGCTTTGTTTTGCCGGGTTGTGCGGGTTCTTCGGCGACGGCAGAACCTCCCCCCGTTGCTCCAGTTGCAAAGCCTGTCGCTCCGGTTGCCGCCCTCACGCCTATCCCGGTGGCCGCGCCGCCTGAAATGCCATCGGCTCCCAAGCCGGAGAAGAAAGAGAAGTCGGAATCCACCTCGGAATCGACTACATCGGCTCAAGCCAATACCAGCCAGTCGCCCACGCAAATGGTGGAATCGTTCATCAGCCAGATTAACAGCACCGAAGACAAGGACGATCTTAGGAAGTTAGAGTCGGACGCCACGATGCTGAGATACGAGTATGAGAATGCGAATGATGGCCTCATGGCAGCCTCAATGAATAAGCTGGCAGTAGCCTGTGAATTTAAACGCCTTCGTCAGCCGTATGTGGACATGCAAATTAACGCCGCACGACATGATGCAGAGCTTGCTGAAAAAATGATGAGAGAAGCCAATAACCCGCAATCTCCCCCTGTAGACTGGGGAGCACGAATCAGAGCCGAACGCGCCCGCAATGGTGGCCGTGGCTATTGATAAGAAAATTTAAAAGATGTTTTTGAGAAAAATATCAACATGTGAGCCAAATCGCTACTAACCACGGTTATAATGAGGGCATGAAAAAATTAAGTCGATGTTTGTGGTTGGGGTTAGTGACAGTTTGTCTACTGTCGCTGGCGGGTTGTGGGTCAGCGAAATCGTGGGATAAGCAGTTAATTGGTTCTTGGCAAGGCGCTGAGCCCAACAGTGGCCATCAGTTGATCTTGGTCTATAAGGATGGCGGTGAATGTGAAATAAAGACACCGCTGCTCAACCTCAAAGGTTCATGGGAAGTGCTCGATCAGGAGAAACGTCACATCAAATATTGGTCGGGCCTGATTCTGGGCGATGCTGCCGCAAAAGCCAACGTTCCTGTTCTGGAAGTAACCATTAAGGGCGATAAACTGACGCTGCGCAACGTGGAGAAAGGTACGTCGGAAGAATATTCACGTGTGCCCGATGGCACGGAAGTTCCTAAAGGAACGGTAGGCACAACTTCCGGGGAAGCCAATCCGGCTGCAACTTCACAGGGCGCTTCAGCCGCTCCAGCCGCTCCGATGTCCGAAGAAGACCGCAAATACATTCAGATGTATTCCGAAGTGCTCACCCACATTCACGCCGCCGAAAAGGCAATATCGCGCCATTGGGTTGATCCCATTGATGAAGTTCTTGCCAACGCCACCAAGCACTTCGATGCTGCCTGGGCCGTCCACGTCAAGCATTTCGGCACCCCGCCCCGCTTCCAGAAAGCCGATGAAGACTTGCGCCTGGGGCTCAAGAAATGGAGCGAGGGTTTAGAAGCCCTGAAAACCCGTTCCCGCAAAGACGAAATCGATGAAGCCATCAAACTCATCGCCGCGTCGCAAGCCGAATACGAAAAACAAACCGGCATTTTGTTGGGCAAAAATTAAGCAAGAAGCAGGAGGCCGGGACAAGTCAAAAACTGTTCCCAGCCTCCCGCGCTATCCCGCCCACCATCCAAGACCAAAGACCCAATTTACCTCGTCTCCATCAAATACCGCTGCCGCGACCGCTCCATCGCAAAACGCCCCAGCCAGTCTTGCATTGCGGGAGTATTGGCCTTTTCCTTTCTTTTCGGGTCGGTATTGTCCGCCGTTTTCTCCGTCGCTTTTCGAATCGCCGCGTTGTTTTCATCGGCCTGCTTGTTGCCCTGTACAACTTCCTTGTTATCTTTCACGGCTTTACTGACCGTTGTGGTCACGCCCTGAACTTTGCTGAAAGCATCATTCACATTAGTTTGGGCTTTGTTGAGTCCCTTTGTCATGTCATCGGCAAGCCTACCAATATCACCGGTTTTCTGCTTCGCTTGAAAATTGGCTGCTAATTTAGATTTTTCGTTTTCTCCATGAAACCGCCACGGCTCATACTCCGTTTTTGCCAGCGTTGCGGCGGCTTTCCCGGCAGCACTATCCCCCTGTCCTACCATTTTAAGTGCGTTCGAAGCTAGCCCTGCAATCATTCTAATCTTATGAATGAGAAGATTAGCTATAGTTGCCATAAAATTGTGCCAAACGTCGCTTAAAAACTGGAGTGTATTGATGACATTATCAATGACATTCAGGAAGCCAACCACAAATCCGCCCAAACCACTATCGGCGCTTTCCAGGGTTTTGAGGAACGCCACAACCGTATGCGCCACGTTGAAAAACGTATTCGAGAGCCACATAAACGTGTCCAGCATACTCTGCACACCGTTCATCACAATCACCGGCCCTTCGGTGAAAATCCAGTCGAAGGCCTCTGTCAAGGTTTGCGAAATCACAGGCGCATTAGCGGTAACAAAATCACTTACCATTGCGACGCCTCTTTCAATCAGCGGCAACGCACTGTCCACAAACTTCAATTGCACCAGTTGCAGAAAACTTTCCAGCTTAGCCTGGGCCAGTGGCAGCGCTTCGGCCATCTTCGACATCGATTCCGGCGAGATGCCCATCGCCGCGCCGGTCTTCTGGGTGAAGTTCATCTGGTCTTGCATCTGCTCTTCCGAAAGCGATGCCATCCAGCGGCCTTTGTCGTTGTTCATCCCCACCGATTCCAGCATCGCCTCGCGTTGCGCGTGCCCGGCCAGGCTATCGCCGAAGCTACGCGCTTTGCGGTTAATCGACATCGGATCGTTAGGATCTACTCCCCACGCCGCGGCTCGCATTTTGGTGATGCTGTGATGCTCGTTGCCGCGCCCCTGGGCCAACATCTGCGGAGAAATACCAAAAGCCCCGAACTTCATCGAAGTTGCCCCGGCCTCTTTCATACCCATGCCGGTGCTCAGCCGCAAGTCGTTCACCGACTTGGCATAGGCCATGGCGTTTTGCACAACCTTCATCATCACGTTGGCAAACATCACCGCGCCCTTCACCACCAGGCCGCCCACCACCATCAAACCCTTGGCAATGGTCTGCACCGCACTCATCACCAACTGCGCCGCCGTCTGGAGGACACTACTAATTGTACTCACGACGCTACCGATAGCAGAAGCAATTCCACCCACGATAGGCCCAATAGCACTCAATAAAAATGCAGGCATAATAAATTTGATCTTTGATCTTTGATCTTCGATCTTGGGTCTTTGAAAGTGAAAAACGAGCGAAAACGCTTTAGGCCTCCGTCGTGAAGACCAAAGGCCAAAGATCAAAGACCGAAGTTCACTTCTCATACGCCGTCCTCGTCAGCTGCAACCTCCCAATCTCCCACGTCATCGAAAGAATCGTCATGGCTTGACGCCAGCGGGCGGGTTGTTGCTTCCAGTCGTAGGCGAGGGGAAAATTCAGCGCCGTCAAAAACTGCTCGACATATTCAATCAATTCCATTTTCTCGGCGTTGTGCGAATAGTCGGGCAGGCTCTTGCCGCGCATTATTTCCGTGAGGACTTGGCTAAAAAACTCTGTTCGTCAGCTCCCAGTGTGCTGCGTTGGGCCACCAGCTCGGCCAGCTTGCGCCGCGCCGACTTGCTCAGCTTGCGGATGCTCTGTGCGCCTAGCTCGCGCGGCAACGACCAGCCCACCAGCGCAGCGATAAGTAGCTCGTCGCTGTTGGCAAACTGTTCGGCCAGGATGGTATCGCTTTTTGCGGCAAACTCATCGAGCTGCTCGTTGCTTAAACCATCTTCGGCAGCCGCTTCGGCTGCTTTCTGCTCTTTTGCCAGGGCTTGCAACCGCTTGGTGAGGCTGCGCTCCTTGGCCGAGAAGGCTTTAATCTGCGCATCGCTCACTTCGCGCACCTGAAAGGTTTGCCCGTTCAGCTCAATCTCGGCATGATAGCCGTTTTCTTCATCTTCAAACCACGCCTGCTCCACCAGGCCACGCGCTTTATAAGGTTTCAATTCCACAACGGGAGGAGTAGTCATATTTAAGTTTCTCGTTACTATTTTGGGAGGGAGAACGGCAAGTCAGAAGTCGGAATGCAGAAGGCAGAACAGCTAACGATGAATGATGAATACTGAACGATGAATAACGGCAACCACCTGTTCATCGTTCATAATTCATCATTCAAACTCGCCGTTCCGCCCGTCATCCTCGCGAACGCGGGGGGCCAGTACATGGCTTATTGTTCAAGGCATAGCCCTATCGCTTATTCAAAACCTCAATTCATCATTCAGTATTCATCGTTCATCGTTAGCTGATACTGATGCTATCCGCCACAAACGGCACCGTAAACGCCATCTGCGCTTCACTTCCCGTCGCATCCTGCGAGCGGCCAGTCGGGCGCGGGTTGTGAATCGTCACGTTATAGGTTTTGGTGTTGGCAACATCGCGCGCCTGCACCACAATATCACTCCACGCCATCGCGTTCGCGCCGCTGGTAAACAATTGCGCTTCAATGCTGGGCAAGTCGTGCAGCGCCAGGCTGCCACTTACTACTGCATGATGTGGCAGCAAGCTATACGAAGTGCGCGAGCCCGGCACGTTGTCGCCAAAATCAGGACGAATACCTTTGCGCTCCAACTGATGATCCACATCCACCGAAAGGCTCGTCACCTTGTCGCGAATCGCCGTGCCATTGACAGAAAACTGCCGCACGTCCGTCCACAGCAGCACCGCGCCAAACTGCTGATAGTCGTAGCCCAGCGTGACGGGCGAAACCGAAGCCGCGGCAATCGCCTCGAAAGTCGCGCTCGCCGTCAACTCCTGTGCCTCGCCTTCTTGAAAGTTCAGCGAAACCTTGGAACAGCGCGACCGATACAGCCCGCGCGCCCATTCCCCCGAAACGCCGTAGTAGAAATCCAGCCAGGAAAGGTCGTCGTCGGTAGCGATGCAGTGGTCTTTAATAAACGCCAGGCTGCCCAGCTTCAGCTCCGCCGTCAGCGTGTGCACGCGGTTGCCACGCGCCGCATAAGCCCCGGTGCGCCGCCCGGCCGCATAGCCGATCTTGGTGCCTTCATTGCTGGCCACGCTGTTGGGCGAGGTATAGCCAATATCCAATGCCGAAGCGATATTCGATCCGAAGCTCAACGCTCCGGTCGCATCGTTAATGCTGGTGCTGCCCGATTCCGCGAATCGTAAAAAGTAATTATGTCCAGGAAAGTAGCTCATAGTTGTTAAGGTGTCAGGTGATAGGTGTCAGGGAGTAGGTAAAAGGTGCAAGATGTCAGTTGAGGAAGCAGGCGTTGCAAGAAGAGTAATCGTCACAGCCAAAAGCTAAAACCTCTACGCTCCAGAAGCCCGCCATTCCTTACACCTGACACCTGTAACCTTACACCTGCCGTCAAGGTGTCGGGTCGCTCAAAAACCACATCTGCAACGTGCCGCCTTCGGCGCATGAAGCAAAGATGTTGGTCACGTCTTCGGTCAATGGGTTAGCGCCCTGGCCGGTCAGCCACGAAACGCTGCGCCCGGCAGTAAGCGCAATAGTGTCGTCGGGGTCGCTGCTGCTGTTGGTTTTCAGGGTCGCATCGGCGCTACAAAGTAGCACCAGGCCTTTCACTTCCGAAACATCCAGGTTCTGAAAAATTTCCACGTCTGCCGCTGCTGCTTCCAGCACCACCGAGCGCTTGTCGATAGCCTCGGCCTGCGCCGACGCACTGCCGGTGAGGCTTTGCCCTTCCACCGCCACCACGGTTTGCACTGTCATTGTGTAACTCATTAATTCACGCTCCAAATATTTTGCGACGGCTCGCACACCATGCTGTAGTGCGCGTAAAGTCCGCCATACTCCTGCCACGATTCCTCTTCCACGCCGCCCTGCTGGGGCACCAGGCTGCGCCAACACACCCGCCCCACATCGTCCACGCAACCGCCGGTGAAAGGAAACAAAGCCACCCGAATCAAACCCAGCCTGTCCCACGCGCGGTGATACTGCTCCTGCGTTTCGATACGCTCGTCAATTGAAAGCACCGAGACCTGGTAGATATTGCGAAACTGCCCGCTACCCTGAAACTCGGTTTCGGTCGTAGCCCCAATCAAAATGCCGTTGAGCGGCCCATCTTCAAGCCCCACCGGCGCGCTCTTATAAAAGGCCGGTTGGCGAATTTCGTTCTCACCGCTATAGCCCAACTCGCCGTTGGCATAACCAATCAGCCCCGGCAAGTTGTCCTCCAGCCGCCGCGCCAATTCCCGCAGCGCCACGCTCACGCGCCCATCCACCAGCGCTGCCATCGACCAATACTGTTCCAAAGTGGGGTTAGGTGTTTGTGCCATGAGTAAGAATGAAAAATTGAAAATGGAAAATTGGAATGAAGTCAGAATGAGGAATGCAGAAGTGGACGACCGCAACGTAACTCCTCCCCTTCAGGGGGAGGTTGGGTGGGGGAGGTCAGGCATAATGCGAAACGATGAATGATGAATAC
Organism: Abditibacteriia bacterium; assembly: GCA_036833945.1. Classification (GTDB taxonomy): domain Bacteria; phylum Armatimonadota; class Abditibacteriia; order Abditibacteriales; family Abditibacteriaceae; genus DAITOV01. The sequence continues at coordinate 8,411 of DAITOV010000197.1, forward strand.
TGAACGATGAATAGCGGCAACCGGGCGTTGACAATCCTCCCCCGCCGCTTCTCTGTGCCCTCTGCGTTCTCTGTGGTTAATCCGCCGTTAATCGCGAAAACTCGCGACGAAGTTTGCGAACATAGTTAGCGTGCTATCCCCATTGCTATTTGCAGGACAAAACAGGTTTACTAACAAGATATGAGTTCCAAACGCAAAGCCGCCGCCAAGCCCGAACCTGTCTCCCGTTTCGCCATCTTCACCCTCATCGCCACTTTCCTGCTGCTCGTGCTGCTCAATGGCATCGTCGCCTACATGTGCATCTACGATCTCAACCCGCACATCGGCGGCTGGCCCATTTTGCGCGTCTACTTCCGTGAATTCTGGCTGGCCTTCGCCGCCATCGGCATCCTGCTGTTTCTACCTATCTCGCTGCTCAACTACCGTTACTTCACCGGCGCGAATGCCCATCGCAAAGTCACCTGGTACGCCAAAATCTGCATCCCGCTGTGTATTATGCCCGCCATCGTCCCGCTCATCGCCAATCTCATGCTGCGGTTGATGGGAGGGGTTTAAGGCGAGTGGAAAGTTGAAAATGGATAATGGAAAATAATGGCAACCGCACCCTCACTCCTCCCCCTCAGGGGGAGGCCGGGTGGGGGATTTCGGGAGTCACAATTCCCCATCCAAAAACGCAGGGCTTCAACCCCGTAGGGGCGTGCGGCGGCACGCCCGGCGCGTCCCAATCCCCATCAACTCTGCG
>DAITOV010000198.1:0-9092 GCA_036833945.1 Abditibacteriia bacterium
GGCGTCGGTGTAATCCTTAATCAGCTTATCGACGTCCTGAGAAGGGTCCCACAGCAGTTTTGCGAGCACGTAATAGTTGATCCCTTGCGCGCCCCAGTTGTGCATTACCGAATCGAAGTCGGCACCCATCATGCCGGTTTGGTAGCAGTGCTTAATGTCGTCAGCCAGCCGATGAGGGTAAAGCACCGGATAATCTAAGCCGCCATAGAAAGCGTTGGGACGCAGCATCAGGCTGTCGGCGGCGCGAGTCCACAAGTCCCAGTCCTGAAGGTCGGCTTTACGCGATTCATCGTTAAGATAGCCCAGTCCTACAAAGCCCACGATGACATTCGACGGCAGCTTGGCATACAGCGGCGGGGTTTTATAGGCGCTGTAGGCATAGGCGCCCAGCTTGCGGTCGGGATATTTCTTCTGCACTTGCTCGGCAATTTTGGCGTAGAAGGACACATAGCGGTCGGTCAGCGAAACATACGAGGCACCGCGTTTGCCGGCGCCCAGGTTCAGCGTGATGGGCGGTGCATTGGGCGGGTCGAGGCGGCGACACACTGCGCACATGCAAAAGCCGGGCGGGCCACCGTCGTTGGGGGAGATGGAGAGCGAAGCCAGGTCGGGGTCTTTATCGAAACGTTTGATGAGGTCGTTGGCGATGGTTTTGATGAGTGCGTCGTTGGAGACATCGAGCCGGGCCTGTTTGGGTGCTGCCGCCTGGCTGCGGCTGCCATCGGGCTGCAGCGCAAAATATTCGGGATGTGTCTTGCCGTATTTCTCCCAGTAGGTGCCGTAGGCGTGGCGGTATTGCAAATTGAACGATTGCCCCAGCCCCTGGGCCTCGAACCAGGTTCCCGAATCGGCAGCCTTTTCAACGAAGCCTTCCTCACTGCGTTGCAACTGGGCCAGCGCCGCGCGATGTTGGCGATGAGCTTTGCCGGGCTGCCCGGTATAAAAGCCGCCGGGATAGTAGTTGCGCAGGTTGCGCACTTCGAGGGCAGGTTCGTCTTGCTCGTGCAGAGGATTCAGTATAAGCGTGCTGCGGCGCGGCACCACTTCGCCCAGTTCACCCGGCCATATCCAGCGGCAGCCGAAGTGGCGCTCTAACAGGGCATAGACACCGTTGCGGGTGCCATAACTGGCAACGCCCTTGCCTTTATCATTGCCGACAATGAACAGTGTGGTGCCCTGGGTTTGGAGACGGTAGCCTTCAGGGCGCAAATCGTTAGCGGTAATTCCGGCATTGCGTGCCAGTTCGGTTTCGCCCAGCGCGACGAGCACCTGTGCGGGTGTGTCGGGCAGTTTGTCTTCGCTAACAATGGAAAATTTGGCACCGGAAATTTTTTCCAGATACTTCTGCAAGACAGCGACAGCCGCTTGCACGGAGGCATTGCCCGTAGCGGGCACGACTAAAGTAGCCTGTGCTATGCCTTCTTTGGCCAATGTGAGTTGTGGCCCCTGCACCGGTTGGCTTTTGAAATTACTTTGCAGCTCCCGTTTAATGCTGGCCGGTTGCCATTGCAGCGGCGGCACTTTTGGCCCCAGCGGCTTGGTGTCCCAAGTGTTGTGGGGATCGGGAGCGGAATGGGCGCAACCGGAGAGAATAAGGACACCGGTGCCCAGGGCAAGGAAAGAGGGATGTTTTTTCAGCATATGGGTTGTTGGAGTGACGATAGGGAAAATCAGGAAATGAAGGGATTCCAGTTGCGGTTGCACCAGATGGAGTTCGTGTCGATGCTATCCAGATTGCAGCTTGAACCGCCGGTATAAGTCTTATAAACCGCGCCGTTCATCCACTTCACGTGGCCATCGGCATAAGCGATGCTGCCACCGTCGAAGTGCGGAAGAACCCGCAGACGGGTGGTTTGCGTGGCGCTGTTGGCCGCGCTGCCGAAGTCGGAGGGGTTGGCATAAACCGAATAACGTTCGTTGTAATCCAAGATCGCAAAGGTTTCGGCAGGGCGGCGCACATCGGCTAAAGAAAGTGGCACCATACCTGCGGCTGCTCCACCGGCGTATTTGCCATAGTTATATTGATACCAGTGATATTGGCTCAAACCCGAAGAGTAGCCGTAGCTGGGATAATCTTCATTGACGCGGGCCGAAGGGCAGGTGAAGAGCTGGACGCTTTTCACATAGGGATAGATCAAGTCCATCCAGCTCACACACTTGCCGCTACTACAGGCGGGGGTGGATGACGGCAGGGAGATGGTGAACTTAGCTCCGGGAAGTCCCGATGCGGTTTGGGGCACGCTGGGTATCCAGGCGTTCATGGGATACCGTTCGTCATAGTCCTGTGTATATTGCATCAGCCCCAACCCAATCTGCTTGAGGTTGCTCAGGCAACTGGTGCGGCGGGCGTTTTCACGTGCTCTTGCAAATACCGGAAACAGAATTGAAGCCAGGATAGCTATAATGGCAATGACGACAAGAAGTTCAATCAGGGTGAAGCCTCGTTGCCGTTGAGAAATAACGTTCATTGATGATCTCCAAAAAATCTTTACTCGCATTGTTATTTACCCCCTTCCAGAGGGGTTAAAACATAGTTCGCCCTATCATTTTTGCCCAGAGTGCTGTTTAAGGCAGACAACTACTGTGCATGACGGACAATATTATTATGAGAGACACGATACTCCGTTGGTGAAACTCCAAAACGCCGTAAAAAAGCTTTTACGAACGAAGACGAAGAGGAGTAGCCACACAGGCCACCCACCTTGCCGATATTGAATTCCGAGTGCGACAGCAGGTCGCACGCCAGTTCCATGCGTCGCTCGAAGACGTAGGCCATCACCGATGTACCCATGTCCTGCAGGAACAGCCGTGAAAGGTGGCGAGGGGAAACGTGCAACTGGGTCGCAAGCTGCTCCACCGTTAAAGTATGTTCGTTGAAGCTGGTATTGATCAGAACGATGGCTTGCTGTACCAGGCTATCGGCACGGTTAATGGGCTGCGAATTGGCCGAGGCTTCATAGATATCGGGCCACGGCGTCGAAAGCAGCGCCCGCGCCATGTAATGCAGCAAGGTGCCCAGGTGATGATAAACCAGCGGCAGATATTGCGGCGGCTGGTTGGTCATTTCCTGAATCAGTTTGTGGGCCAGTGGATAAAACTCCGCGCCTTGAATAAAAAGCCCGGCGTGCGACCGGTGCTCGCCTTTGCTGGAAATACAGAAGTGGCAATCGACACCGGTGGTTTGAAACTGCATCCACAGAATGCGTGAATAGGCTTTTTCGGGAGAGACTTGCTCCCAGTGCGGTCTTTGTCCCGAACAAAGCGGCACTTCGGGCGGGGTGAGGAAGAAAGTTTTAGCCGGTGCATTGAGCACCCAGCGCTTACCGGGAATACCGAGTTTGCGGCACATCGCCGTGGTGGTGCCATTGATGATATCGGCTTCGCCTTCCACCACGCAGCCCAGGTAAGGCACGGTGAGTGAATTGAGGTTCTCATCGCGCCACACCTGCACGCGCACTTTTTGCCCTTTGCCGCGCAGCATGGGCAACTTCTTGCCCGGCAATTCCGTAACGCGGTTTGGCCCGATGATACGCGGTGGCGCGCCCAGCAAGACAAACGGGGCGGCATCGTTGGCCCAGGGAATGAGCGAATTGCGTATGGTCTCCAATAGATACCGGCCCGAAGCGCCTAACTGAGACATTTTTTATTCCGCCGTTACCGGTTCCAGTTTGGCAATTTCTTCTTTCACGCGCAAAATACATTCACTCAACACACCTTGTGGGTTGATATGGGTGTTGCTGGTGAAAAATAGAATCCGCAAGGTGAGAGTTCCACCCGCTAAAGCGCTGGCCAGTACTTGCGGTGGCGGTTGAGGCAGCACGCCGTCTACCGCTTGTACCGCGTCAATGGCTGCTTTCATGGCTTGGCGGGCGTCGATATTTTCGCCGACGGTGATGGAAAACTCACGGCGGCGATAGAGATTGTGCGAGTTCGCCACCACCGCTGAATTGAAGACCTGGCCGTTGGGGATGGTGACGAGACGGTTATCGTAAGTGCGCAGTTGTAGCGCGCGCAGGTCGATGCGTTCGACGGTGCCTTCGTAATCGCCCACCACAATCTGTCCGCCGATGGAAAACTGGCGTTCCAGAAGTAGCATCATTCCCGCGAAGAAATGGGCCAGAATATCCTTGAAGGCAAAACCCAATATGAAACCGGAGACGCCGACGGTGGTGGCGATGCTCACGCTATCGATGCCCAATGCCGAAAGAATTGCCAGCAGCCCCATTGCCCACACACCGTAGAAGGCCAGGGCAATGGCTAACTGGCGCATGTTGGGGTCGAGTCTTTTGCTGGAAGTGGCCCACTGCGCGGTTTTACGAGAGAGCTTCGCCAGTGGCCAGAAGAGCAGGGCAAGGATAATAGCGCCCAGCAAACGCGGTGACCATTGAATGATGGAGCGGATGAGATCGGTGAGCGAAGTCAGCGTCAGCATGCCGATATCGCCCAGCGTGCCGGTGCGGGCGATGCGTCCGGTCATCACGCCGCCGACAAGTTTCACGCTCCAGGTTTGTGCCAGCTCCGGGGCCGGGGTGAGGTAATAGTCGACATCGGCCTGGGTCACCGTGAGAATGGTTTCATTGTCCAACTTAATCACGTAGCCATCGCTGGTTGGGGCAATGCTGGTATTTTCTTCTGTATAACGCAACACATCGCCGGGCTGCTCTATCAGGCGTTGCAGGCGGCGTGTAATGCGGTCGGCGCGTTGCGCGGCGGCTTCCTTGGTGGCTCCCGCCACTTCAAACAGCATGCGCTCGTTCACCTTGACCGGGGCCACCGGCATGACGGCATTAGGCGTGCTGGCGGCAGTCGGCAACGGGACTTGTGCCCATGCTTTGGCGGGCGGGGCAAGGGTGAGGCTGGCAATGAATAGACACGCAACCAACAGGCAGTTGAGAGGGAAGTGGCGGTAAGGGTTGAACATATTTCTGGAGGGTAGAACAAACATAACGAAAGAGAGCCGTGCGAGATTCATTCCGTGAACGCGGCGGCGCTGTTTTATAGAGTATGCCAGAGTGAATCGGGATATTTTTTAGGGATAGCGTCTTGCTCAATTAAAGTAATCGACGGCGTAGAGATAAAACACGGACGTGTCCTTATTGACAGGAGCAATCAGATAGTTGCAATGCCAGCGATAAAAGCTTTTTTTGAAAAAGTAGCCGTGGAGCGCAGTTTTGGTTTTGGGAGGTCGCCAGTCGGCTTTTCCTTCCAGTTTGCCGGGCATATAGTAACGGGCAAATGTATCGGGTTGGTGATAATGTGTGAGCCACTTCCTTAATTTTGCGGCTTCTTCCCGGGTAAGAGTTGCTTTGAAGTAGCGCATTTCCGATGTGAGCCAAGATTGGTCTTCTTCAATCGTTATGTGCATTTTAAACCGATTCAATTCCAGATCGGTCACGATGTCGTTAGGACGGCGTGAGAAAGAATTGAGCGCCAGAAAGAAAATCAATAGCAGTGGAATGGCAACGCAAGCCATGAGAAAAATTTTGAGGTCTTTGGGCATATCGGATTAAGTTTCCTTTTACGCTCAGTGCAGATTATTCCTGGACCCACCCGAGAGCAGTTGAGCCAGCGAACTTTGCGCCGTTTTCCTTCTCGAAGTCCGTTCACTCATGGCAACAAGATATTCCAGCGGTGTGACGTTGCGCAAGATTTTTCCCTGCATGCTACCAACTACGCCCGCCCGGTTGCAAATCGTGGCACGCAGGTTGGGGTCGGCACCCTGTTCCAGCAGCCAAACTGTCAACGATTCCGGCGTTTGTGTTCCCCCGGCCGGGCCATACAATTCCGCATTGGCGCGCACGGCCTGAAATAATGGCGTGTGGCCGCGATCATCATTTCCCATTGCGCGCGCGTTCACGTCGGCACCGTGCGCCACCAACCATTTCGCCATGGGCAAGTCGAGATACTCCATAGCCAGGTGCAGCAAAGTGGTACCGTCGATGGGCGTAAGGACGGCCCACTCTTCATCGTCGAAAGCAAAACGCTGGTGAACCAGTGCCGGGTTACGTTCGATTAGCGTTTCAAGTAAGTCGAATCTTCCCCGGAAAAACGACAGAACCGCACCGTCGGCATCGAGCGAGACCTTATTACGCAGCGGCCTGGCAGTGCGTGCGCCCGCAGAGAAAATGAGGTCGATAAATTCACCGCGCCACGGTTTGCGTGAATAGGTGGTGAGGGCAATCGCCAGTGCGCCCCATGCTTTATCGCCATAGGCTCCCGGTAGCACCACTTCCCCGGCGGCGTTGGCACCGTGCGCCAGTAGCAAACGCGCTGTCTCCAAACTCAATGATTCTCCGCAGCCGAAAAGTGCCGTGTCCTTCACTTCTTGAGGCGCACGGGGCAAGAGCAGTTGCAGGGCTGCCGATTGTCCGCCGAAAGCTGCGCGATCGATAGCCAGCGCTAATTCTTCGGGATTAGGTGGGCGCTGTGTCAATACCCCCTGGACAATCGCCTCACAACCAGTGTCTGCAGCCATCACAAGTAGATTCCAATGAAAATCCTCTCGCTCATAATCGATGTGGGCTGGATCGGCTTTGAGCGCATCGAGAACGTAGCGGGCATCATGCGCATAAGTTGCGGCTTCAAGATTAGGAACCGCTCCTTGTTCTTTAAGAAGATAGTAGAGTGTCTGGCGTCGCTGCGCTACGCCGTCTAACCAACTGCCATACGGTTTGAAGATCAGGTCGATGGGATATTGCCTTTCGGCATCCGGCGTGCAGGCTAGCGACGGTCTGGCTGCCAGTAGCGTCTTCACCGTTTCAACGCGTCCGCATTGGAGCGCATACACCAGCGCGCGGGGTTTGTAACCGGCGAAATAGCCTTCGTCGCCGCCATCGAACACGCTTTGTTCCAGCAATTGAGGGTTGGCAGTTACGAGGCGCGAAACTGCTTCGCCATCGTCCCGGTCAATTGCTTCGCGGAGCGCCGTTGTTTCATCTTCCTGCCGGGTCTGGGCTTCAATGGCGTTTTTGAACACCGTCCAACTCGAAAAACCGTGTTCGCGTGCCAGCACCAACTGGCACCGTTGCAGGTTGAGGGGCTGGGAGAAGATCGAGCTATCATCTAATCCGGCACATTCATAGAGCTGCTGCCGTAACCGGCGGGCCGCTTCGGGCTGGTGGTTCTTGTATTGGGCCAGGAGTTCACGCGCCTGCTTTTTCTGCTGTTCCAGGCTGATGCACTCTGGCAACTTTGGTTGGTGGGACATTATGCCTCCTTCTTATGCAAGGCATCCGCGCACCCTACGGAAAGAGGTAGGTTGTGGAGTATCGGCTAACAACTGAAAGGTGGGCGCAGCCCTTTCCGCGGATCGGTGGCCTCCTTCGAGGCACGAGGTGAGGATAGCACCGGAAATGAGAGCAGGCAATATGGGATATTTTTCGACATTTTCGTATGCCAAAAAAATCGACAAAAGAACCCACAATTTAGTTAAAGTATCGGCATGAATATTTTCCGGCGTGTGGCGTTGTGGCGGGTTCTGTTTGTCCTGAGTGTGTTGTGTCTTTCGAGCATGCCTTCTTGGGCTGTGACGGAGCTTCCTTTCGTGAAGACGATGCAGGATTCGACTAAGAAATGGCGCGGCGAACTGCTCGACTTGCGCGAAAGCGCTGAAGATAGCGCTGTCAAGCTCGTTGCGGGTGGCAATTTATATGTCGCAGCCACGCAAAGAAGCTTTCAGTTGGAAGCGTTGGGGCGTTCGGGTGGCCTCACGATGGTAAAGACCTACTCTGAAAAAACAGTGTTGACCGCCAACGATACCGTGCTGGTGGGCCTGGATGCCGATAGTAATACGGCTCTGTTGCAGCCACTGCTCGATCGTGCGAAAGAAGCCAAAGCTGATGTGATCGTGTTCGCCGGGCCATCTCGTAGTGTGCTGGGAGAGAACTCCGGTGTGCAGGTTTTCCCGCGCCGCCTGTTCCTGCAAGTGCCCTATGATGCCGCGCCGGGCGTGGAATCGGTGAATAACCTCATCGGTTTATGGACCTGGACGGCTTCGCTGGTCAGCGCCTGCGTGGTGGAAGGCAAAATGCCTTCGCTGTTTCGCAGCAACGCCATGCCGGGTGGCGGTGAGCGCAACATGCAGTTCCGCAAAACGCCATTCCACACCAACTCCGGTGTGAACGTCGATTCGGTCCGCTATCTCTCGGCGCGTTACCTCGATGCGCTTAACGGTGCCCTTGCCACCATGAACAAAACCCAGCCTCCCGCCTTCGAGCGTGGCGCGAAAGTGCTGCGCGATGCCCAGGCCGGTGGTAAGAAGGTTCATGTCGGCTACATGGGGCATATTTTCCCCTACGAATTGCAGGGCAAAGGCCGTCCGGCATGGAGCGTGGCTGCGAAAACCCAGGTCGATGCCACCGTGCCGGCCGAACTCACCGAAGGCGATGTCTTCTTGCTGCTGGGTTACCAGTATTTCCCCTGGGAGCTGACTTCGGCTTTGCAGGAAAAGAAAATCAAAAGCATCGTCACCACCAGTATGCCGCCGCTCGATCGCTGGGTCGCTTCTGATTCCATCACCTACATCAATCCTGTGTGGGATGTGCAGGATGCCGCCGTGTCGCTGCGCGGCTATGATATTGAAATTCTGCCGATTTCCGGTGTGATGCAGGCCAGTATTTACTGGCAGTTGGCACAGTTGGCGAAATAAGTAGTCAACGCTTAGGGCATCGTTGCTTTCGTTTCGTTATACAAGAAGTGTCAAAATACGAAAGGAAGTAACGATGTCCGACCAATTCAAACAATACTACGCCGCCAATCAAGCCAACTGGAACGAACGCGCTGAAATTCATATTGCCGATGAAACCGGCTTTTATGCCATTGATTCGCTGCTGGAAGGCGCAAACCTTCTTACCCCTATCGAACTTGCCGAACTGGGCGACATCTCCGGTCTGCGGGTTGCCCATCTGCAAAGCCACATCGGCACCGATACGCTTTCATTAGCCCGTATGGGAGCAGGCGAAGTGGTCGGCATCGATTTCTCCCCCAACGCTGTTGCTATCGCCAGCAATCTGGCGAAGCGCACCGGACTGAACGCGCAATTCGTGGAAGGTTCGGTTTATGACGCTCCGCAGCTTTTAGGCACCGGCTTCGAC
>DAITOV010000199.1:0-9013 GCA_036833945.1 Abditibacteriia bacterium
AGAGAGATGAGAGTGCAAGTCGTTATCTGAAAATTAAAGGATGTGATGAAAATGCGACAGAAGAATTTCGTTGAACGTTCCATGATGCAGCATAAGAAAGGTTTCACTCTAATTGAGTTGCTTGTTGTTATAGCGATAATATCTATACTCGCCGCGATACTGTTTCCCGTCTTTGCCCGGGCGAGGGAAAACGCTCGGCGCGCGAGTTGCCAGAGCAATCTCAAACAGGTGGGGCTGGGTGTCATGCAATATCTGCAAGATTTCGATGAGCGCTATCCCCAACAATTTTACTGGGATACGACAACCTGGACGACGAGCGAGTTGGATACCGATACCTCGAAGCCATCCGGCAATTACGTGGTGGAAGTGTCGGCGACTGGCAATTACCGCACCTGGATGGATGCCATTTTTCCGTATGTGAAAAGTGTGCAGATATTTACCTGCCCTTCGGTTCCCTCCACAACACCGGCACCGCCTTCCTACGGCTACAACACGGCTTTTGGTGGATATGCTAACGATGTTTTCTACTACAACAACGGTTCGAGCGATAACTGGAGGCCGTTAGCGCAGGCTCAGGTTGGGCGGCCTGCCGAACTCGTTCTTATTTTAGATTTTTGGTCGAAATACAATGTCACGACGACTCCAGCCATTGTCGGCAACTGGTCAAACCATTCCAATCCCGATGTCAAAAGATGGCTGTCTCCCCATCTCGAAGGCGGTAACATCGCCTATGCCGATGGGCACGTAAAATGGCAGACCCTGCAAAAATTGCAATCGTTGCAACCGTTTTCTGCTTCAAATACCATGGTGCGATGCGATCCCGCTCTCTATAACCAGGCTCCTTACAACACTTATAGTTCATGCAGCCCGGCATGGAACCCTTATATCCAGTAGGAAGTAACAATGAAAAAAAGAAGTTTATATCTCACGGTAGCATTATCGTTTTTATTGATGTGTGGTGGTATGGTATCCCTTACCTCGAATGCACAGGCGTTTACCATCGTCGAAGAAGGCCAGCCTCGCGCAACGATTGTCGTTCCTGAAAACGCGACAACACGCGAACAGCTTGCTGCTTCTCGGCTCCAGGAATATATTCAACGCAGCAGCGGGGCAAAAGTGCCGATTGCTACCACTACGCAAGGAAATGCCATTCATATTGGCCGCACGCGATATGCTGCCGGGGCGAAGCTGGATATTGACGAGATAGACCAGGACGGTTTTCTCCTCCAGGGAATCGACGAATCGAATTATGTGATTGTCGGCGGAGAAGATTGGGGAACTGAATTCGGTGTTTACGAGTTCCTGGAACGCTATCTGGGTGTGCGCTGGTTGATGCCGACCGAATTGGGCACCGACGTGCCGCAGCGCAAGACAATCACCGTCCTTCCCACCCGCATCGTGCAAGAGCCTGCTTATCTTTCGCGCGAGTTTGCTCCCATCTATATTGACGGCAAACCGCAACCCAGCGACCTGGGTTGGTGGGGCCGTTTTAACCGGACGCGGAGCCGCATGGCCTTTAGCCACAATCTCCTAACACTCTTTCCGGTGAGTGAGTTTGGGACAACCCATCCTGAGATTTACCCCATCCTCAATGGGCAGAGGTATATTCCCAAAGATGATGAGGATTACAAATGGAATCCCAATATTTCCAATCCGCTCACCATTGATATTGCGGTTGCGAAGATCGAAAAATATTTCGAAGAGAACCCCGGAACGGTTAGCTTTGCGCTGGGTATGAACGATTGGCCATTGTGGGATGAATCGGCAGTTTCCAAATCGCGTCGCAGTGGTAAGAAGAATTTCCTGGGCATTGAAGATGTGTCGGATGAGTATTTCGCCTGGGCAAATGAAGTCGTGACCCGGGTGTTGAAAAAGTATCCCGACAAATGGTTTGGAACTTTGGCCTACATGAACCTCATCGAGCCGCCGACCAAAGTGACGGTTCATCCCCGCATTGTGCCTTTCATCACCTACGACCGCATGCGCTGGGAAGACCCGAAATTGCGCGTACAGGGTGAGCAAATGACCAAGCGCTGGACGGATATGTGCGCGGTCGTCGGTTGGTATGATTATGCCTACGGGGGTAATTACCTGATCCCGCGTGTCTTTTCCCATCGCCTGCAAAAGAACTTTGCATGGGGAGAAAAAAACCAGGTGAAGTATTCGTTTGCCGAATTGTACCCGAACTGGGGCGAAGGCCCCAAGGCATGGCTGTACGCGAAACTGCTGTGGAACCCCAATCAAGATGTAGACGCACTCCTTGACGATTGGTATTTGCGCTTTGCAGGGCAGCAGGCGGCCCCGAGCTTAAAAGCCTTTTACGACATATGGGAAAAGTTCTGGCGGGTCGATATCTTCAACTCACCGGCAAACCACGATGGGAGGGAGATTCTCTTTCTGAGTGATACTCCGAAATATCTGTTGGATGTGCCGCAATCTTATCTCGACGATTCCGACAAGGCGCTGGAAGCGGCGCTGGAACTCGCCGATACGCCAACGCGCAAAGCGCGCATTTCCAAGTTGAAAGAGATGTGGGAGTTTTATAAGGCCTCCGTCATTACTTTTCAGGCCGAACACCGGTTAATGCAGGCTCCGCTGCAAACCGAAGAAGCAGCTCTGGAGATGGTGGCGCAAGCCGAACGAGTCATGTTTCAGGTGCGCAGACGGCGTGAACTGACGAAGGCTTTCGCGCAAGATCCGCTCTTTAAAGAGAGTGTTCCGTTCTTCGTGATATATCCGGCCACCAACGGAGAGAACTGGGGCATATCGTTGGTGTGGAATCTTCTGCCCTGGGCGAAAAAGAGTGCCAGGGTCGAGCAGAAGCTGCGTGAACTCGCTGCCAACGATCGGAGCTCTGTGCGCGAACAAGCGAACTTAATTCTGAAAATCGTGGATGGTAAGACCGAATTTCTCTCAAGCAACGGCTCTTTTGAAGAAGGCAACCGGGAGTGGACATTTTGGGATCATGGAAAAGACGATTCGACATATCGCCAGGCGGAATGGACCGTTTCTTCCCAGCAGGTTGCCCACGGAGCGATGAGTTTAAAAATCAAAGGTTTGCAATTGGGCGGGCCTTATCAACTTTTCTCTTATAAGGCCGGTAATTATCTGGTGACTGCCAGCTTTTATGTTCCTGAAACTTCTCAAAAAGGCGATGCCCGCATGGTTTTGCATGCCCTGGGGACCAAAGGCGAAAATCTCGGTGGGCGTTTTGCACTGCCTTCCACTCCTCTCACACTCCAGCCCGGTAAATGGCATCACGCAGTGATTCCCTTTGTTCTACCCGAAGATAATACCGGAACAGCGGTTAAGCTGCGGGTGCTGGTCGAAATGGAAAATTACGCGTCGGAAGAAACGGTTTATGTGGATAACATGGAAGTGCATCGCATCGCGGAGTAACTGTTTATTCCAGTTATAGGGATCAGTTTTGCCGTTTGAAAATGCCCGGGTAGAGTTTCTCTACTCGGGCATTTGTCCGTGCTTAGAGGTATAAGATGGCCTGTTTCCTGCCCAATATGAGGAAATTGATCATTCAAAACATAAAAAAATGTTTAACAAAGAGACGTGCGGGGTATAATATCTAAACTTTTGCGATAAAGCGATAAAGTTACCTGATTCTTATGCCTACAGTTCACCCACAACCCAAAGTTCCCAAATACTGGAAATTAGCCGAAACGCTGCGCGCCCAGATCACTTCGGGTGAATTGCTGCCTGGCGCTCAAATGCCGACCGTGGCCCAGTTGCAGGCGCAGTATGGCGTTAGCTTGAGTACGGTGAACCAGGCACAGTCGCTGTTGGAGAAAGATGGGCTGATTGTGCGGGAACAAGGCCGCCGCACTTTCGTTGCCGAGCGGCCAGCGGTGCAGACGGTGGGCACTTTAGGTTTGTTATTACACGTAGAGCCGTTATCCGGTGCTTATACTACCGAACTGCTGGCGGGCATTCGGAGCGAGGCGCAGCAACAGAACCTGGAACTGCTCTGGCTCAACGATGAAGATGTGAGCGATTGCCGCAAAGCCGATGCGATTCTGATGTATTGCCACCCCACAGAAGCCTACATGCTCAATCCCCCGGCGAATATTCCCAATGTGCTGCTCTTTCAGCATACGGCCGATTTCACCTGTGTCGCCGCCGATGACTTCAACGGCACTCAGATCGCCGTGAAGCATCTCGTGGAACAAGGGCACCGCCGCATCGCCTATCTGGTGTCATCCGATATCGATACGATTTCACGGCAGCGCATCGCGGGCTATCGCGTGGCATTGGCAGAAGCCGGAATCCACGCCGATGAAAGCTGGCTTCGCTGTATCGCGCGTAGCGGCATCAACAACTACCGGCGCAACGGCGAAGAAGTGATGCAACAATGGCTGGAAAATGGTTGGCACGCACTGGGCTGCACGGCGATTCTGGCGCATAACGATGAAACCGCCATCGGCGTCATAAAAGCGTTGCGTGAAAAGGGTATTTCCGTGCCGAATGATGTGAGCGTTATCGGCTTCGACGGTACTGAAGTGAGCGAATTAAGTACGCCGATGCTCACCACGGTGAAAGTGCCGTTGCGTGAGTTGGGCGCAAACGCCGTGCGTTTATTGGCCCAGCAGGTAAACCAGGGTGTGGTTTTTGAACCGCAAAAAATGTTGATGCCGGTGCAGTTGAAAGAAGGCGAGTCGGTTGTAGTTCGTGAATGAGAAAAAAACCAGCGTTTGGCTGAATAGAAAGGAGTGATGAACATGTGGCAAGTCAATGATAGGAAATACGGTTTTAAGCCGAAAAGCAGGGCCTTTACACTGATAGAATTGCTTGTCGTCATAGCGATAATAGCAATTCTTGCGGCTATCCTGTTTCCGGTGTTTGCGCGTGCTCGGGAAAATGCGCGGCGAGCGGGCTGCCAGAGTAACTTGAAGCAGTTGGGTTTGGCGTTTGCCCAATACACACAAGATTATGACGAGTGGTTACCGTTCATTGGCTCTTCCAGCGCAGCTGCGAATAGTGTTGTGCCTTGGGATAAAGCTATCGCACCATATGCGGGCATCAAGGTCGAAGTGGGGCTGGAACCGCTGATTTTCCGTTGTCCTTCTGCGACGCGTGGCCGAACTTATATGCCACCTTATAGTGGGAACTATGCGCCAGGATACACGACTGTGCCCTCTCCGGCAGGGCTTGAATACTCATCGGCGGTTTTTGGCTTAGACCCAACCCTTACACCTGCCAATATTCTGCGTGGCGTCAAAATCCCGGCGATTTCACAGCCGTCAACGACTATTTTATTAGCAGAACGGCCTTCTTCCTCAGACACATCGGGCTACAACAATCTCTTTGGTGGATATGGTTATGTTCAGGCATCCGGTGCAAATGGTCAGGATTCAGGTATGCCTGGTAAAACACTTCATTTTGAAGGCTGGAATTACCTTTTTAATGATGGGCATGTGAAGTGGTTGAAGCCTGCTGCAACTATGCAAGGCGGAACGCCACATCAAGGCAATATGTGGGCGCGAGTCAAATAACGAGGCCCGATTTACAAAATTTATCGACATTATGAAAACAACAAGCAAATGGTTGGCGGTATTAGGACTGATGAGCATTTCAATTTTACCGGCACAGGCGCAAATCGATTGGCAACATCAAGTTGGCGAAAATGCCGGGGCGGCCCGTGAGCAGTGGAAGCAACTCACCAGCGGTGAGGAATTAGCGCGGGGTAAAAAAGTGTTCTTCTCGCCCAAGCCTAATTATGGCCTGACGACAGATGAGAATGATCCCTACGACCTGACCGACGGCAACCTCTCCACCCGCGCCGACGACCGGGTGTGGTTCCAAAAAGACGCCGTGGGCTGGTATCTGGGGGCGGGAACTTCTGGT
The DNA here is from genome assembly GCA_036833945.1 of Abditibacteriia bacterium. GTDB lineage: Bacteria > Armatimonadota > Abditibacteriia > Abditibacteriales > Abditibacteriaceae > DAITOV01. The sequence goes on from DAITOV010000199.1 coordinate 5,857, forward strand.
GGTTCTTTGATGGTCATCGACTTGGGCGAAGTGCAGCCGGTGGGGCAAATCGCCATTCGCGTGTTGGGTGGAACCGAGCAGGGTTCCCTTGGTTTGCCCGGAGCGGCCGAGTTTTTAGCCAGTATCGACGGGAAGCAATACCACCAGTTACAGCGTATGGTGAAGCTCAACCCGGCTGAAAAAGAACAGGCTGATGGCAAGACCGGCTACTACTTCCCCGAAGAAGGCAAGGCCTACATGGCGCCTTTGGTGTGTCGTGAACCGGTGCGGGCGCGTTATATTGCTTTGCGCGTTACCCCGGTCAATAGTCTCTTCACCGACCAGATTTCCGTGCAAAAAGCCCCGGCGGCTACTCCGCTCAAAAACCTGAACGAGTATCCTGTAGGAAAGGTTTATACCGATGGCCTGGTGGTGTTTCCCCGCCATGAACCGTTTGTGGTGACTTCTAATATTGCCACGCCAAACTGGCTGACGGTGCTCAACAATACTGAACTGGAATTGGCCAAAGGCGAACTGGGATACCGGCTCGATTTACCCGAGGGAATTAATCTATTGCCACAATCGCAACCCAAATTTACAGAAGTTGCTGCTTCGCACCCCGGTGTCAAAAGCTATGAATTTAAATTTAACCGCAATAACGGTTATTCCAGCCAGGGTTCGGAAGGGCCGCTATGGATTGAAAAAACTCCCGGCGCTCGTCTTGCCCCCGATGCTAAAGTGACCTTGACGGCCATCGTGCAGGGTAAGGATTCACATGCGATTTCTTCGCCACTGCAGATCGTTGAAATCCCCGGGGTGCCGGCCAACAAAGCCCTCGATGTGAGCCTGGCCTGGATGGGCGACGGCGTGCAGCAGGAGTGGCCCAATTTCCTGCGCGATTTTCGTAAAATGGGCTTTGGTTATATCTCCACCTTCCCCCGTTATTACGGTAAAGACAAAGACGGGCAATGGAACGCTGCCACGCTCAAGAACCTGGAATTTATCAAACAGGCCCGCGCTGCAGGTTACAAAGTGCTCTACAACGAGTCGCCGTTTCACGTGATGTGGAACACCATCCAGGCCGCCGATAAAGCTGGAAAGATCGATGCTGCCGAAGCCGAACAGATTTATAACCAGATCGACGGCAAGCGCGGCAAGTATGTCAGCATTCTTTATCGTGGCAAATACTTTCAAGACGAAATCAAGCGTGTGGCTGAGTTAGCCGCGTTGGTGCAGCCCGACCACGTTTACCACGACATCGAATTCTGGGATGGCCCCGCTGCTGAATCGAAGCGCGACCCGCGTGTGATTGCCGCTTGGAAGGCAAGCGGCAAAGAGTGGAATGATTTTGCCACCGATATCGGCAAAGAAACCATCGAAGCTCTCAACACCGCCATGCGCGCTGCCGTGCCAGGTAAGCAGATGGTAGTGGGCACCTATAACGCCGACCCCAAAAACAAAATCTACAACAGTATTCTGCAGTTCGACAAAATTTATCCGCAGATCGTCGATCTGGCGCAGCCTTCGCTCTACGTGCAAGGCCGTTCGACAGCGGTGAAGGAACGTATCCGCTACGATTCCGACGCGATGCAAAACAAGCAGATCATCCCCTGGCTTTCGGCAGGGACCTACGGCGAGTTCGCGCCGCATAAGCTGGAATCGATGGTCTTGGAAGCGGTGCTCAATGGCTCGCGCGGCCTCACCTACTACTGGTTCGGCGATTTCGAGCCGATGGATTTCTACTACCACTCCAAAGCCCTCGCAGCCCTGGCTCCTTACGAGGCCCTGCTGCAAAGCGGTAAGCCGGTGGCTTATCAGGGCGATAACCCCACCTTGCACTACACGGCGTTTGCTTCGGAGAAAGAGGCGTTGGTTTTGGTCGGCAATTACGATAATTCGTCCCAGACGAAGGTTACTTTGCCACTGCCCTTTAAAACGGCGAAAAAGGCAACCGTAGGTGGTAAAGCCTTAACGATTAAAGGCAATACCGTGACGTTGGATGTGCCACGGGGCGAGTTCCGCCTGGTTGCTTTTGGTTCCTGAAATAAAAGTTTAAACAAACATCCTACGGGGTAAAATACAGCCGGAGAAGGCAACTTCTCCGGCTGGTTTCATCATAACGAAAGAGGTCGATATGCTTGGCAAACAGCAACTGGAACAATTTCATTCTGAAGGCTACCTGATGGTGCCGCAGGTCTTCGGCGATGCCGACCTGAAGGCTGTGGAAGGAGAGATTACGGCGGAAATAGACCGCCTGGCTCGCGAATTGGTGCAAGCCGGGGAACTCTCGCATACCTACGAAGAGTTCGGCTTCGAGACACGCCTGGCACACATCAGCCGGGAAACCGACAAGGTGGCGCGCGCGATGTGGGGCGGCTGTCTGAGCGGCCCGGCATTCTTTGGTCTCATCACGCATCCGAAATTGCTCGACTTAGCCGAGGCGCTTTGCGGGCCGGAAGTGATCGCTTCGAGTGTCTATCGTTTGCGCCCGAAAATTCCCAATTACAACTTCGGCGCTGTACCCTGGCATCAGGATTCGGGCTACTTCGAGCCTTATTGCGATAAAGCGCTGGTGCTGACGGTGTGGATTCCCTTGGTAGATGCCACACCCGAACGCGGCTGTATGTGGGTATTACCCCGCGCGCACAAAGGCCCGGTGCTGCGTCACACATATAATTCCAAAGGCGAATATCTCGTCATCCCCGATGAAGAACTGTCGCTGGAGCAGCAAGTATGCGTGCCGGTGCCGCGTGGCGGGGCATTGCTGATGACCAACCGCACGCCGCACGTTTCTTATGAAAACACCACCGACGTGGTGCGGTGGAGCATGGATTTGCGCTACCAGAGCGCCGCTTTGCCGACCAACGCGCCGATTTCGCGCTTAGAAGGTGAGGTTACAGCCGATGTGGCAGGAGGCGTGCCGGTCGCCTGCTATCCACCCGAAGCCGATTTCCTGGTGCGCTCACAGGCCCGGCCCGGTGAAGTGATGCGGACGGCGGAAGAGTTTCATGCATTGCGAGTGAATCATCAGCATCAAGGGATGACTCGTCGCTGGGAAACTGCCATGTAAACTTTTGTCTCACGCAGAGACGCAGGGGGCGCAGAGAGAAGGGAGAATAAGGCTGAGTGGCGCAAAACTCCTCCCCCTCAGGGGGAGGCTGGGTGGGGGATTTGAAGA
>DAITOV010000200.1:0-8986 GCA_036833945.1 Abditibacteriia bacterium
ATTGGCCCAGTGAGTGCGCTCGACAAGAGTTGGGAAGGCGTTGCACCGCTCTACTCCGATTTTCTGCGCCCCCGCTATGACGGAGCCGACTGGGATACCGATGTGATGGATGGCTTGCTGGGGCGTTTTCGTTTTGAAGTGAAAATGCGCGGCAAAACCGAATGGGAAACCATGCCCAGCCTGTGGATGCAACCCAATTCGGCGCTCCCCCAATGGGCCGGAACCGCACTCAAAGACGTGACTCATTTACGAATTGCTTTCCCCTTTACCTGGACGCAAGAAAACACAACTCCTCCTGCTAACTAAACCCTATGAACCAACTCCTCACGCAGCTTCAAGACAACGACTGGACTCTCCTCGTTTCCCTGCCCCGCAACGATGTGGAACTAGCCCGCGCCGCGTTTCGCGGTGGTGCGCAAGGTTTGAAAGTGCATATCAACGTGGAGCATTTCGCTTCCGGCACCAAGTTCGGCAGCTTCGACGAAGAGCAAGACAACCTGCGCCGCATCTTTGAAGTGGCCAAGGAGCATGGCGGCTCGGTCGGTATCGTACCCGGCGGTGAGCCGTTTGCAACACAGGAAGAGTTTGAAAAGCTGGCTCAAATCGGCATCGACTATTTCGACGCCTACCCCGCCGAAGCCCCCGGCTGGATTTTCGAGCAAGAAAGCCTCGACGTCATGCTGGCCGCCTGGAACGGCGCTACCGCCGATGAACTGATGTCACTCGAAGAATTGGGGATGACGCTCTGCGAAGCCAGCATCATGCACCACGACGACTACGGTAAACCGCTCAGCGTCCTCGATTTGGCCCGCTATCACGACCTGGCCCAGACCATTTCCGCGCCGTTTATCGTGCCTTCACAAAAGAAACTGGTGCCTTCCGACCAACGCTTATTACAGCGCACCGGTGCGCGAGGAGTGCTGATTGGCGCGATTGTTACCGGGCGTGAAGCCGATACGATTGAAGCGGCAGCGCGCGCGTTTCGCGAAGGGTTTTAACCTAGGGCCGCCCGCTGTTTGTACAGAAATTTAGCCACAGATTGGCACAGATTTCACAGATAAGAGTTGAAGTCGCAATAAGCAGATACCATCCTTCAACCGATGGCGAGATCAAACGTTGAAACGGCTCTGTAGCCTCAATCTGTGAAATCTGTGCCAATCTGTGGCTAATAAAAAATTGCACGTATTACACAAACCGTAAGAGACAGGTGCCTCCATGCAAAACTCCTCCTACACCATCCGCACCATGACCCGCACGGACCTCGACCTGGCAGTAGAATGGGCTGCTGCTGAAGGTTGGAATCCGGGCCTCCATGACGCCGGCAGCTTCTACGCCGCCGACCCCAATGGTTTTCTTATCGGCCTGTTAGACGATGAACCGATAGCCGTCATCTCGGTCGTGAAATACGGCGAGTCGTTCGGGTTTCTGGGCTTTTATATCGTCAAACCCGAGTATCGCGGCCAGGGCTATGGGCTGAAAATCTGGAATGCGGGAATGGAGTCGCTCCAGGGCCGCAATATCGGACTCGATGGCGTGGTGGCGCAGCAAGAGAACTACAAACGTTCCGGTTTCCAGTTGGCTTATAGCAACCAACGGTATGAAGGCACCGGTGGCGGCGAGCCGATTAACGATCCACAAATCGTATCGCTCTCTTCCCTCCCCTTCGAAGCGATTGCGGCCTACGACCAACCATTCTATCCCGATGAGCGCACCACTTTCCTTCGCCACTGGGTGGCACAAACCGATAGCATCGCACTGGGGTGGGTGGAAAATGGTCAATTATCCGGATACGGCATCGTGCGCCCTTCCCGTAACGGCTATCGAATCGGGCCGCTGTTTGCCGATACACCAACCATTGCCGGGAAGTTGTTTGAAGCGCTTAAAACCCGAATTCCGCAAGACGCACCGTTGTTCCTTGATGTATCGGAAGCCAACGCGGCGGCAGTGGAATTGGCGGAGCAACATGGCATGACGATGATGTTTGAGACGGCACGGATGTATACCGGCGAAACGCCAAACATACCGATTGGACGTTTATATGGTGTGACGACTCTTGAGTTGGGGTAACAATGGACATTCTATTGCCAGCACAACATGCAGCAATACAAACCAATAAAAGGAAAGCGCTAGGGGTTCTTCTCGTATTAGCCTTCCTCGAAGGGGCGATTGTTTACCATATCCCGGAAGATTCTTTCAGTCTTCAAGTATTCCATTGGGGCTGTCTACTTGTTAATACAGTCGTTTCCCTGCAGTGGTTTTTTCTTGATGCAAAAGAACGACACTTCCGTCTCACTAAAATCTGGGTTCTGATGCTCGTTGGTATCGGTATCATCTCCATGCCTTACTACCTTATTCGAACGCGTGGGAAAAAATGCCTCCTGCCTTTGTCATATTTTTTACTCTTTGCAGCGCTGTTTTTTATAGCGCTATTCGCCGGGGCACTCACCAGCTATCTGGCAATGGAGTTATGGCATGGGTAGATATAAATATGCTGTGATAATACTGCTCTGCCTTGTAGTTGGGAGTGTGGCATTTTACACACAACGCAGCAGCACGTCGACAAAGGTGACAGGCACCGACCAGAACACGAGCCTTTTCGCGCTCGGCCAAATTCGAGGTTATAAATCCTGGCAGCAGGTAACCGCCGTGCCAGAGGTAATGGCTCCCGAAGTAGCCAGTCAGTGTGCCACTTTTATTAACCCGACATTGTTACGAGCACAACTTTCCCCAGACAATCCCCATACTGAAAAATACTTTCAGGTTTATGTCAATGACATCGGAAAAGCAGCCATGCTTAGCTGGGAGTCACCCCTTTTCCCGGTCGGTTCTGTGATCGTCAAAGAAAAATTGAGTTCTCGCACCAGCAAAACTCCCGAACTACTCACAGTGATGATTAAAAGGCAGCCTGGCTTTCACAAGGCATGGGACGATTGGGAATATCTGGTCATTAATGGCAGCGCAACAAAGGTAGATGCCAGTGGCTGGTTACCTCATTGTTATAAATGCCACGAAACCAGGAAAGAAGCTGACTATGTTTTTCGTAGTTATAGGCCTGGCACCAACTCATCGGCTTTGAGTGGATTTTTTGAGGAGCATAAGGCGAATGAGTAGCGATAAATGTTTCTGCCACGGATTACGTTGATTTGTAACGAAGTTAGCACAGGAAATTATGACTGTTCTATCAGAGCTGCAAGCTGACGGATAGCTGGCTCCAGCACTTCGGCTTTATGATAAGTGCAATAAAGTCGCAGGTAATTGTTGAATTTTCCTTGCGCCGAAAACATCGCCCCTGGCGCAATACAGATGCCAGCCGCCAACGCGCGGGTAAAGAGCTGTGTCGTGTTCATTTCCTCGGGCAGTTCAATCCACAAAAATTCACCGCCTTGAGGCCGTGTCATGCGTGTATTCGCCGGAAAATATCGCTCGATCATTTCACTACATTGCAAAACGCGGTGCGCTGTCTCACGCCGCAAGCCGCGCAAATGATGATCGTAACCGCCATTTTCCAGAAACTCGGCAATCGCCAGCGAAGGCAAGGTGGGATTTGCCAGGCTCCCCACTAATTTAAGGTATTCCACTTCATTGAAATAGCGTCCCGGTGCCACCCAGCCGACGCGATATCCGGGAGCCAGGCTTTTGGAAAACGACGAACACAGAAGCACGTTTCCCGCTTTGTCATAACTTTTAGCGGTGAGCGGGCGCGAGGCACCGAAATAAATTTCGCCCCATACATCGTCTTCGATGAGAGGAACTTCATGCTTGCGCAGAAGCTCGACTAACTGCATGATATCGTTTTGCGACATCGAGCATCCCAGTGGATTGTGCATCCCCGGCATCAGCAAACAGGCTGCAATCGATTCGCGCTCCAACACATATTCCAATGTGATGAGTTCGATGCCGTGACGCGGATGCGTGGGTATCTCCAGAGCACGCAAGCCCAACGATTCGATGATCTGTAGTGTGGTGTGGTAAGTCGGCGATTCAATTAACACCACGTCGCCGGGCCGGGTCAGCGCGCGCAGACATAAATTGAGCGCTTCCGTGCAACCGGTGGTAATCACGATATCATCCGGAGTGAGATGGCAGCCCGATTCCATCGCTCGCCTGGCAATTTGTGTGCGGAGCAAACGGTTACCGGGAGGCAAATCGTAAGAATTTCCTTCCTCCTGAAAATCGCGCGCCACCCGAGACAGGGTGCGTGCCAGAGAACGGGAAGGAAAATTACCCGGCGCGCCAACGGCAGCTCCCATTTGAATGATGCCCGGCATTTGCGAAACGGCATAGAACTGCCGAATCAATTCCTTCACTTCAACTGTAGTGACATCGAGATTGAATTGGGGAACTGTCGGCTCGGAAATGTCCGATTGTTGGGAGCGAATGACATAATACCCGGATTGGGGCCGCGCTTCGATCCATCCCTGGTTTTCCAATAAGCGATAGGCGTGAAGTGCCGTTGTTATGCTCACGTGTCGTTGCCGGCTCAGTTGACGCACCGAGGGTATGCGCTCGCCAATGCGCAATGTCCCGCCTCGAATCATGTCGGCAATATGTTGCGCTACTTCTTCGTATCTCAGCGCTGGAGCCTCAGGTTGTTTCCCCGTTTGCTGCATAAAACACTCTCCTCAATTAACGCCTCATAGGAAGGATACAGAATACGGCACTGGGAAGCATTACAATTATCAAAAACTCATACTGTAACGATAACAATTAAAAGCATTTGAATCTGTATTGAAGCAATTTTATTCATTAACCTCTTCCATAGGCAAGAATATCATGTTCAGGAGTGCTTCGATGAATATTAAATATTTTCGAGGAACGGCTGGCGGGCTGTCTAACGTTGTCACCCAGCAAATGATTGATCTCCAACCACGGCAGATACGAAAAATCACGATACCGGCAGGAACCAGCATCAGGGTAAGAAGAGGGCTTTGCTGGCTCACGGCAAGCGGCCAGTATGACGATATCATTTTGCAGCCGGGGCAAGTGTGGCATGCATCCCGGAAGACAGAGCTTTTGCTCTCAGCTTTGGACAGACGAGCCTGTGAGTTGGAGATTGGCTAACATGTAATACCAATCCCAGATATTATCTGTCTGTAAAATAATTGTTTACGTCTGTGGTTTGCCTGAAGAACCGCGCGCGTAAGCAAGCCGGGTATCCTCGGACTTCTTGCTTATTCTGAGACTGTATTTGGCTTAGCACAATGCCTGCCCATACCCGACTCGCTCACGCGCGCGGTTCTTCATGACGGACTCCTCGCTTACAAAGGAACTACTAATTATTTTACAGACTAATTATCTTCCTCATTGTGATGCCCTTTTCAATACAAAGCCCACGAAGTAAACACAAAGCTCACAAACATCTTTTCATTCTTTGTGATTCCTTGGTGTCCTTTGTGTTAAAGCCGTTGTCCAGGAAGGTAATTTACGGGAAGCGGTGTAAGCCCGTCTCTTCTGTCGTTAATCGCGGAAACTTGCGACGAAGTTAGCGTAGCTGAAGGCTTTGCGTGCTATGAACACGGGAGAGTAAGGATGCCAATCCGTGAGATTGGTATCAATCATTCCTCGCTCTGCTTTTGCTGGGTCAAATGGGGCAGTTCCGCCACCGTTTGCTCGCCTGAAGCCGCATTATTGGCCTGGCGACGGCGATCGAGCGAGCGTTTGAGCACCTGGGCAATGTTCAGTTCAGTGACCGCCTTGCCACTCGTCATGCCGCCTTCGTGGAGACGATAATAAAGTGTCGTCTGCGGCAATACCAACAATCCAATCCCGGCTTCACGGGCACGCATGAACCAGTCGGTATCTTCACCAAAACGGAGTTGGGGATCATAAACACCGACTTTTTCAAACACCGCTCGCCGATAAAACGCCGCGCCGATATTGAAACAGACAAAAGGCACGGAAAGTTCGCGTTGCGGCCCGGCAGGTTGACCTTCATCGCCGGTCGTCTCGCGCAGACACTGGACTTTTCCCAAAGCAATGTCTATCGTAGGATTATTCAACAAGCACTCCAGACGCACAGCGAAACTGTCCTGGGGCCATTCATCATCTACATCCAAAAAAGCGATGATTTCACCACGCGCCACTTGCAAAGCAGAGTTGCGCGCCGCCGCCGGGCCTTGATTGGCCTGATGTTGCAAGACCTGGATATGAGGAACTCCATCCGCTAACGAGTTGGCAATCGCGAGACTGTTATCGGTTGAGGCATCGTCCACGAGAATAATTTCAAGGGACGGATAATCAAGCGCGCGTAGGCTCGCCACGGTTTGCGGCAAGTACTTCGCACCGTTATACACCGGCACGATTACGCTGATTAACATTGGATCGGTCATATTTCTGCAAACTGCACTTAAGCGGCCTGGCGCTTACGGTCAATCGATGCTTTTAATAATTTCAAAAGATCGCGGTTGTTCGTATCGACATTCATCGATAGGTTCGTATCGTGTACGCGTTTGTGCAGCAAAACCTGCGGCAGAACGGCTGTTGGAATCTTTTGGTCACTCGCTCGGGTAAACCAGTCCACATCATTGGCGATGGCGAGGCTGGTATCAAACGTTCCCAGGCTTTCGAACAAACGACGACGCGCGACCAGCGTTTCCATAATCGGCGCAACATGATCGCCTTCCAGCAATTCCCGGCGAAAACCCCGGGGGATTTCATGCCCGGATTCAAGAAAGAATTTCGCCCGGGCAATGGTATATTCCACCTCAGGATTGCTATCCATAAACCCGATTTGAGTTTCTAATTTGTTCGGCGTCCAAAGATCGTCATGCGAAAGGAAGGCCACGAATTCGCCCGTAGCTGCTTCAACGCCGGTATTATAGGCCGCGGCAATGCCCTCCCCGTTTTGCGGCAGACAACGCACGTGCTCAAACGAGTGAGCGATTTCCAGGGTGCGATCGGAAGAATTTCCATCGATCACAAGAATTTCAACGGGTCGATAGCTTCCCTGTAAAATACTGCTCAGCGCTTCAGCCAGAAAACGCTCACCATTCCAGACAACAACGACGACACTCACCAGGGAATGGCCATCCATATTGCTTTGCTTCATGCGAGTTTCCTCAATAAATCGGAAATAGTGCCTGGAATTTGAGCGCGTTCAGTACCTAATTCCAACACATAGCAGGGCACTTTACGCACAAGCTCACTCAACATTTGAAAAGCCGGTTGTCCTGCACCAGACAACTGGAAAATTGTCGAAGGTGCCAATGCGAGTAACGCCGCTGCGGAAGAAGCCTGCACTACCCGAGTATTGGCTTGTCCTGTCACACGTGGCAAGACAACAGCCTTAATGGGAAAACCAGGACAAATTTTCTCTTCGAAATGATCTTTTAAGAAAAAGAGCGCTTTTTCATTATTGAGATCGTAGGATTTATCGAGAGCAGGTTGCAAAAAAGGAAAAATAGCCGTGTCTTTGGAATGAATTTTCCCCGAACTATAAATACTGTGAACGAATGGCGTGCCATCGTGAGAGAGCAAACAATAATCATCGGCCGCGTAGAGTAGTCCGGAATCCGAATCGAGTGCCCGAAGCGATGTGGACGATTTTCCCGATCCGCCTTTACCCACCAGAAGAATACCGCCTGATTCATGCCCAATGGCAGCGGCATGAATTAACTGTCGTTTTCGCGTGCCCATCCACCAATGGAAAATTGTGAGGAGCGGCGCCCCACTCTCATAGATCGGGAGGGAATCGGCATCACGAATCCAAAACAGGGCAACATTTCGCTGGGTATCCAACATACTGAGCACACCCGAACCCAGATTAAAGGCCGTTCGCAGTTGAGGGGTGTTGTAGCCGGAGATTTCACCGTGCACACCATAATCTTCATGCGACCACGGAGGCGCGGGGAGTTCGCTTTTTGTGGATTGGCTATCCCATAAACAAACCGTCAGGTCGGGGAAATCACAAGGGGAAGCACTTAAATGTTCAATTGCAGGCGTGAGACGCGACTCAAGGCCGTTGCCTGCAAATTGCAGGCAAATCGTATAGCCGCCGATATCAAAAAAACGCTTGGTAGTGCCTACTCGTTGCCCGGCACCTAAAAACGCCTGGTGGAGTTCGTTGAAAAAAACAATTTCGTTTGGCACGAAGAAAGGAGAATTTTCAGCAGACGTAAATGGCTTCACTTACATCGCAAATTTATGCGGATTTATTCGACTGCATTTCAACCATGACCGGCTCTTCAGGTTTAGGTTGTGGCCAACCGGCGCTATCGACTTCATGGATGGGATCAAGCAACAGGAGTGCTTGCATGTCGGTGAATTTTTGTAAAAGTGGAGCTTGCCACTCACCCTTTACGGCATTATTAGCAGCGCTCACTGCTGTTTCCCAAGTGGCCGAGGCATTGTCTTGTGCAGTAATCAGCCCTTCTGTCTGCAATTCTTCCAGCAAGCGCCCCAGCGATGCTTCGATCTCAGCCGCATCAGCTTCATAGAATGCAGTTAGCTGTTGCACAATTCCAGCCGTAGGAGTTCCGTTTTCAATGGCACTCCAAATTTCGCCGCCAGCACCGCTGAGGGAATAGTAGCTTCCGGTATCAAGATCGACGATGACAACTTCTTCGTCGAATTGCTCGCGAATGATTTCCTGTTTGCTAACGGTATATGAAGTAGTCGATGACAACATGGAACTCCCAATAATACTACCGCCGATCAACCCCACGGGCACGGCGTCAATGCCTTTACATATTATCAAAATCCGCTTTACGTCTCAAGAAACCAAACTTTCGGGATAGCCGCGAAAAGGCACAAAAAACACAAAATTGATGCTGACCTGGAACATATTAACAAAAGCTCAAGTAATGAATTCCAATTAACAACAAGCCAACTCGTCGTTGCATTAATCTTTGTGAATTTTGTGCTTTTTTGCGGCCAGATAAACGAAGCAACACAAACAAAAAAACAGCCCCTTCCCGAAGGAAGGGGCTGTTTGAAAGAGATTGCAGCGGCCACCTACTTTCCCACACAGTCGCCCGTGCAGTATCAT
>DAITOV010000201.1:0-8885 GCA_036833945.1 Abditibacteriia bacterium
CAAGGCCAATGCTCAACAGTTGCCGATTTTCATGCAGCACGGCGCACTCGATAACCTGGTGCCGGTGGAGCATTCACGGCGCTTCTATGCCGATCTCAAGGCAATGGGCGCACCGGCCTTCTACCGTGAAATCGCCGATGCTTCGCACTATATTTACTTTGAATACGGCACCTACCAGATCGCGCTCGACTGGATGAAAAAACTGCATCGCCAACCTGTGCCGCGCCACGTGCGTTTCACCACCGGCACGCTGCGCAACAATCGCAACTACTGGGTGACGATCGACGGCTTTACCGACTACAGCCGCCTGGCCCACCTCGATGCCGAAATAAAAGCCGGTAACGTGCTGGAAGTGAAAACCGAGAATGTGGCTCGCTTCACCCTGCAAGTGCCCACCGCTTTTGCCGAGAAGGATAAGCCGCTCACCCTGGTGGTGAATGGCGAAATTCAGGAAGAAAAATTCGATGCCGCCCAGCCCGTGCAATGGCCGCGCGGCGCAACAGGTGCAAAAACCCCGCTGCTTTCCGGGCCGATAAAAGAGGTCTACCGCCACCCGTTTTTGCTGGTCTACGGCACGCAGGCAGACGGCGTGGATAAATCCGCTGCCGAGCGTTTCCTGGAAGAGTGGGCCGCCTACGCCGATGGCCGCCCGCCGATCAAGGCCGATACCGTCATCACCGATGAAGACAAAGCCAATTACAACCTCATCGTATTCGGTACCCGCGAGAGTAATGCGCTTCTCAAAGAACAGGCCGCGGCGCTACCGCTGGAACTCACCCCCACCGGCTACCGCCTGGGCGAGCGTGAGGTAGCAATCGAGGGCAAGACACTGGGCATGCAGCTTTGCTACCCTTCGCCGTTCCACAAAGAGCGGTTCATCGTGGTGCAGTCGGGCGTATACTGGGGTTCCAAGCTACCGATCAACCACAAGTTCGATTTGCTCCCGGAATATATCGTCTATGAGGAAGCCATCGAAATGTCCGACCTCACTAATCGCGCGGTCGTGGCGGGGTTTTTTGATGATAATTGGAAATTGCCGTGAAAGAAATTAACCACAGATAAACACAGATGAACACAGATAGAATTTTGGTTCGTAAGACGCAGAATCTTCGTCCTTATTGATAGAGTAATCTTTATATTTGGAGATGAACAGAACCCCGTGTTCGAAAAGAATCTGTGTTTATCTGTGTTCATCTGTGGTTAATTCAATAAATTATAAAATCTGTATTAGTAAAGGTTCTTAATATGAATTCCCAGCCTCCAACCCGCATCGTCGTCACCGGTCTGGGCTGTGTCACGCCGCTGGGCAACAACGTGCCCTCGTTCTGGGATAACCTCATCCAGGGCCGCAGCGGTATCGCTCCCATTACCAAGCTCGATACCACCGGCCTGCGCAACACCAATGGCGGCGAAGTGCGCGATTTCGATTGGGAGCCTTATGGCGAAGAAGGCGATTGCGACGAAGCCTCGCAATTTGCTTTTGCCGCTGCCCACGAAGCGATTGCCGACGCCCACCTGAGCGATGCCGATTTGCGCGAAACCGGCATCGTGTTCTCCACCAACTTCGGCGGTGCTGCCAGTTGGGAAACCGTTTTGGAACTGGCTGCCGATGGCGTGGCCGACTCCGAACTGTGGAAGCAGTTCACTCTCGAAGATGCCGCCGACTACACCGCCAAAACATTAGACATCGCCGGTCCGCGCGTGACGCTGACCAACGCCTGCTCCAGCGGCGGCAGCGCCATCGGCCTGGCCTGCGACTGGCTGCGCATCGGCCGTGCCAAACGCGTGCTCTGTGGCGGGCACGACGGCCTGGGCCTCTCTACATTGGCCGGGCTTTCCATCTTGCGCACCATCTCGCCCGATACCTGCCGGCCCTTCGATAAAGACCGCAGCGGCACCATCTTTGGCGAAGGCGCGGCCATGCTGGTGCTCGAAACCTGGGAAGAAGCCGAACGCCGCAACGCCAAAGTGTATGCGCAGGTGCTGGGCTATGCCGTCAACAACAACGCCCACCACCTCACCGCGCCCGATAAAGAAGGCGCGGGCCTCGAAGCCGTGATGCGCGCCGCCCTGCGCGATGCCGGGGTGGGTTCGACCGATATCGACTACATCAACGCCCACGGCACCGGCACCCAATACAACGACCTGGCCGAAACCCAGGCGATCAAAAAAGTCTTCGGCGCGCATGCGCAAGAACTGCCGGTTTCTTCGATCAAAGCCGCCACCTCCCACATTATGGGCGGCGCGGGTGCGCTCGAAGCCATCGCGACCGTGCTGGCACTGCAAAACCAGAAGCTGCCGCCGACTATTAACTACCAGACGCCCGACCCGGAATGCGACCTCGATTACGTGCCCAACCAGGCGCGCGATGCCGAGCTTTTGACGGCGCTTTCCAATTCCAGCGGCATCGGCGGCAATAATGCGAGTGTTGTATTAAGGGTTTTGTGACCAAAACCGGTCTTGGGACTTTGATCTTTGGTCTTTGGCAACCGGGCGTCGATGTGTCCGGTGACCTTGTAGGGGCGTGCGGCGGCACGCCCGGGCTTGTAACAATAACGCTGGGCATTGCGCTAAAACATAGGCGTTGTAAGGGCGCATGGCAATGCGCCCGGAACGTAACAACAACGTTCACCAACGCGCCAGACCCGCACCCCGTAAGGGCGCAGCATGCTGCGCCCAGTGCGTGACAGGAATAGAAACACCTGACGATGCGGTTTACTTTTCCGCAATCGTCAAACAATAACGGAATTAAAATGAGCGAATTACAACCAGTCGTCCTCACAGGCTTAGGGGCCATCACCACGCGCGGCGATTACACCTTGCAGGGCGCGCTCAACCAGCGCCCCGCTCCCGGTGCGCTCGGCTCTATCGAAGGCTTCGAACTGGGCAATTACCTCGCCTCGCCCAAAACCTATCTCGACCGCGCCTCCTCGCTGGCGTTGGCTGGTTGCGCGCTGGCGCTCAAAGACGCCGGAGTGGAAACGCCGGTGGCGGGCAGCGATTTCGGCATCACCCTCGGCACCCATTTCGGCTGCGTGGAGACCATGAAAGCCTTCTGGGACAAGGCGCAGGATAAAGGCGTGCGCCTGGCCAACCCGCTGCTGTTTTCGCACTCCTATTTCAATTCGCCCATTTCGCTGTGCGCCATCGAATTCGGCCTCAAGGGCTATCACGGCACCTTCTGCGCCGGACAAAATTCGGGCACCGAAGCGGTGCGCGCCGCCTTCGACGCCATCCGCCTGGGCCATGCCGGAGCGGTGGTGTGCGGCGGGGTCGATGCGGTTTCGCCCACCCGCCAGTTGGTGGTGCCGTCGGAACAAAACACCGAAGCCTCTGTCTTTTTCGTGCTGGAAAGCGCCGCCCACGCCCAGGCCCGCAACGTCCGGCACGCCGTGCCGCTGAGCGTGGAGTGGTTCGATGCCCTTAATCTCGAAACCACCCAAACCCTGTTCGGCGATTGCGGCGGCGCGTTGGGCGCATTGGCATTATTGACAGCGGTGCAGGTGGGTTAAATTTATCCGCACCCGTAGGGGCGCAGCATGCTGCGCCCGGCGTTTTGTGAGGTTCATCGTTAAAGATTAGCTATTCGTATTACGCTCCTGGGCATGGCGCGCCATGCCCCTACAATGCCGGTCCTGATATATTGCTGAAGATATCTATCACGCTTGGGCGCAGCATGCTGCGCCCCTACATCAGGTGCCGAGCGCGGCGCTTACCCGAACATTCCTAAGCTCTAAGCTCCAAGACCTAAAATCCAATCAAAAAAAATGTTTAAAGCGGAGTAGAATGGGGCATAATGTATTTGCATGAGCGCTCCAGCAAGGCGGGAATCAAACATGGTAACGATGAAAGACGTGGCAAATGAGCTTGGAATTTCCATTCAATCGGTTTCGGCCGTGCTGAATGGGAAGGCCGAGAAATATCGCATTTCAGCCGCTACCTGTGAGCGTGTCACGCAGAAAGCGCAGCAGATGGGATACCAGCTCGAACACCACATGGGCGCGCGCCAGTTGGCGGCCAGCAAGTTCGGGCACCGCATTCTCAACGATGTCATCGCAATCACCGCTATTGTGACACCCGGCGACGAAAACGATAGTTCCTGGGCGCTGCACCATCATCCCTATTCGGGCGAAATTGTGCGCGGCATCGAAGAAACCGCTCATCGCTACGGGTTGGATGTATTGCTATGCCGCCTCTATGAGAATAAGCTTCCGCGTCTGCTCGAAAAACGCGATGTAGACGGCATCATCCCTATTTCCTCTTCCCCTGAAAGTTGGGAAAGTATTGCCCGCCTGAACATCCCGACCGTCAAAATGATCGGGCCGCAGTCGGGAGTGCATAATATCCAGGTCGATAACCGTTCAGGAATTCGACAAATCGTGGAGCATCTGGCAGCGCTCGGACATCGCCACATTGCTTATCTAGGCCATCGCATCGAGATGAACGCCTACGAAAGCATATTGTTGGGAGCTTCGCGTGAACGTGTAGCTACTTTTCGTGAGGTCATGGAGGAGCTTAACCTCTCCACCGCCTACATGGATACCAGCCTGAAACATCAAACGCGCGAATTGGCAGCTCGGCAAGCATGCTTATTACTGCGCAAATATCCCGAGATCACGGCCATTGCGTGCCATAACGACACCTTGGCCATAGGCGCTATCAATGGGATTCAATCGTTGGGTTTGCGTGTGCCCGAGGATATCAGTGTGGCAGGTTTCGATAACTGGGCCTCCCAAACCGATTTTACACCTACCGTCACTTCTGTAGAAACGCACCGCTATGAGTTGGGAAAGCGCGCCGTAGAAATGATTTGGGAAACGCGTGAGCGCTGGTGCGCTGGTGAAGCGTTCCCCTTGCTAAAAGAAATTCACCCCGTAAATTTGAGTGTGCATCAAAGCACCAGCGAGGTTAAAAAATGACAAAACTTTTCATGAATGAAAAACAGAAACCGTTGCCCGCCAAGCGAGGCTTCACTTTGATAGAGTTGCTTGTTGTTATAGCTATTATAAGTATCCTGGCCGCTATTCTCTTCCCGGTATTTGCCCGTGCCCGTGAAAATGCCCGGCGCACCAGTTGTTTGAGCAACCTCAAACAGGCAGGATTGGCGGTCATGCAATATACACAGGATTACGACGAAACCTATCCGCCCAACCAAATTGCCAATGCCGCGCCGCCACCAGAGGGTGGTTCGCACTGGTATCCGGGGCAATGGTACTGGCAACAGATCATCTATCCCTACCACAAGAGCAAGCAAGTCTTTTTCTGCCCATCGACTCCCGATACCACGCGCACCGATCCGCGCAACTTCAATTATGGGGTCAACACTGCAGTTATTCGCACGCCAACCGATGCGGTGCCGCTGAAAATTGCGGCTGTCGTGAGCGCTGCCAGTACATATATGATTATGGATTCGGGTGCGCACCGCATTGCCCCAAACTGGACCTTAAACCTGACAAGCACAACGTTTTACACGCCGGGGCAAGGTGCTGTAGGCTCAACGTGTAACTCGCCTACCAGCAGCATCGCCGAAGACGACTGCAAAACCGGACGGCACTTTGGCGGAGTTAACGTCACTTTTGCCGATGGCCATGCCAAATGGCTCAAAGCCGATGCCATCGTCGCCCAGGCCAAGCGCCAAAACTCATCTCTCACCAGCGCATGGAACCCTGCCGTCGATAATAGTGGTCTCTAATTAAATCGTATGAAACAACGTCTTTTCTCTCTCTTCTTTATCTGTGGCGTCATCGGTATCTTGGCCGGTCAGGCATTGGCCGATGTCTCCGCCACGGAACGATATGCCCACAGCGAGTTCAAGCGCATCGTTGAAAAAATCACCGGCACCGGCAAACTCTCGGATGCGATCGACGAAGTTGTCATCGGCACGCCGCAAAGCCAGCCGCGCATCAAAAGCGCCAATTTGTTTCGCACCGATGACGAAGAAGAAATCCGTATCGTTACGCAGGGCAAGACTCTTTTCCTGGCCGGAAAAACCCCCAGCGCCGCGTTGTATGCGACCTATACCTTCCTCGACGAGGTGTTGGGCGTGCGCTGGTTCTGGCCCGGTGAAAGCGGCGAGTATATTCCGCGTAGCGTGAGTGTTTCGCTCGCCAACCTCGACATCACCCAGGTGCCGGATTTGAAAAGCCGATCGCTTTCGATCAACAGCCCGCACTACGACGGAGACACCTTGGTGTGGATGGCGCGCCAGCGCATGAATGTCCACCTCATTCCTTCGGCCAACGCCAAAGACCGCATTACCAACCTGAAAGAGAAAGGCTTCCTGGTGGGGGTAGGCGGGCACAACGTCGTGCTCTCCGATGCGATTTTGCAACAGCACCCCGAATATGCTGCGGAAATCGACGGCAAGCGGGAACTCAAGCCTTCGGGGCATTCGCCGCACCTGTGCTGGGCCAATCCGGGCGTGCAGGAAGAGATCTATCAGAAAATCCTCTCCTGGATCGCGCAGAACCCCGCTATCGATATTCTCAGCTTCTACGGGGCCGATCACAACTATTTTTGCCAGTGCAGCTTATGCAAGAAGATGGCAGAAGACGTGAGTACACGCTGGCAGAAATTCTCGCACATCGTTATTAAGCGCCTGCGGGAAAAACACCCACAGAAACGATACCGCACACTGGGTTACCAAGCCTACCGCAATGTCCCTACCGAGATTGCACCAGAGTATGATTTGGTCAGCTATGCCACATATAACATCAACTACACTAAACCGTTAAGCGACCCCAGTAACCAAGTCGCCCGCAACGAAATGCTGGCCTGGAAGAACCTCGGCGCGGCGGTGGGCATTCGCGGCTACCAGTTCATTCCCTTTAAAGAACGTATGTTCGCGCCTATCGTTTCCACCATTACGCAGGAAATTGCCTGGAGTAAACAAAACGGGCTGAAAGGGTGGTACTCGGAATTAACTCCCTATAACCATCCTCGCAACGCGCTCCCTGAAGATACGAACTGGGTCACCAACCGCATGGCACTGTATGCCGCTGCCAAGGCGATGTGGAATGCGCAGGCTGACCCTAAAGAGATCGTGCGTGACTGGACAAGCCACGTTTACGGCCCGGCCGGGGCGGCGATGAACGATTATTATTGGATGATGGACGATGCCTGGAACGGCAGCGCGAAGGGGTTAACCTATTTCCTGGTTCCGGCTGCGGGTTTTTCCGACACATTGCTCAATGATGAACGGATTCGCCTGGCCGACGGTTATTTTGCCCGTGCGCGGACAGAACTGGGCAAGGTGGCCGATGCCGATTCGCGGCAGCGCATTGCTGAACAGATTGAGTTGGAAAGCAAGATGTTTGGCAAATGGCGCGAACTCTACAACCTCAAGAAAGGCCAGGCGGGGCGCTACCAGGTGTATGCGCTCAAAAGTGATCGGTGGGAAAGTCTTAAAACACTGCCTGAATTCTTCGACACCCAAGGCCAACCCATCGACGAAAAAACCCGCGTTCTGGTGCGTTGGGACGATAACGCTCTCCATCTGCGCTTTGTGTTAGACGACAAAAACCCGGTCGAGATAATAGCTCGTGCCCAGGGCCACGACCAAAACATCTTCGGGGACGATAACATTGAAATGTTCATCGACAACCCACGGCAACCCGGTCGCTATTTTCACCTGGTTTTCAACAGCAAGGGAACACGCTACGATGCCAGTTCGGATGGAGCGATGAACTTCGATAAATCCTGGAATCCTGAGTGGACGGTGGCGACCCAAGTCGAGGGTGAATACTGGACAGCCGAGGTCACTTTACCGTTTCGTGAATTCGGCTTCGAGCCAAAATTAAATGCCGCCTGGAACATGTCCTTCACCCGTTCCGGTGCTAAACGGCGACCTAATACGGGCTGGCCCACCGCTTCGTATCACAACCCCAGTGGGTTTGGACAAATTGTGATGGTCGATGAATTACCCGCTCAAAAACGCGCTTTATTCTATGAACCTGAAGGCGATTCCAGCAATTTGCAAGTGGAACTGGCAAAGATGGGATTCACCGCAACTGCCGTGAAAGCCGATGAAGCACAGTTTTTGGAAACGATGAAGAATGATTATGAGGTGTTGATACTTCGTTACGGCCCCCGATTCGCTTTGTCGCAAAGCACCTTTACCAACGTGATTCGTCCTTACCTGGAAAAGGGCGGGATGGTGCTGGTGGTGTCATCGCGCCAAACGCCCCTGCAGCAATGGTTTGGGGAATCGGCGGCGGTGGACTGGAGTGGATATGGCAAGCTGACGGCCAATCGCAAAACGGTGCAAAGCCAAGACGGCAACTGGCAAAAAACACCCCACACTTTAGAAACGATCCTGGCCCGCGCCAGTGCACCCACAACGGCTTTTGAACCGCAAAGCGTGCAGTGGGAATCGTTGGCCAGCATCGCCGTGAACGATGGACGGAATCTACCCTATTTGCTGCGTCAAAAAATAGGAAAAGGCACCCTGGTTTTAACCAGTTCTAACTTTGGTTATAGTGGCGGTCATGAGATTTTTGGCAGTTCCAACCCCGGCAATGCAGCGAAACTGCTGGATAATCTTCTCGCAGATCGTAATAGATCTTAGGTCTTGGAACTTAGATCTTAGGAGGAGGCTGGGAGAGCAAGAGGCTGTTCGCCTGCTCATGGCACAAGAGGCGATGCAGGCGGGACGCCTGCGCTCCCAACTTGCGAAAAAGAAATGATTTCTTTTACGGACTAATAAGTAGTCTGTAAAATAAGTATTTACCTTGTTCTTTTGATAGCCGTTTCTGGGAGCGCAGGCGTCTCGCCTGCTCATGGTACACGGAACAATGCAGGCGGGATGCCTGCGCTCCCAACTTGGAAAGAGAAATAATTAATTAACCCTTTGTAAGCGAGTCGCCCGTCATGAAGAACCGCGCGCG
>DAITOV010000202.1:0-8801 GCA_036833945.1 Abditibacteriia bacterium
CCATACTTCCAACTTGCTCAGGCTTTCGTTCTGGGGATCAGAACTGGGCGCACTGTCTTGCCAGATCGCTAAACGCAGCGGTGCCTTCTTTCCATCTGTCAACGGCACGACGGGAGTGCCACGCACACTGTTCTCAAATCCGGCAGGTAAAGCGATTTTCTTGCCTGTCTGTAATCTGTAGACATCCCATTTCCATTGCGGGCGGGTATTGTTTTTACCAGATCCTGCAGATCGTATTCGAATATCCAGTGAGGCGTAATCTTGCTGGAACTGTGTGTAAAAATCCGGCGCTTCCTGGGGTTTATTCGGATGGAGCGGCCCTACTTTATGCAGGCTCCATTTTCCGGCAGCATTGCGCAACTGCCAGATAATATCGCTAATAACGAGATGCGTTTTATCTTTCCAGAAAAGCGAGGGAGTTTCCGTCTCACCAAAAGCATGGTGCAACAACGGTTGACCGCCTGCAGCAGGCCAAACTAAAATCTGGCTGTTTGGCGAATTTCCTATATGACCAGCCAGAAAACGACTGTCCGGCGAAAAAACAAAATGCTGAGCTTCCGGCAACTTTCTTAACTTACGCCTGAGTTCAGCACGTTTGGCCTGGCGCTCAATTTCCTGCCGTTGCTCCAACACATACTGCCGCTCATTCGCTGCCCGTTTCTGGATGATGGCAACACTGCCACCGCCCACCACCACTAATACAAACGCTAACCCAACCCCGAGTTTCGAAATTTTCTGCATACAGTTTCTTTTAAAAAACAAAAACGCGCGTTCCAAAGCAGAACGCGCGCTCCCATTTTAACCGAATTTTAGGAATGTTTTACATCCATTTTTTATGGGCGATAGTAGGTAGGATGACAATCCGGGGAATTAAGCCAGAAGTGGGTTTAGAATAAGCGATTTGGCGATGCCTTGAACAAAAAGCTGTGTTCAGGATCCTCGCCCAATTGCCGGTATTCTCCATTATCCACTTTCAATTTTCCATTCTTAATTAACCCGATTGCCTGAACCGAATCCTTGCTCATTCGCTTTCGCTTTCGTAGCACGAATAATAATACGGCGTTTCGGCTTCGAACTCACCGGCGCAGGTATCGACCATCTTATATACCGGCGCAATGCCATATTGCTTGCGCAGGGAGCGGATTTCGGTTTCCTTGGCGCCCACCAGTTCGGCGATGTGGTGGTCGTTGAAGCCCAGTTTCTTGGTTTCGAGCATCACTTCGGCGGTGATGTCGCCAATCGACTTGCCGCGCAGGAACTGCTCCTGGTCGATGAGCCGCTTGAGCTTGACCAGGAACCAGCGATCGACGTTGGTGATCTGGTGAATCTCTTCCACCAGCATGCCGCGGCGCAACGCCTCGAAGATGAGGAAGATGCGCTCATCGGTCGGCACGCGCATGCCTTCTTCGATCTCCATTTCGCTGAGCAGCGAAACGCCCTTGCTGCGTAGGCCGAGCACGCCGATTTCCAACGAGCGGAGCGCCTTCATCAGTGCGCTCTCGAAACTGCGGTCGATGCTCATGACTTCGCCGGTGGCCTTCATCTGGGTGGTAACGCGGCGGTCGGAAGTGTGGAACTTATCGAACGGCCAGCGCGGGATTTTCACCACGCAGTAGTCGAGCGCAGGCTCGAAACAGGCCAGGGTCTTCTGGGTGACGGCATTGGGAATTTCATCGAGATGGAAACCGATGGCAATCTTGGCCGAGACGCGCGCGATGGGATAACCGGTAGCCTTAGAGGCCAGCGCCGAAGAGCGCGACACGCGCGGGTTGACTTCGATGACGTAGTAGCTCGCAGAGTGCGGGTCGAGCGCCAACTGCACGTTGCAGCCGCCTTCGATGCCCAGGGCACGGATGATTTCCAGCGACGCCGTGCGCAGCATCTGGTATTCCTTGTCGGAGAGCGTCTGCGAGGGCGCGACCACGATGGAGTCGCCGGTGTGGACGCCCATGGGGTCGAAGTTTTCCATGTTACAGATGGTGATGGCGGTGTCGTTGGCGTCGCGCATCACTTCGTATTCGACTTCTTTCCAGCCCTTGAGGTAGCGTTCCAGCAGAATCTGGTGGATGAGTGAGCGGTCGATGCCCGAGCGCACGAACTGCTCGAACTGTTCGTCGTTGTGCGCAATACCGCCGCCGGTGCCGCCCAGGGTGTAGGCCGGACGGATGATGAGCGGATAGCCGACCGCGTCGCGGAAAGTGCGGGCTTCTTCAGCGGTTTCGCAGATGGCGCTTTCGGGAATTGGCTGGCCGATCTCCTGCATGGTGGCCTTGAAGAGGTCGCGGTCTTCGGCCTTCTTGATAGAGGTAAGCGGCGTGCCCAGCAGCTCGACGTTGTATTTCTCCAGGATGCCCGCCTCGGCCAACTGGTAAGCAAGGTTGAGGCCGGTCTGGCCGCCCAGCGAAGGCAGCAAACCGTCGGGCTTTTCCTTGGCGATGATCTGCTCCAGGAAGTCGAGCGTGAGCGGCTCGATATACACCGCGTCGGCAGTCTCGGCATCGGTCATGATGGTGGCCGGATTGGAGTTCACCAGCACCACCGAAACACCTTCCTCACGCAAGGATGCGCAAGCCTGGGTGCCGGCATAGTCGAACTCGGCCGCCTGCCCGATGACGATAGGCCCCGAGCCAATGACCATTACTTTGTTGATATCTTGTCTTTTAGGCATATGTTCCGTTATTTCATAGCACGCTAACTTCGTTCGCAAACTTCGTCGCGAGTTTTCGCGATAACGACTTTAGATATTGTGCTTATTTGTAAATTGATAGCGTTAAGGGATGGCACGCTAACTATGTTCGCTAACTTCGTCGCAAGTTTCCGCGATAACAGCTTGAGGAGAACGCGCGGTTTCGTAGATTTTTCGTTTAACTTGTGGCTCGGCTCCAAAATTGAGAAGTAGGCCCAGGTTGTAATCGGAGGCTTTCAAGTAGTTGAGTAACTGCGCTTCATGTGCAGACACAATTTTCTCAACAGCTTTGAGTTCAAGCACCAGACATTTCTCCACCAGTAAATCGACGTAATAGTCTCCTACTTGCACACCTTTAAAGTAGACCGGCGTTGCCTGCTGTTGCTGAACGAACAAACCTCGCTCTCTTAACTCCATCACCAACGCATTCTCGTAGACCTTCTCCAGAAAGCCATAGCCCAGCGTGTTATAGACATAATAAAACGCCTGTATCACCCTACTCGCCACAACCTCTCGATCTTTCATAATTTAAAATAGCGAAAACTCGCGACGAAGTTTGCGAACGTAGTTAGCGTGCTATCCCTTTTGCCCTTTCACACTCGCTGCAAACTTATCGAAGAGATGCGCGTTGTCTTTCGGTCCCGGGCTGGCTTCGGGGTGGTATTGCACCGAGAAGACCGGCTTGGTTTTATGGCGCAGACCTTCCACCGTGTTGTCGTTCAGGTTCAGGTGGGTCACTTCCACATCTTCGGGCAGCGTGTCGGCGTCGAGCGCATAACCATGATTCTGTGAAGTGATATGCACCTTGCCGGTCGTCAGGTCCTTCACGGGATGGTTGGCTCCCCGATGGCCGAATTTCAGCTTGTAGGTCTCACCGCCGTAGGCACGGCCCAGCAATTGGTGGCCCAGGCAGATACCAAACACCGGCAGTTCCGGCTTGAGGCTGAGCAGTTCGCGGATGTTATCGACTTCTTCTTGCAACGAACGCGGGTCGCCAGGGCCGTTGGAGAGCATGACGCCATCGGGGTTCCACGCCAGCACGTCTTGCGGAGTGGCGCTGTATGGCAGCACGACCACTTCGAGGTCGCGCTCGGTAAGCGAACGCAGGATGTTGAACTTGGTGCCGTAGTCGATCACGACCACGCGACCGGCTTTGCCGCTGGGCGCATCGCCCTGCGCGGGCAACGCTTCCTGGGGGGCATTTTCGCCATTTTGCCACTGATAAATGGTGTTGGTGCTGACGTCGCGGGCGTAGGTGCCCGAGTCGTAGTCGGGAAGAGAACGCAAAATTTCCAACCCGGCCTCGGCGGTGTGCTCAGTGGTGATCATACCCATCATCACACCGTAGTCGCGCAGCTTCTTCACCAGCGCGCGCACGTCGATGCCCTGGATACCGACCAGGTTGTTCTGCTTGAGGTATTCATCGCCGCAAGAAGTGCTACGGTAATTCGAGGGGCTGTCGCACATCTCCTTCACGATGAACCCACCGACTTGGGGGTGGATCGATTCAACATCGTCATCGTTGATGCCGTAGTTGCCGATCAGCGGATAAGTGAGCGCCACCAACTGCCCGGCGTAGGACGGGTCGGTGAGAATCTCCTCATAGCCGGTCATCGAAGTATTGAAGACCACCTCACCGGTCGCCGTGCCCTGCGCGCCGATGTTAATGCCTTCATAAACCGTCCCGTCTGTAAGAATTAAAAGAGCTTTCATGTTCGTTTGTTTAACCGCGAAGATCGCAAAGTTCGCGAAGAATTTTTTTAATTTAAATACCTTCGCGTCCTTCGCGTTCTTTGCGGTGAATAATCTTTCCGTCTACAATCGTGGCGTGGACCACGCCTAACATTTCGTGGCCGTGGAACGGCGTGTTTTTCGATTTGCTGGAGAGCTGGTTCTTGTCCAGCACCCATTTTTCGCCGGGATCGAATACCGTCACGTCGGCGCGCGCGCCCACTTTCAGGGTGCCGCCGTCAAGGTCGAGCACACGAGCGGCTTCGCTGGTCATTTTTTCGATGATCTCGCCCAGCGAGAGGTGGCCTTCGAGCGCCTGGAGCGAAGTCGCCAGCATGGTTTCCACACCGATGATGCCGAACGGTGCGCGGTCGAACTCTTGCTCCTTTTCGTAGGAAGCGTGCGGCGCGTGGTCGGTGGAGATGGCATCGAGCGTGCCGTCTTTCAAACCGGCGATGATGGCGTCGATATCCTCCTGGGTGCGCAGCGGCGGGTTCATCTTGGCGTCGGTGTTGTAGCCACGGCAGGCTTCGTCGGTGAGCGCGAAGTGATGGGGACAGGCTTCGCCCGTCACCTGCACGCCCTCGGCCTTGAAGCGGCGAATCTGCTCCACGGCACCAGCGGTGCTCACATGCAAAATGTGGATGCGGTTGCCGACTTCTTTAGCCACGGCACAGGCCTTGAAGACGGCGATTTCTTCCGAAACGCGCGGCATTCCGCGCAGGCCAAGCTCAGCCGAAACCAGCCCTTCGTTCATCATGCCGCCGCCCTTGCCGACTCCGGCGTGGCCGCCGCCGGTGAGCGCGATATCTTCGCAGTGCAGCGAAGTGACCAGCCCGCAGGTCTTGGCGTATTCAAAAACGCGGCGCATAAACCCGGCGTCCTGGATGGGGAAAGCATCGTCGGAAACCGCAATCGCGCCGGTGGCCTTGAGTTCGGCGAATTCGCTGAGTTGCTCGTTCTTGGCAGCGATGGAAACCGAAGCGATGGGCAGCACGCGCACGCCGTTGCCTTCGGTGCGGGCGCGGTGCAGGATGTCTTCCACCACCGAACGCCGGTCAATGGCCGGGTTGGTATTAGGCATGACGCAGACCGTCGTCACTCCACCGCGTGCAGCGGCTTCGGTGAGTGAGCGGGTGTCTTCCTTATATTCCTGTCCCGGTGTGCGACCGTGCACGTGGATATCGAGCAAACCCGGCGTAACGACCAAACCGGCGGCATCGAAGATTTCAGCACCCTCTTTTTCGAGTGAAGGCTCAATCGCCGCAATGCGCCCGTCTTCAATCAGCACGTCGGCAACGCGATCTATATTTTGTGAAGGGTCGAGAACTCGACCATTTTTAATGAGTAACATTTTCGATTTAATGGATGAACCACAGAGGACACTGAGGTCACAGAGAGAAATCTTTGTTTTACCCGGGGTTCATTTACTCTTTACGTTCGTCTTACAGCGCTATGTACAATAAGACCACTGGAAACAACCTTCTTTTTCTCTGTGTTCTCCGTGCCCTCTGTGGTTAATTTTCTTCCCCACCAAGCAACAAATAAAGCAGAGCCATGCGCGTCGCCAGGCCATTCGTCACCTGATTCAAAATCACGCTTTGCGCGCCGTCGGCGATTTCATCGCTGATTTCCACACCCCGGTTCATCGGGCCGGGGTGCATCACGATGGCATCGGGTTTTGCCAACTTCAGGCGACGTGCGTTTAAACCATATTGAATGGAATATTCCCGCGCGCCAGGCAGGAACACGCCGTCCATGCGCTCGTTCTGCAAGCGCAGCATCATCACCACGTCGGCATCTTCCAAAGCGGTTTCGACGTTGGTTTCCAACCGCGCGCCGAACGCTTCGAATTCGCGCGGCAGCAAGGTTTGCGGGCCGCAGAGAGTAACGTTGGCTCCCATCTTCCGCAGCCCCCAAAAGCCGCTACGCGCCACGCGCGAGTGCAGGATGTCGCCGACGATGGTGACGTTGAGGCCATCGAAATCTTTCTTGTGCTCGCGGATAGTCAGCAAGTCGAGCAGGCCCTGCGAGGGGTGCTCGTGGGTGCCGTCACCGGCGTTGATGATGTGGCCTTTCACATACTGCGAGGCCAACAGCGGCGCGCCGGAGTTGGGGTGACGAATGACCACGCAGTCTGCGGTGAGCGCGTCGAGGGTTTGCAGCGTATCCTTGAGGCTCTCGCCCTTGGCGGCCGAGCTTTGCGCCACCGCGATGTTGATGGTTTCGGCGCTCAAGGTTTTCCCGGCCAGCTCGAACGAGGTGCGGGTGCGGGTGGAGTTTTCATAGAACAGCGTAATCACGCTGCGTCCGCGCAAGGTGGGCGCCTTCTTGACGCGCCGCGCCAGCAGTTCCTTGAAGTTCTCCGCCGTATCGAGCACCAATGAAATTTCATCGGCGCTCAGGTCGCGCAGGCTTAGAATGTGTTTTTGGCTCAGTTGCATTTTATATTCACCACAGAGGACACAGAGGTCACAGAGAAAGACCTTTGTTTTCTTTATGGTTGGTTTATTCTCTTACTCGTCCAATAACGTCTATCCACATTTGCGGGCATTTAAGATTGCACATAGAAAATCAAGTTCACTCACTCTCATTTTTCTCCGTGTTCTCTGTGCCCTCTGTGGTTAATTCTTTTCTATCCTTACCAAGTCCTCACCGTCGGTTTCGCTGAGCAGCACTTGCACGTCTTCATCGCGGGCGGTGGGGATGTTTTTGCCGATGAAGTCGGCGCGGATGGGGAGTTCGCGGTGGCCGCGATCGACCAGCACGGCGAGTTGCACGCGGGCGGCGCGGCCGAATTCGCCCAGGGCGTCTAAGGCGGCACGGATGGTGCGGCCGGTGAACAGCACGTCGTCGACCAGAACCACGGTTTTACCTTCGATGCTGAAAGGCAACTCGGTTTTCTGGACGGCGGCGCGGCGAGTGGCGTAGTCGTCGCGGTAGAGCGCGATATCGAGCACGCCCACCGGCACGGTGGTGCCTTCGATCTGTTCGAGATGCACCGCGATGCGCCGGGCCAGAGGTTCGCCCCGCTTGGGGATGCCCACCAACACCACGTTTTCCACCCCGCGATTGCGTTCGGTGATTTCGTGAGCCACGCGTTTGAGGGCGCGCGCCACGTCACCGCTTTCCAGCAAAACGCCGTTTCCGGCTCCTTGTTTTTCGCTCTCTTGCTTCGCCATGACTCATAAAAAAAGCCCCGCCGCTCCGCAAATTGCGGAATGACGAGGCTTGACATTCAGTTCAAAACAGCTCTTTAATTGTTTCATCGTTGCCCTTGCGTGCCTCACAGGACCCGCTTAAAAGACCACGAAAATAATAACAAGAACAACCGGTTTCGTCAATTACTTCTCACCGATGCTCTCTTCTTTTTGTTTAACCACAGAGGACGCAGAGGTCACAGAGAACGGCGAGAGAAATTTAGCCACAGATTGACACAGATTACACAGATGAGGTTTGGGTAAGCGGTTTGGTTTGGCTTTATTAACAAGCTCGGGACAACCCGGCTTGCTCACGCGCGCGGTTCTTCAGTGACGCCCGGTTGCCTCTCTTCGACGTTCGATGTTGAACGTTCGACGTTGGATGTTCGCCGTTCCTCCCTACCGCTCCAACCCCACCAATGGCGGCTGGGAAAAGGGGTCGAACTCGGGCTGTGTGTGATGTTGCGCCGGAGCTTGCGGCGTAATGTCACTGGGGCTCAGGTTGGGTATTTCGCTGCTATCCTGCTCGATGCCCAGCACCGCCCTGTCCAGCGCCTGTGCATCGCTGGCGGCATCGATACGCACGGTTTTAAAGGCGAGTTGAGACAGTTTAAAGAACAGCCCGGTGAAGAGTACCGCCCACACCAGCAGAGCCGCGATACCGATCATTTGCACACCTAACTGGGCCACACTGCCCGAAAGCACACCCACCAGCGGCACCGGCTGGCGGTTGAGCACGGCACCATTCCACCCGGCCCCGAAAGTGCCGTCGGCAAAGATACCGACTGCGATCAATCCCCAGATTCCGGCCACGCCATGGATGCCCACCACATTGGCCGGGTCGTCCAGCGAACGCGACTTGATATATTCACCCGCCAGGGTAGCCAAAAGCCCGCCCAGCGCACCGATGAAAAACCCGACCGTAGGCGAGACGAACGCCACCGCAGCACAAACCGCAACCATCCCGGCCAACAAGCCGCCCAGAAACGTTTGCACCCTTAACGGCTTTGGCAGAAACCGCGAGAACAGCAGCGCTGCCAGTGCGCCACCGATTCCGGCCAACAGCATGGTGGCGGCCACCAGGCCGATGCGTAGCGAACCTGCCCCGGCAATGCCCTGCATCTCCCCCAGAGAAACGCCCACCCAACACACCGCAGCCACAAACACGGCCTGGGTATAGACCA
>DAITOV010000203.1:0-8790 GCA_036833945.1 Abditibacteriia bacterium
TTCCGTAATGGTGTCACCGCCCACCACCTGTTGGGTATTCCATGGCTCACCACGGCGCAGGTCGTTTCACTCGTGGCATTAGTTGTGGTTGCTATCCTGTGGGCCGTGCTCTCAAGACGGGCGGTTGCCTCCATCTCCCATCTCCCACCTCCCACCTCCTAACCCATGTTTCCACCCGTTGATATGGCCGATGATGATGGCCTGCTCTGTTACGGCGGCGAGCTAAGCGTTCCCATCCTGCTCGAAGCCTACAGCAATGGCATTTTCCCCTGGCCGCACGAAGGTTATCCGTTGCTGTGGTTTGCACCGCCGCAGCGGGGAATCATTTTTTGCGAGGAGTTCCACCTTTCCAAACGGACACGACGAGCGATTCGCAGTGCGGGCTATACCTTTAAAATCGATACCAATTTTGCCGCAGTGGTGCAGGGCTGTGCTGACCAGCGCCAGAATGCCGAAGGCACCTGGATTACGCCGGAGGTGCAGACGTCTTACAATGAACTGCATCGCCTGGGCATTGCCCATAGCGTCGAAACTTATCAGGGCAATGAGTTGGTCGGTGGCCTGTATGGTGTGAGTTTAGGCAGTTTTTTTGGTGGTGAGTCGATGTTCAATCGTACCGATAACGCCGCCAAAGCCGCGCTGGGATTTTTTGTGGAGTATCTACAAGAGCGCGGTGTGGAATGGCTCGATTGCCAGTTGATGAATCCGCTGTTCGAGCAGCTGCATGCGCGTGGAGTGCCACGTGAGCGGTTTATGGAGATGTTGGGAGAGGCTCTGGAGAAAACACCAATTTTTCTATAGATTCCCATTGCATGTGCGCTTAATAAAGAAAGATTTGTGTTATTTCCTCGAAGCGATATATACTATTTGTAGCTACATTGTAGCTACAAATAGTAAATCAATTATAGATGGAGAATGCCATGCAAGCGCGAGTTCAGAAATGGGGGAATAGTCTTGCCGTCCGAATCCCTAAATCATTTATTTCTCAATCACATTTAAAACAAAATTTACTTGTCGAGATGTCGGTTGAGGATGGAAAAATCATTTTGTCGCCTGTTGTGGAACCTGAATTGACATTAGCGCAATTGCTTGAAGGTGTCTCTGCAGAAAATCTGCACTGCGAGATGGAGACTGGCAATTCGGTTGGTCGGGAGGCGTGGTAATTTCAATGGCTTATATTCCCGATAGGGGTGATGTGGTTTGGCTCGATTTTAATCCGCAAGCCGGACACGAACAAGCTGGAAAACGTCCAGCGTTTGTTCTGTCGCCTGCTGCATATAATCAAAAAGTAGGTTTAGCCTTGTTGTGTCCCGTTACGAATCAAATTAAAGGTTATCCTTTTGAGGTTGATATTCCTGAGAACCTGAAAGTTACGGGGACCGTTTTAGCAGATCAGATCAAAAGTCTTGATTGGCGCGCTCGGAATGCAAAGTTTATTTGCAAATTGCCAGATGAGATTGCCGAACAAGTACTTAAAAAGGCTATAACGTTGTTGCGGTGAATGTACAAAGATATGCCAGGTTTCCTGGCGTTGTCTCCGCACATCATTTATTCCTGATGCACTAAAATAGTGATATCTTCAATCTGTTTTTAGCGATTCGTCCTTCCCCAAACTATCTTCCAGCGCTTAATCCCCGCCAATAACGCATCGGCCATCTTCTCTTGTCCGGCGGTCGAAGCAATAAACTGCGCATCTCGCTTGCGATTAATGAAACACATTTCGATCAATGCCGTAGGCACTTGTGAGTAGATCGAACCCGTAAGCACGCCGCCCTGTTTGCCGCCTACGAAGGTGGAGGCATCGGTCTTAATGGGGTTGTTCTTCAAGTGACCATTGAGAACCGGCTTCATGGCTTCGTTCATGGTGTAAGCCAATGAACGCGACTGTATCTGCACACTTTTCGACGGGCCGGTAACGCCGCCTTTGCGGCCAGTGCGGTCGGGATAATACCAGTCGTAGCCAGTGCCTCCGCCAATGTCGCAGTGCAGGCGAATGAAAGCGGCTGCAGGGCGGCGATAGCGATTGGCCCCATTGGCGATTTCGGCACGGCGTTTATTCGTGACTTTTTGATTGAGACTTTGTTTGGTCATTACCCAGGCAATACCTGCTTTATCGAGCTTGCGCGCCAGACGCACGGCGACGTTCCAGTTGAGCTGATTTTCCGATAATCCATTGGCATTGGCACCTGCAGAAGTCTCCGAAGGGTGGCCGGGGTCGATACAAACGATAAACTGCTCGCTTGCCTGCGCCATCGCCGGACGAAAAGCAAAAAATCCGGCGGCACAGATTGCGGCAAGGGCTATAATTTTTTGAAACGTTTTCATGACTTCTGATTCTACCGAAAATTTGCAGCAAATACTGACAGCAGGCGAAACCGACGCAGGAGCGCGCCTGGATGTTTTTATCGCCCGCGAGCTAAGCGTCTCGCGTGAGCGCGCCAAAAAGCTGCTCCAGACAGCAACGCTTAATGGCACTCCTGCCAAATCGTCGCATTCCTTAAAGGTGGGCGATAAGGTTGCAGTCAACATCGAGCAGGCAGCACCGAACGTTCAGCTTCCAACCAGCCCCCAGTCTCCAGCCTCCAGCCTCAACATTCCCATTATTTACGAAGACGAACATCTCATCATCGTCAATAAGCCACGTGGACTCGTTGTGCATGAAGGTGCCGGAGAACAGGAGACAACGCTGGTCGATTGGCTGCGCGGGCAGGGCATTGCGCTTTCGAGCGTTGGCCCGCAAGAACGCGCCGGCATCGTGCATCGACTGGACAAAGATACTTCGGGAGTATTGGCGGTTTGCAAAACTGATGCGGCGCACTGGCAGTTGGCTAAAGATTTCGCTGATCGGTGCGTGCGCAAGGAATATAGCGCGCTGGTGTGTAGTGTGCCGCGCAAAGCAGGGCGTATTGAAGCGCCTATCGAACGGCACCCTAAAAATCGCAAGAAAATGGCTGTCATTGCAAGTGGACGTCACGCTATCACCGAATATATCGTCGAAAAAAGCTGGCTGCGTTTTGCATTATTGAACGTGAACATTCTTACCGGTCGCACGCATCAAATTCGTGTTCATTTGGCCTATATCAATCACCCCGTAGTGGGTGATATGGTTTATGGAGGCTATAACCGGGCGTTGGAAAATGCACCTGATGAAAGGGTGAAGGCCGCAATTGAAGCTTTGCAGGGGCAGGCGCTGCACGCGGCTCATTTGAGCTTTACCCATCCGGTGACGCAAGAGCCATTATCATTCTATGCGCCGCTTCCGGAGGTCTTTGCCACGGTAGTTGCAGCATTAGACGAAGAATTGTAGATGCTGGAAAGTCACACTCATGTAGCTCATACAAAACTAATAAGTGATTTTTGTGTTTTTTTGCCGCCAGCCTACCATTAACCAGGCAAAAATTTGATACAATAGGCGCGAGAAATTTGTCAGATTGAGGGAAAAGGGGATTATTTTGAGATATCGGCTATTGAAGAATCAATGGAAGTTATGGGGAGTAGTATTGCCCCTGGCTGCGATGCTGACTGGATGTGCCGGAAATCAAAATTCTACCGGTGACGGAGGCGGAGATTTGCCGACAGTGGGATTTCTCCAGATAACAACCAACACCACACTCGACGATACGCGCAAAGGCTACTTGCGCGGCCTGACCGATAACGGTTTCAAGGAAGGCGAGAATTTCAAGTTCGAGCATAAAAGCGCTGAAGGCGACATCTCCACCGCGCAGCTTATGGCGCGCGAATTCGCCGGGCGCAATGTTGAAGTGTTGGGAACGACTTCTTCCCCGGCCTTGCAATCGGCTATTAAGGCGACCACTGAGGTGCCGATTGTCTTTTGCGGAGTAGCCGACCCGGCTTCAGCAGGTGCGATTAAAGACGGCAAACAACTCGGCAATGTGACCGGCGTTTCCAACCCGGACCCGGTTGATAAAGCGTTGGCTCTGGTAAAAGAGCTGATGCCGCAGGTTAAGAAAGTAGGCACGCTCTACGACCCCAGCGAACCGTTTACTCCGCTGTTTCGCAAGCGTTCGCAGGATGCAGCCCGCAAACTCGGCTTGGAGTGGATCGAGATTTCGGTCAACAGCACCAACGATATCACCACCGCTGTGCAGGCGCTTAAAGCGCGTGGCGTGGAAGCTATTATGCAAATCCCCAGCAATGTCGCCGATGCCGGTATCGAAGCTGAAGTGAAGGCCGCCAACGCGGCCAATATTCCGTTGTTTTCTACTCATCCGACCCATATTCCTTCGGGGGCATTAGCGTGTCTGGGTTGGGATTACGAACAAGCAGGATATGATGCTGGTGTCTATGCCGCGCAAGTTTTGAAGGGAAAGAAAACTACAGAACTAACTATTAAATCCGTAGAAAAAGAAGACTTGGTCGTTAATCTTCCTGTTGCAACAAAATTTGGTATCAAAGTACCTAAAGCTGTTCTTGATCGGGCCAGCCGGGTGGAAAAATAATAATGAAAAAATTAAAACTTGTTTTTGCGGCACTCTCAGTTCTTACTATTGCCGGTTGTGGCGGGGGTGGCGGTAGCGATACTGCAGCCAACAATAAAGATTTGCCGACGGTCGCGTTTTTGCAAATCGTATCCAGCGCCCCGCTCGATGAAACACGCCAGGGTTATTTGCGTGGCCTCGAAGAGAATGGCTTCAAGGATGGAGTCAACTTCAAATTTGAATACAAAAATGCCGAGGGCGATATTCCAACCGCTCAATTGATAGCGCGTGAATTCGCCGGACGCAACGTCGATATCCTGGGCGTTTCTTCATCCCCGGCACTACAATCGGCGATACGGGCGACCAAGGACATTCCGATCGTCTTTTGCGGCGTGGCCGACCCGGCTTCAGCAGGTGCCATTAAAGATGGCAAGCAAGTGGCTAATGTGACTGGCGTTTCCAATCCCGACCCGATTGAAAAATCGCAGGCGCTTCTCAAAGAATTGATGCCGCAAGTGAAGGTTGTGGGAACGCTCTACGACCCAAGCGAACCCTTCATTCCGCTGTTCCGCGACCGCTCGCGCATCGCTTCAGCAAAGCTTGGCTTCGAGCGCGTCGAGATTTCGGTGAATAACAGCAACGACATCACCACTGGTGTGCAGGCGCTCAAAGCACGGGGCGTGCAGGCGATTATGCAGTTGCCGAACAATGTCACCGCAGCGGGCGCAGAAGCGCAGATCAAAGCCGCCAACGAAGCAGGTATTCCGTATCTCTCTACCCATCCCGGCACTGTGCCGCTGGGCGGCGTAGCGGCTCTTGGTTGGGATTACGAGCAGGCCGGATACGATGCCGGTGTTTATGCCGCGCAGGTTCTCAAGGGTAAGAAGACGTCCGAACTGCCTATCAAATCGGTGGAGAAAGAAGATCTGGTCATTAACCTGCCGGTCGCTACCAAGTTCGGTATAAAAATACCCAAGGCTGTCCTCGACCGTGCCGATAAAGTTATCAAATAAATCCTCGGTTCTAATATCCAAGATCGAAGACCTCAATTAAAATGGCAATATCCTGGAGTTTATGGGCGGGGGCGTTGGCGCAAGGCCTGGCGTTTGCGTTTCTGGCGTGGGGCGTATTCCTGGCGTTTCGTGTTTTGCGCTTTGCCGATATCAGTGTCGATGGCACGTTTACACTGGGTGCGGCCGCTGGTGCGGTGATGTTGTTGAACGACTTCTCCCCCGTCATGGCGCTGACGGTGGCATTTTGCGCCGGAGCCGCCGCCGGTAGTATTACGGGCATTATTCACACTCGTTTTGGCGTGGCCGATTTGCTGGCCGGTATCCTCACAATGACGGCGCTCTATTCGGTGAACCTGCGCGTTATGGGAAGGGCCAATATCAATCTGGGCGATGTGCCGACAATAGTCACGCCGTTTGTGGCCTCATTGGAGAATTTCTGGGAAACGACGTTGGAAAGGGTGTTAAAAGATTTCATTCCGGGTTTTAGTTTAAGTCTCAATGATTTCTTGTGGTTTAGCGTGTTACTTGTCATCGTATTGATTGCGTGGTTGGTTTTCGCATTGTTATTGCGCACTGATTATGGCCTGGCACTGCGCGCGACAGGCGATGGTCCGGCGATGGCCAATGCCCAGGGGATTGATACTCGTCTTACCATTACTGCCGGACTCGCGCTTTCCAATGGTTTGGCGGCCACGGCAGGGGCATTGATGATGATGTTCCAGGGCTTGGCCGATATTGGCATGGGTATCGGTTCGCTGGTGATGGGAATGGCTGCCGTGATTCTGGGCGAATCGTTTTTCGGACGAAAGGCGATTCCGTTCTTGTTAATGGGTGTTGTTGGTGGCTCGATTCTATTCCGCATTCTGGTGGCATTTGCGTTGCAATCGAAACTCGATCCCAACGATTTGAAACTGGCGACAGCTATCTTCGTATTGGCAGCCTTGACGATACCCAAACTGGCCTTGGTGCGTCGCTTCACGAAAAGGAATAAAGCCGATGCGAGTGGGGTGACGTTATGATTTCGCTCCGCAATATCGATAAGACATTTATCCAACCCGGTGGCGACCGCACCCATGCTTTGCGCAACGTCACGCTTAATATCGCCGAAGGCGAATGGGTGTGTGTCGTGGGCACCAACGGTTCGGGCAAGAGTTCATTGTTCGGTGCGTTGGCCGGTCATTTCATTCCCGACTCCGGAACCGTCTCCATCAACGATAAAGACGTCACGAAATTACCGGAGTATCGTCGCGCCCTATTGGTGGGGCGAGTGTTTCAAGACCCATTTCGTGGCACATGCCCAACCCTCACCGTAATGGAGAATTTAGATTGGCGCATTTGCGTGGACGGAGAAAGATGTTGTTCATCGGCCTGAATCGCCGTATGCGCAGTGAGTATTGTGAGCATCTGGCACATTTGAAAATGGGTTTGGAAAATCGCGCCAACGCGCAGGTGGGCACCCTTTCGGGTGGGCAACGGCAGGCGCTGACATTGCTCATGGCGACGATTTCCCGTCCCCAGATTTTGCTTTTGGATGAACACACCGCCGCGCTCGATCCTTCAGCAGCCGAGCGTATTTTGGAACTGACGAATAACATCGTCCGTGAAAACCATCTGACTACGCTGATGGTAACGCACAGCCCACGCCAGGCGCTGGAACTGGGCGACCGCACCGTGATGCTGCATCATGGACAAATCGTGCAAGACTGGCAGGGAACAATGCGTCAGGAGAAAACCTCACAGGATTTGTTAGACGCTTTTGCCGAGTTAGTCTTTGAAAGTGTCTAATCAATTTGGTTTTAGGTCTTTGAACTTTGGTCTTTGGGGAGTTCTGCGGTAGATTTGTATGTGTATGACGAAATTTCTATTGCAAAGAGATCTGCGGGTTGTCGTTGTTCTACTGGCATTACTGGCCACAGTGCAAACGGGAGTGGCTGCGCCTTCGCCGGTTGCTGGTGAACTGCAAAGTGCCGATAAGGTCTTCGTGTTAATGGCACAGCGCGTGGAGTTGATGCGCGATGTGGCCCTCGATAAATGGCTGCGTCGCACGCCGATTGAAGATCGTAAACGCGAAGCTGTGGTCCTGAAGAATGCGCAGGCGGAAGCGGCGCAAGAAGGCATTCTTTACGTGGCCCCGCTCTTTCGCGCTCAAATCGAAATTGCCAAGAACGAGCAACGCCGCCATCAGGCGCGATGGGATGTCATAGGCTTGGAACGCGATGCACCAGCGGTTGTGAATCTGGAGCAGTTGCGGAAACAGTTGGATGCGCAGTCGCGCGTTTTTATTCCCGCGCTCAATGACGCATTGCCGTCGCTCCGAGACCATGCTTTGCATCCTCGCCTGAAGAAACAACTCGATGCGCGCCTACAACGTTTACCGGCCACTGAACGGGCTTTGCTATGGAATGGCTTGTCGCAACTCCGCTTTGCTCCACGCCGGAATACGCTGCCGATTGAAACTGGAACGTTTCGTGCGAGTGACCTGGTGGAACTCGGCAAGCTGGACCGGACACTCAAACTCGATATCCGTTATGCGACGACCAATAACTTTGCCGGTCGTAAAGTCTACGATCAACCGCGTGCTTTCCTGCAACGCCCTGCGGCTCAGGCTATGTTGCGTGCTCATCGCAACTTGAAGAAGCACGGCTACGGCCTGATTATCTTCGATGGCTATCGCCCGTGGCGGGTGACGAAAAAGTTTTGGGACATCACCCCCGATGATCGCAAACAGTTCGTGGCCGACCCTAACCGTGGTTCTCGCCATAATCGCGGTTGTGCTGTGGATGTATCTCTCTACGACCTAAAAACCGGACGCGCCCTTGAAATGCCCAGCGATTACGACGACTTTAGCGCACGCGCTTATCCAGATTACAAAGGTGGTAATGCCACCACGCGTGCCCGCCGCGACTTGCTGCGCCGGGTTATGGAACGCGAAGGCTTCACCGTCTATCCCACCGAATGGTGGCACTTTGATTATAAAGATTGGAAGCAATATCGCATTTCTTAAAGACATGGTCTTTGATCTTGGGACTTTGGCCTTTGAATAGCCTTGCACAAAAATGCCGAGTAGTTGTTAATCATTCCAAAGACCAAAGACCAAAGACCAAAGACCAAAGACCAAAATTAATGAAATTCGAAATAGTCGGACAAAAAGGCGCAGCACGGGCCGGACGGTTGCATTTGCCTCACGGCATTGTGGAGACACCGGTGTTCATGCCGGTGGGGACATTGGCGACGGTGAAGTCGATGTTGCCACACGAACTGGAAGGCATGGGCGTGCAGATGATTCTCAATAACGCGTTTCATTTGCATTTGCGGCCCGGAGCCGACGTGGTGGCTCA
>DAITOV010000204.1:0-8789 GCA_036833945.1 Abditibacteriia bacterium
AAGTTGGAAGTATGGGATGTTACTGCAGGCAAGAGGTTATGGGAGAAATCGCAACCCCTACGAGCTGAATTTTTGAAGAGGGGCGATGAAGGGCGGATTCTTATTGCCATCGGCGCGCCGCGCAAATTACCATCTGAACGAGCCGAAGCCGGAACGACCTCTTTTAACGAGGGCAAAATTTCAGATATGCCTCCCCAACTTGCCTGGGATACGAATGGAATTGATATCTATGATGCAATAACAGGCAAATTACTGGCCCAAAAGGACGTGCCCCAGGCACAACGCTATGGGACTGGAGTATCAGCAGACGGTAAATTGCTGGCGATTCAGATGCGCCCTGATCTCAAACGCTTTGAGCATGAGCTTGTGATTCATAATACGCGCGATTTGCGTATTATCAAGAGGATTCCGCTTTCTCTATCGGATGGATTTCATCTGGTGTTTTCTCCTGACAGCCGGTATCTGCTCACGCAAGAACGAGGTCAATTGCATATTTACGACTGGCAACGCGCTGATGCCAACGGCAAAACTCCCTTCCGGCAAGCCACGTTATAAACATGTTAAAGTAAATCAGTCGTTAGGATTTAATTGGGACTTTTGTCCCTAATGATGCAGGAACCATCAAATTAAATTCGGAAACATCAAAGGAACATCAATTTTGCGAAGACCCAAAATATCGCTCCGTATCACCCTCTTGAGCAGCATCGTTTTGCTGATCGTATTGATCTTTGCGATTGTTTGGATAAGTGCCTCACGCGGTTTGCGGTCGAGCGTCGAAGTGATGGCGCAGTCGTTGTCGAGCGAAGTGCTGGCGCGCGTGGAAGAAAAAACCAAGGCGCAACTCGAACGCGCCGAGTTGGCGGGCGAGCAGGCAGCCAACCGGTTGGTCGAACTTGAAGAGGCGGAGGGGCACCCCCTGGCGGCTTCCGACCTGCCTGAGATTACCCGGATATTTCATGAAATTATCCAGGCCCATCCCAGCTTATCGTCGATATCGGTTTCCTTTGTCAAAGGCGGCGAATATGCTCATGTGCAGCGCAAGGGTGGGGTGCTGAGCGCCGTCGAAATGGATGCCCCGGTCAATGGTGTGGCGAGCCGGAAGCACATCTCTTATAAAAACGGCAGCCGGGTAGTGACGCAAATCGAGCCTAGCCAACGCTACGATGCGCGCACGCGCCCTTTTTTCAACCAGGTTAAAAGGTCTACCAAGCCGATATGGACCGATAGCTACGCCTTTGTGGAGGCGAATGGGGAAACCTACCCCGGTCTGAGCCTGGCGGTTCCCATTCGCATCGGTGGCCGTTTGGCCTACGTCGTGACGGCAGATTTCTCCAGCGCTCAATTGTGCGAGTTTTTGCAAGGTGTTAAAGTCGGCCAAACGGGCTATGCCTTTGTGGCCGATGACCGTGCCAATAAAGGTTCGACGCTGTTAGCCCACCCCGTCCACACCACTTTGCTTGAACCACAGGGGAAAACGACCGATATTGTGCGCATCGGCCAGGTGCGCGATGCCACGCTGCGCCAGGTGATGCTCCACAT
This sequence comes from Abditibacteriia bacterium, assembly GCA_036833945.1. Classification (GTDB taxonomy): domain Bacteria; phylum Armatimonadota; class Abditibacteriia; order Abditibacteriales; family Abditibacteriaceae; genus DAITOV01. Next base: position 1,540 of record DAITOV010000204.1, read on the forward strand.
GGGGCGGAACAAAAGCAAGGACGGGGCGTTTACCGGAAAGATCGTGGGGGCCGATAAAAGAGATAAACGCGAGTTTTTCGTCTCTTACACCCGTCTGACGGGGACGCCTTCTCCCGGTCTGAGCATCGGCACCATCGTTCCGGCCAGTGAGTTGACCGGCTCGTTAGCCGCCCACGAAATGACCATCACCACCATGGGCATTATCGCGTTGGGATTGGGCCTCATCCTGAGTTGGTTGATTTCAATGGCCGTGTCGCGTCCGCTGATGGCGGCGGTGCGCCAGCTCTCGCAAGTCAGCTCGATGGACTTCAATTTGCCGCCAGTCATGGGTTCGGTGCTCACCGAAGTGAACGACCTGGCCACCAGCGTGGAACAGATGAAGCTCAGCCTGCGTTCATTCAGCCGCTACGTCCCCACCGACCTGGTGACCCGCGTGCTGGCAACCGGCACAGAGCCGGTTCTGGGCGGCGAGATGCGTCAGTTGACTGTACATTTTTGCGACATCGCCGGGTTTAGCGCCGTCGCCGAAAAGATGCCGCCCCATGAACTGCTCCAGCTTCTGAGCGAGTGTCTGGGTGAACTGAGTGAAGAAATCACGCTTTCAGGCGGCACCATCGATAAATACATCGGTGATAGCATCATGGCCTTTTGGGGTGCACCGGAGCCGCTGCCCGACCATGCAACGGTTGCCTGTCGCGCTCTGCTCCGCAACTGTCACCGGATGGAAGAATTACGCATCAGGCTACTCGAAAGAAACCTGCCGCCATTGCATGTCCGTATGGCGCTCCATAGCGGAAACGCGCTGGTGGGCAACATCGGGAGTGAACACCGCCTGAACTATTCCGTGCTGGGCGATACGGTCAACGTGGCCAGCCGCCTGGAAAACCTCAACCGCTATTATAAGACGCAAATTCTCATTTCCGATGCGACCCGTGAGGCGATCGGTGAAAAACTCATTGCCCGCCCGGTCGACTGGGTGCGTGTCGAGGGGCGGGAAGGAACCCTGGAAATCTTCGAGCCGTTTGGTTTCGAAGGTGAAATGCCTCCAGGCGATGAGCAGCGAGCAAAACAGGTCGTGGAGATGAGCCAACAGGCGTTGGAGTTGTATCGTGTCCGCAAATGGGATGAAGCAGTCCGTTATTTCGATGTCATCCTGGAAATCCTGCCCGGCGACGGCGTTGCCTCCCTGTTTAAAGCCTCGTGCCAGGTCTACAGCCTGAACCCGCCAGCAGACGAATGGGATGGGGTGGAGCAGACTTTCAAGTTGTAATATTCCCTTTTCCTACCGAGAAACTTCCGTCTTTGGGTATAACAAGCTCCAAAACATGTTAAAGTAACGACGAGATTAAGGCCGGATTAAATACTCTGTAAATTAAGAGGTTCAGTTTTTATATGTGCGAACATTTGTAATTGAAGTTTTGAACTGAATTTGCGAACCCCGAGCGTGAGCGACGGGCACGAGCAATGAGTCTGGTGAAGCAAAGAACTCGTGCCCGTCGCTCACGCTCGGGGTTCGCAAATAAATGTCCCTACCCTATGCAAAAGTCACGAAGAACCACGCGCGTGAGCGAGTGGACGGGGTTTGGCATAGCGGGCGGACGAAAGGATGTCAGAGTCAGCAAAAAGATCAGGCTCGTCCGGCTTGCTTACGCGCGCGGTTCTTCATTCTGCCGTTCCCATCTGTGTTTATCTGTGTTCATCTGTGGTTAATTCAATGTAAGCGGTAGTGAAGCTATAGAATTCACATAAAACAAGGAGTTTCCATTTTGCGAAGCGCGAAAATTTCGCTTCGGATCACGCTTCTCAGTTGCATCGTTTTTCTGTTGCTGCTGACTTTTGCGATCGTCTGGGTGAGTGCGACTCGCGGTTTGCGTGCCAGCGTCGAGGTGATGGCGGAGGCCGCCTCGCACGAAGCGCTCTCGCGTGTAGAAGAGCAGACCAAGGCCCAGTTGGATAATGCCCAAATTGCCGGCACCCTGGTGGGGAACCGGGTTTTGCAGATGGAGCGGGCGCGTGGCCGTTCGCTTGCGGTGGCCGACTTACCCGAACTCACCACCCATCTCCATGAGATTATCCAGGTTTATCCCGGCCTTTCTTACCTTTCGGTTTCTTTTGCTGCACATGGCGAGTATGCCCATGTGCAGCGGAAAGTCGACAAGCTGAGTGCGGTGGAAATGACGCGCCCGGTAAACGGCGTCGCCACCCAAACCTATATTGCCTATAACGATGCCCGGCGCGTCATTACTCGCGTCGATCCCAACCACCGCTACGATCCCCGCACCCGCCCGTTTTTCAAAGCTGCAGTGCATGCCGGTAAGGGGGTGTGGACCGACAGCTATCCCTTCGTTGAACCCGATGGGGTCACCTATCCGGGGTTGAGCCTGGCGATGCCGGTCTACTCCGGCAAGCGGCTTGCGTATGTGGTGACAGCCGATTTCACCAGCGCCAAGCTTTGCCATTTTTTGCAGGATATTAAAGTGGGCCGCACCGGCTATGCCTTCGTGATTGATGATCGGAGCGGTGGCGGCCATGTGCTGCTGGCCCATCCCAATTCCGATCTGCTTTTACAAAAACGCGGCAACACGACCGAGTTGGCGCGCATCGGGCAGGTAAACGATGTCGTTTTGCGTGAAGCGATGGGCAGCATTGTCAAATACCGCGATAAAAATGGTGTCTATGTCGGCAAGGTGAAGGTTGGTGGCAATAGCGTTACCGGCAATGTCGGAGCACACGAATACTTCGTTTCCTATGCTCCTATCCGCAATATTGAGGGCACTCCCTCGCCGGGACTCAGTATTGGAACCATCATTCCGGCCGTCGAGTTAATTGGACCGTTTGCCGCTCACGAACGCACTATCAGCGGCGTGGCTATTATTGCCATCTCTTTGGGCCTCATTGTCAGTTGGTTGATTTCATTAGCGGTATCGCGACCGCTACAGGCCGCAGTGCGCCAGCTTTCACAGGTGGGCGAGATGAAGTTCGATCTTCCCCCGCTCATGAGTTCGGTCCTTATCGAGGTGAGTGAGTTGGCCAATAGCGTCGAACAGATGAAAGTGAGTTTGCGCGCCTTTAGCCGCTATGTGCCGACCGATTTAGTTAGCCGCGTGCTGGCAACCGGCACCGACCCGGTACTGGGCGGTGAAATGCGCGAGTTGACGGTACACTTTTGCGATATCGCCGGTTTTACGACAGTGGCCGAGAAGATGTCGCCCCAGGAATTGTTGCAGCTTCTGAGTGAATGCCTGGGCGAACTCAGTGAAGAGATAACCTTCTCGGGCGGTACCATCGATAAATACATCGGCGACAGCATCATGGCTTTCTGGGGCGCTCCAGAACCGTTGCCCGACCATGCTGCCATCGCCTGCCGTGCTCTTTTGAGTAATTGCCGGAGAATGGAAAAGTTGCGGGTGCGGCTCCAAGAGCGGCAGTTGCCTCCCCTCCACGTCCGTATGGCGCTCCACACCGGAACGGTGCTGGTCGGTAATATCGGCAGCGAGCACCGACTGAACTATTCCGTGATCGGCGATACGGTCAACGTGGCCAGCCGTCTGGAAAACCTGAACCGGCTTTATGGGACGTCGATTCTCATCTCCGATGCCACCCGGCAGGCGATCGGTGCCGGGTTAATCGCCCGCCCGGTCGATTGGGTGCGCGTCGAAGGCCGCGAAGCGGCTCTGCAAATTTTCGAACCGTTTGGTTTTGAAGGCGAAATGGAGCCTGCCGAGCAGGAACGCTCTCTGCAAGTCGTGGGAATGAGCGAGCGTGCTCTGGCCCTTTATCGTGCCCGGCGCTGGCAAGAAGCGGTTGAATGCTTCGACGCCATCCTCAAAATCTTGCCCGGCGATAGCGTCGCTGTGCTCTTCAAAACTTCCTGCCAGGCCTATGCCCAGAACCCGCCACCGGCATCTTGGGATGGTGTTGAACAAACCTTTAAGTTGTGAAGGTTAGGGTTATGCCACAGAAAAATATTAAATTGAGAAAATTTGATTGATTTGGAATCGTTTTTGCGCTGAAACGCCTCGTGCCTTGAAATAGACTACGGGGAATTGAACTCAGATTGTTATTTGCCTGCCCCTAAATCTGCTGAAAGCTGATATTAAAACTGTTTTTGTCGTTTGCTAAGAGTTGTAAATTAAGTCTTTTGAATTTTGTGCAGGGCAAGTGCATTTATTTGCGAACCCCGAGCGTGAGCGACGGGCACGGGCAAAGAGCCTGATAAAGTAAAGAAATCGTGTCCACTCGCTCACGCTCGGGGTTCGCAAATTGAATTCAAGACGTCGATTATGAGTTGTCTGCACGCGTAAACACTTAATTTACAGAATGTTAAGAGCGATTCCGGGGAATTATAAAATCGCTGACGTGCTGCTGTTTAAAAGTCGAAGTGCCGCAATATTAAGCAAAATAAAAGCGAGTCGATGCCGCTTTCTAAAAGAGGCTCTCATTTGCATAGGGCGAAAGTTTCATTAAGAGTCACTGTGCTCACCACCATCACGACCCTTCTCCTGGGGACGTGTCTTGCTGTGTGGATTAGTGCCAGCCAGGGCGTGCGCTCGAACGTTGAAAGCATGGCCGAAGCACTCTCCGTGGAAGCATTGTCGCGGGTCGAGGAAAAAACCTGGGATTATCTCAAAGACGCTCAAAGTGTAAGTGCTGCCACTTCTCAATATCTCACGGAACTCGAACGCCAACGTCAACGCCCTCTCCGTTATAGCGATCTCCCTCTCATCACTTCCCGGCTGCGCATCTTGCTGGAGGTATACCCCCAGCTTTCTTCGCTTTCGGTTTCTTTTGCCCAGCGTGGGGAATATGCCCAGGTCGAGCGCCAGGGCAATAGCCTGGTAGCTGTCGAAATGACGCAGCCTGTCAACGGCATCGCGACACAGACCTACCTCAACTACATCGGTTCGGAGCGGGTAGTGACGCGCATCGATCGACAGCATCATTACGATCCTCGCTCGCGCCCTTATTTCAAAGCGGCCAAGCAGGAAGGCAAGGCAGTTTGGACCGATAGCTATCCCATCGTCGAAGCCGATGGCCTGGCCTATCCGGGGCTTAGTTTCGCCACCCCGATTCATTCCTATAATCGTTTGTCCTACGTCGTTTCAGCCAACTTCACCAGTAGTAACCTGTCGGAGTTTCTCGATGAGATTCAGGTCGGCCGCACCGGCCATGCCTTCGTGGTCGATATCCGGCAAAATGAAGCCACCGCTTTGATTGCCCACCCCAATCGGGACCTGCTGTTTCGTCGGGTGGGGAAGACAAACGAGATCGTTCGCCTGCAAGAAACACGAGATCCTGTTCTGCGAGAAGTGGTGAAGTGGGTCCGGCAAGCCAACAGGCAGGGGCCGAGTTCGATGGGCAAAATTATCGCTCCGGGCAGCAAAGGGCCTAAAAGCGAATATTTCATTGCCTATCGCCGCCTCGAAGGAACTCCCGATCCCACCATTAGTGTCGGGCTTTTGGTGCCGATGCAAGAGCTGGTAGGACAGTTGAATACACACGAGCAGACCATCGGCCTTACCACTATTATTGCGCTGGCCCTGGGGCTCATCGTCGGCTGGCTGATTTCCCTTGCGGTGACAAGGCCGCTCAGCATCACGGTGCAACAACTGGCGAAAGTGCGGGCGATGGAACTCGACATGCCACCGACGCCGGGTTCGATGCTGATTGAAGTTGATGAACTGGCCAACAGTGTCAACCACATGAAGCTCGGCCTGAATTCGTTTAGCCGTTTTGTCCCGCTCGATTTAATTCAGCGTGTGCTGGCAACCGGAACAGAGCCGGTGATCGGCGGCGAGCAGCGCGAACTATCGATTTACTTCTGTGACATCGTGGATTTCGTCGGTCTGGCAGAACAGCTCAAAGCAGCAGACCTTCTGAATTTGCTGGGTGAGTATTTAGGCGACCTGAGCCAGGGCATCTCCGAATCGGGCGGTACCATCGATAAATATATCGGCGATAGCATCATGGCGTTCTGGGGCGCGCCCGAACCCCAGGAAAATCACGCGGAATTGGCCTGCCGGGCAATGCTGCAAAATCAGGAGCGAATGAAAAGTCTGCGTCGGCGCTGGCAAGAGCGCGGCTTGCCACCGGTGCATGTGCGCATGGCAGTGCATACCGGCAAAGTGATTGTAGGCAATATCGGTAGTGAGCAGCGGCTCAACTACACCGTCATCGGCGATAGCGTAAATGTGGCGAGCCGCCTGGAGCATCTCAATCGCTTGTATGGCACGCAGTCCCTGATTTCCGATGTCACCTTTTTAGCCGTCGCCGACAAGCTGGTGGTGCGCCCCATCGACTTCGTGCGGGTGAAGGGCCGCAACGGAATCGTGCAAATCTTCGAACCTCTGGGTTTTCGCGATGCCATGAGCAAAGACGAATTACTGCGCGCAGAAGAATTGGTGGCTTTAAGCATCGATATGCTGAGCTACTATCGTTCCCGGTTGTGGGATGAAGCTCTGCCCTGCCTGTACCAAATTCTCGCCGCCTACCCCGACGATGGCGTGGCACTGCTCTTCAAAAAACGCTGTGAACATTTCCTCAAAAATCCGCCGCCGCCGAACTGGGATGGTGTGGACTATACGGCGAAGTTTTAAGTTATAGAAATTAACCACAGATAAACACAGATGAACACAGATTTTTAGTGAGAGTTTAGAACTTAGATTTTAGGATGAGGCCAATCGGAAATATTACACCTGAGTTTTAAGCTCTAAAGTCTGAGTCTCTCGGAATTCTATCTGTGTTTATCTGTGTTCATCTGTGGTTAATTCAATAATATACAATCGCTCAATTACGACAGGTTGCTTCATTTTCCATTGTGCGCCAAAATGAGTTGAACGGCCCGGCTGTGTTTAACCGGGAAAATAACTCGGGCACACCACTTGATGTGTGCCCGAAAGTATTGAAAAAAGGAAAGAGATGTCATTGAAATTCGTCGTCGTCGGTTTTCGTCATGGCCATATTTACGATGTCGTAGGACGCTTGCAAGAGCGCAGCGATGTCGAACTGGTTGCGGTTTGTGAGGAGCATGCCCCCACCCGCGAGCAGCTTCTCAAAGACGGTAAGTTCGAGCATGTCTACGACTCTTACGCGCAGATGCTTGATGAAGTCGAATGCGATGCCGTCGCCATCGGCGATTACTTCGTCGCTCGCGGTGGACGCGCCATCGAAGCCCTCAAACGCGGCAAGCACGTACTCAGCGACAAGCCGATTTGCACCACGTTGGAAGAACTCGATGAGATCGAAAAACT
>DAITOV010000205.1:0-8786 GCA_036833945.1 Abditibacteriia bacterium
AATCGGGAAAAGAAGGTTGATCTTGCGGCTCATGCCAAAGGTTACTTGCAATCCGGCTTGATGCGGTTTGCATCAAGCTCTTTATAAAGGCGGGCAATCTGCGACTCGTAGCCGATGCTACCCAGACGATAGAGTAGTTTCTCGCCTGCCGATTTGACACGGTTGCGACGCAAATTGAGATTACGCGCATCGAAAAGCCGAATGCTTAATGCAGTCTCGACTTGCCTGAGAAGACAGGCGTGTTCCATCAGCTCTTCATACTTCACCAACACGCAAGCGCGCCCCGCCTTGCGATCGCTTTCCAAGTATTCGAGCACCTTCTCATTATAATGCACCCAGGCAATCAACCCGCGACGCATGCGGCGCAGCGCCGAAATGCGCGACTTCCGGTCGCGATAGAACGAACGCATCACTTCTTCATGGCGGCGGTAAACCGAAAGATTGATGCAATGGGGAAACGCCTGTGCCCACACGGGATAGCTAATCGCCGTGCGCGGGTCTTTGAAGCCCCACGGGCCATCGCCGACTTCCGCTTGCAAACTATCGAGTTGCTCCTGTGTTAAAGGATGCAGCGGCAATGTCCAGAGCTGTTCCAGAATTTTTGGTTTCTTCTCCAAGCCAAAAACCTGGGTATTGATCTGCTTGGTGAGCGGCCGTTCATAGCGAATACCGTTATCGTAATCGGCGTTCATATCACCGCTATACATCGGCGTGTCAGCCTTATGCAGCATTTCGGACACCAGGGTCGTTCCCGAATGGCCCATACCGATGACGATGACAGGAGATTGCATTTTAAGTAATCGTAGAAATAAGGTGGAACAAATGTCCCCTAACGCGCTCTAAACAACGTTACGCCCGGCCGCATACGCGTTGTCCGAGTATCGCGAATATGATAGCATTTTAGGCACTTCGTTACAACGAAACTTCCTTATTTTACAGAGTCTTTCGGATGAAACCAACCGTCTTTATCCATACCAACGCCGCCCAGCTTTTGGGAGCCTACGTCTCGGCCTATTCCCTGCAGCGCGCTTCGCAACATCCCGATAAATTCGATGTGCAGATCATCGAACTGGAAAAGTATCCGCACCTGATGAAGCGTGATGGGGAAACCTTTCTGCGCGACGGCGAAAAAGTCACCTGGCGCTATGCCGAATTGCAGTCGTTTACCATGCTGCGCTTCTTGCCGCCGCAACTGATGAATTACGAAGGCCGCTCCATCGTCATCGACCCCGACATCTTCGCCGTGGGCGACGTCTACGACTTGCTCTCACGCGACATGCAGGGTAAATCGGTGCTCTGCCGCCAGTCGAAGAATGGCCGTTCCTACGCCACCAGTTGCATGCTGATGGATAACGCCAAGCTCAAGCATTGGGAATGGGAAAAGAATATCGACGAACTTTTCGCCGGTAAGCGCGACTACCAGCCGTGGATTGTGCTGGAACTCGAACCCGCCGACAGCATCGGCCTCTTTGAAGAAGAGTGGAACGATTTCGACAACCTGGATAAAGACACACAACTGCTGCACAATACCCGTCGCACCACCCAGCCGTGGAAAACCGGCCTGGCTTTCCAGGACTTGCACCGTATCGCCGCCGACTCCAAGCCCAGCTTGAAAAGCACCTTGCGCGACAAGTTCCGCGGCATGTTGGGCAAGCGTCCGCACATCCACCAACCCCACCCCGACCAGAAGCAGCAAGACCTGTTCTTCGGCTTCCTGCGCGAATGCCTGGAGAAGAATATCGTCTCGCAAGACCTGCTTAAGGCCGAAATCGAACGTGAATATCTGCGCCCCGACGCCTTGCAAGTACTCGAAGCCACCCCGCCACTCGACAAAACCTTGGCCTCGCTGGGCAAAACCCCGGCAGCAGCTTAAGACGCTTTACCTGAAACCTGATCGATCATCTCCACGATGACTTTCAGGTTTTGCTGCAACGCCTGGCGTTGCTCTTCCATAATCTGTTCACACTTTTCACGTAACGACTCGCGCCAGGCAACATCTTGCAGGGCGCGAGTCCATTTTTGCGCCATCTCTTCGGACGTGTGAACGCGAAAGCCCACGCCCGCCTCCTCCGCCAAAGTCTGTGTGATTGGCACCGTCTTGCCATCGCCCGGCCCATAGCAGACCGAAACACCCCATTCCAACGGCTCGAAAACGTTATGCCCCGGCCCCTGCAGCGTGCCGCCGACAAACGATGCCTGGCCGAAATGATAGGACGATGACAGCTCTCCCATCGAATCGAGCAGCAATACGTCGGGCTGCGCCGAGGACGTGATTTGTGAGGGGTACTCACTCCGCCTGCCCACCTTCAGCCCACGGCTTTCGATGATCTGCTGCACTTCATCGACGCGATGCAGGCGTCTTGGAGCTAATAGCAACAGACACGGCACCTGTGCCCGTGTTTTCTCAAACGCTTCAAGCACGAATTTTTCTTCGCCTTCAAAGGTTGTGCTGCCAGCGACAATGATCGGCAGATTCTGTGGATTGCGGCTTTCCAACCATGCCGATAATTCTTCAAACGTGGGCCGCACCGCAGCGGAGCGAGAAATCTTGATAATGCCCGTAATGCGCGTATCCACTTCTTCGGGCAACACAGCTTTCAACCGCTCGATTTCAACCTCGCTTTGCAGCCCCATGATGTTGTAACCGCACAGCGTCCAGTGATTAATATTGCGCCAGACGGAGCCTTTAGTCCCACCTCCGGCAAAACGGCCACGGCGGCCACTGACCACGACCACAGGTGCGCCCCAGCGGCGCGAACACCAGATGATATTGGGTACCCACAACTTTTCCACTGATACCACAACATCGGGCCGCAGCTTTTTGAGCCATAATGCCACCGAAGGCATGAAGTCGAACGGCATGTAGGTTACGGACTGATCGGGGCTGGTCTGCCGGATGTTTTCCACCGTTGCATCGGCCTTCACCGCCCAGGTAGTGCGCACATTCGGCCGCACTTCTTTTAAAGCCGCCGTCAGTTGTTCGGTGGTGTGCTTTTCGCCAAAACCAGTGGAAACGAACACTACGTGTAAGGCGTTCGGGTCGTCCTTTTCGCCACCTTCTACGGGTATCGTCCAACGGTGCCGCAAGAACTCATACGCCGTCTTTTTGGAAAAATGACGCTTGATTTTACGGAGCAAAAACATCGGCCCCAGCACGATGATGGCCAAATTGTAAAGCACCAGGTTCCTGTCCGTGAGTAACGGCAGGAGACTGTGACGAGTGGATTGTTGATGAGTATCGGTTTGGTTTGACATATTATGTACCACGAAGAACCACGCGCGTGAGCGAGTGGATTGTTTCAGCTTTTTGTTTTAAACGGCTTCCATTGAGGGATTTTAAAAGACCCGCTCAATCCGCTCGCTTACGCGCGCGGTTCTTCATCACCCAAAATCCCCACCAACACTCCGACATTCCCTTCAAGCGCCGCCGTCTGCGTGCTCAGCAGGCGCGAAGCATTCTCGCCTAATTCCCTGCGTAACGATTCACTTTCCAAAACCGCCACCCAATGCGCCGCCAATTCTTGCGGGTTTTGCACCCGAAATCCTATCCCTTCCACTTCACAGGCTTTTTGCACACTCTCAAAAAAACCACGATTAAAACCATAAGAGACCGGCACGCCAAATATTAGCGGCTCCACGACATTGTGCCCGGCTCCATTGCCCAATGTGCCGCCAACAAAAACAGCCTGGCAAAATTGATAGGCCGTTGCCAATTCGCCCATAGTGTCAAGAAGATATACATTGGCCTCTTCTCCACGAGCCTCACTACGGAGTGAGACGCTCAAGCCCAATGCTTCGACCTGTTGGCGCATGGCCCGTGCATGTTGCAAGCGGCGTGGTGCAATCATTAACCGGCAGGCTATTTTTTCGCACACCGCCTGAAACGCTTGCAACACAAATTCTAAATCGCCTTCTTCCAGGCTACCGGCCGCTAAAACCGGCGTGTTATCCGGTTGCAGCCATAGCGCCAGACTTTGCGTTTTGCTTTCATCAGGCACAGGACGCAGTGCGAATTTCAAGTTACCGGGAGCTACGGTTTTGGTGTTGGGTGCCAACACTTTTCCGGCCCTTTTCAAATCTTCTTCACTCTGAAAAGCAAACGCCGAAAAGCTTCCGGCAATCCAGCGGTGAAACGGTTCGAGCAACCGATAGCGCGCCGAATCGTGGGCACGGGTGCGGGCATTGGCGACCATCAAAGTTGCGCCCCAGTTCTTACAGCCGCGCACCAGGTTGGGAAACCAGAATTTTTCCAGGAACACCACGCAATCTGGCTGCACGCGACGCAACCAGATCAGAACCGGAACGAAGAAATCGAAAGGGAGAAACGTAATCGACTGCTCGGGATACTGCTGCTGCGCCGCTGCGGCGGCTTCGCCATCGCGCATTACCCACGTCGTGCGCACATTCGGCTGCTCGCGTTTGAGCGCTTCGTCTAACAAGGCTGCCAATCGCATTTCGCCCCAGCCGGTCGCCATAATCACCACATGAACCGACTCGTCATTATGTGCTTTGGTGAGCGCCGGAACAAACCAGCGGCGCATATCGTATTCCCGCTTCCAGCCTTTCTTAAAGTAGCGCCAGGCCTTGAGCGGCAGCACCACCGGCGCGGCTAACAGCAATACCAGATTATAAGGCAATAACGGCCAATCCAAGAGAAACGAGAAAAAGCGTTTCATACTGCAATATCGTGAATCGCCTGCGCCGCCCGGGCGGCGCAGTACCCGTCGAGGTTTTCAAACACGTAGTCGCGCAATTTATGACGCGCACCGCTTTGCTCTTCAGGTTGGCTCAACGCTGCGACAATCGCGCCAGGCATTGCACCGGCCTGTGTCACCTGAGTCCCCGTTTCAAACAGCAGTGCCCAGTCGCCTTTGTCGCGCTGCTGGCGGTCACGCCCACTGGCGTTGGCCAGGTGATCGGCAAAAATCAACGGCCGGTCGAACACCAGGAACTCTTCAGCCACCGAAGAGTAATCGGTAATCATCACGTCGGCAGCCGCCATCAAGGGCACTACGTCCGGCTCCAGCGGCAGCCACAACGCACCCCGGCTTTGCAGGTAGGCCTTCACTTGCTCGATAACTTCACTGCCCGCCCCTTCGGCAGCGGTGGTGGTGGCTAAAACCGGGTGTGGCTTGACGATGAGGTTGCAATCGGCGGGCACAGCCTGACAGATTTGCAAGCCCCAATGAAAGAACGAAGACAACGCACCGTGCGTGGGTGCATAAAGCACAGTAGGACGGTCGGAGGGCAAATTATATTTGGCACGCGCCATTTCGCGGGTCAGTTCGCCGCGCAATACCCGGTCGGATTTCGGGTGACCAATCAATGCATGTCGGGTTTTATCCAGCACGCCCATTGCGCCAAATTTATCGCGCTCGCGCTTGCCGGGTAGCAATAGCAAATCGAACTCGGCCATCCAGGGGTTGAACTTCACATTCTTGCTCGAAACGCCGTGAAACGCCTGCACCTGCTTCACTTTGGGAAAAGTGCTGCCACCCTGTTTTAAAGCCCCTTTCCAGTCGCGCTGAATAGCATGGCGATGGTTACTGGTAGTGATGATAACATCCGGTTTCAAACGCCTCGCGACATCAGCTAACTGCAAGCGTCGCGCTTTGTTTTTGATGGTGAGTTTACGGTTACCGATAGCACGCCCCACCGTCAGCTTACGCGCTGTGCGCAGCAACTCAAACGGCACTTCAGGCGCGTACTGGCGAAAAAGCGGTTCAATCTCGGGAAGTTCCGAGCAAAAAGTGCCGCCGGTCTCTTCCCAGATGGGTTGCACCCAGAAATAGTCGCGCACATGCTGCGCATAATAAACGACGTTCATGACGACGGCGCAGCCTGTTCTACAGCAGCAATAGAATCGCGCGCGGCTTCAAACTCTTCGGGCGTATCGACATCGAAGTAGCGGATATCGCCGATGCTGTGAGCACGTACCGGCACTTGCCCGATGGAATTGCGATAGGCCGTGGTTGGCCAGGTATCGCGCGTCCCGCCTTGCAGCAAATTTTCGATCTCCCGCAAAAACAGTTCACTATTCCCTACCCGCGAAATGCCCACAAAAGCCTGGCATCCCGGCGCAGGCTCATCGGAAATATCCTTGCCCATGCGTGCCACGCTGCCTTGCTCATCGAATACCACACGGTAGGTATCCTCATCGAACACCGGAAACGGCTTCACCAGCACTTGCGGTGTCGCCTCGTCCGTGAACAGGTCGAAAGCGCTTTCCTCAATTACCGAATCGCCGTTGACGATGAGGGTGTTATCACCCACGAAATCGCGCAGCTTCCATAACGTGACGATAGAGTTGGTAGTGGCGTAATCAGGATTATACACGCAACGCACCGATGCATATTCGGCATGCTGTTGCACGTGCGCTGCCACTAACTGATGCCCACACCCGGTCCCCAGCACTACGGTATAACCACGCGCCAGTAGCGGTCGAATCAGGCCATCGAGGATGGTGGCCTCCGGCGTAATTTGCAGCAGACATTTGGGGCGGCTTTCGCCATCGGTATAGAAGCGGCGCGCGCTTCCGGCGCACAGGATCAAGGCGTTTTTCATGACTGAGCCAAAGACGCCTCCGCTAAGTAGCTGCGATACCAGTCGAGTGTCGCGCGCAGCCCGTCTTGCAGCGTATACTGCGGCTCCCAGCCCAACACGCGCATGGCACGCGAGCTGTCGAGATACTGCGCCGGAATCTCATTATTGGCCTGGTTGAGGATACGCGGCTGCAAATCGGTGCGTCCGGCTACCTGCAAAATTTCTTGTACCAGTTCCAGTACTGAAAGCGGTGAATTGTTGCCAAAGTTGAACGCTTGTCCATTCAGCGAAGCATCTTCACTCATCCTTTGTGCCAGGGTCAAATAAGCATTCACGCCGTCTTGCACGTAAATATAATCGCGCGTCATGCTGCCGTCGCTGCGAATCAGCGGCTCCGAGCCATCAATTGCAGCCCGGATGGTACCCGGCACCAACCGGTTCCAGTGCAAATCGCCGCCGCCGTAGAGGTTGCCGCAACGCGCGATGCACACCGGCGATTGATAGGTGTGGGCATAGGTCTGTGCAATAAGATCGGCGCACGACTTGGAAACATCGTAGGGATGAGTGCCTTGCAGCGGTGCGTCTTCGGTATAGGGCAACTCTTCATGGACGCCATAGGCCTTGTCCGAAGAAGCCGTCACGATCTGTTCCACGCCCGGCACTCGCCGCGCCGCTTCAAGCACCGTCCAGGTGCCTTTGATATTGCTGTCGAAAGTCTCCACCGGGTTGCGGTTGGCAGCGCCCACAATCGCCTGTGCCGCCAGATGGAACACGGTTTTTACCTCGTAATTATTGAGGACGCGCTCGAGCAGTTCTTGGTCGCGGATATCACCATTCACAATGGTAATGCGTTGCGCCGTGCCCGAAGTAAACAACTGCCCCGATGCTACCTGGTCGCGTACCAGGCCAATAACCCGCGCACCGCGTGCCACCAGGGTGGCACAGAGTTGGGCACCCAACAGGCCAGTACAGCCGGTCACCAATACGGGGCGATTGCGCCACCACTGCGAAGAATCGATTTGCATAAAACTATTTTACGATAGCCGCCCCTGCCCGCGCGGCTTCCACTTCCGCCATCAGTTCCCGCACTTCTTCCAACACACGTGCTACCGACCACACGTTGATCGAAGCGGGCCAAGAACCGGTAATGTCGCGCCCATCCAAAATACGGATCGGCAAGTTGCCCGGCTTGTGAACCGGTGCAGTCAACCGTGTATCGGTCGGTCCGAAAATCGCCAGCAGCGGCGCACCGGCAGCGGCAGCGATATGCATCGGACCGGTATCGGCCGAGATGAAGGCGCTGCACCTTTCGGAAACAGCCGCGACTTGCATTAAGCTCAGTTGGCCGACTGCACTCACGACACGTGGATCCATTTCCTTGGCATGATTGCGAATGCGGTTAAATTCGATGGCAAACCGCTTGTAGAGCCAGGCATCGGCCGGTGCGCCAAACACGACAACGCGAAGTTCGGGCCGTTCATCCAACAGGGTATTGGCTAACTGGGCATACCGTTCCGGCGGCCACATTTTTTCGGTTTCACTGGCGCCCAGGTTCATGCCGAGCAGCGGCGCTCCGAACTCGACATTGTTTTCCACCAGAAATTGCGTGGCTTTCGCACGATCGTCGTCGGTGATCGGCACACGCGGATAGTAGCGCGTAGCGGCATCGGGCGCGATATCGAGCAATGAAGCGCGCCGCAGATAGAACTCACGAGCATGCAAAAACTCTTGTTCATCGACTCGCTCGTTGCTCATGCGGTTGGCGAGAAAGCGCGCACTGGTACCGGAGATACGGCGTTTCGCTCTGCTCGCCAGGGCAAACAGGGCCGCTTTATCGAGGCCGTGCAAATCGAGAGCGATGTCGAATCTCTCGCGCCAGGTGCGCTGCAACGCCTGTTTCAGGCCGTTTTCACGCGATTTACTGTCCCACAACAGCACTTCATCGAGTCCCGGCAAGCCGCGCACCACCGGCACCGACTTCGCCTGCACCGCCCAGGTGAGGTGTGCCTCCGGATAGCGCTCGCGCAACGCCTCCAAAACCGGCGACGAGAGCACACAATCGCCGATGCTCGACAAACGAATAATCAGTATTTTCATTCTTAATGAGGTCTTGGATCTTGGGTCTTAGATCTTAGGGACGCTCCCCAAAACCTAAGTTCTAAAATCTAAGCTCTAAACTACCTATTTAATAACTTCCGCGCGAGTTTTTCCAGAAACGTCTTGTTATTCAGCTTGTCCCAGTC
>DAITOV010000206.1:0-8753 GCA_036833945.1 Abditibacteriia bacterium
GCGTGGCGTTAATGAGATTGTGCAGACCAACGATCCTACGGCCCATGCGGAACTGGTGGCGATCCGCTCAACCGCCCAGATATTAGGTTCTCCGGACCTAAGCGGATGCGTGGTCTACGCCAGTGGGCAACCTTGCCCGATGTGCATGGCGGCCATGCGCTTGGCGGGAGTGGGTGAAATTTACTATGCCTATTCCAACGACGATGGAGAACCCTATGGCCTCTCAACCGCAGCTATTTCCTCTGATCTGGCCAAACCATTCGCCGAGCAAACGATGAAGATTCACTATGTTCCGGTGCGACTGGATTCCGGCATGGACCTCTATGCCATGTGGAAAGCGAAGCAGTAGAAGAGGGTGTCTGGAGGTGAAATCTCAATGTATACATGCGGTTACTATTCCAACTGCCATTTCTTGCCTTGACATACTTAACGCCGTTAACTAAAATACCGTCAATAATGCCAAAAACTCCTCCGACAACCCGGACCAGGCGCACGCAGGAAGCCAGCCGCTTGCGGCGCGAGCAGGAGCGGCGCGAATTGCGTGAGCGCATTCTGGCGGCGGCGGGCGAGGAGTTTTTGGAAAAAGGCTACGATAGCTTTTCACTGCGCCGCGTGGCCGAGCGCATCGGCTATACGCCCACCACCATCTATCTCTATTTCCGCAACAAAGATGAACTGCTGCGCGAAACCGTGCAAGACGGCTTTGCCGCTTTCGATCAGCGCGTCGAAGAAACTGCCGCCGCTCACACCGACCCGCTGGAGCGTATTGAGGCATTGGGACGGGCCTATATCGAGTTCGGCCTGCAAAACCCCGCGCTCTACCGCCTGATGTTCATGCAGCGCAGCGATTTCTACTTCATGCCCCGCTTCGTCGATACCGATTACAACGGCGATGAGAACGACGAAGAAGCCCGCCGGAAGCTGGAAAACATCGTCATTTCCGCCACCAACAGCAAAGGCGAACGTCCGCGCACCGTGGCGATGCGCCTGCTGGTGGTCGCCATCGAAGAAGCCATCGGCAAAGGCACTGTGCGCCCCTGCAACGCCGTCACCGCTGCCGATGTGCTGTGGGCCGGAGCGCATGGCCTGGTATCGCTGGGCATTAGCCCGCTCATGACCCCCGACTACGCCCGCGAAATCTCGCAGACGTTGCTTGCGACTTTAATCGACGGTATTTGCCAGGGAAAAGAAGAAGACCGTCCCTCCTGGAGTTCTTTCAGGAGCAATTGAGAGGAGAGTTTTTCTGAATGAACCCCCGAAATGGGGTATTTTTTCTGCTATTCAGGTTAACACTGTTAAGTTAAATGATGCCGTGTTAAGGAGTGCTTCCAATGTCATCCAACAACACACCCTCAAAAAGCAATACAAGCTCAGACAACCGGCCACCTATTTGCTTCCTAACCGGCGCTAAGACTTAAATAAGACCAAAGGCCAAAGATCAAAGACCATTTCCGAAGGAAATTATCATGCCTACCGCACTTCCTTACGACAACAGTTTAGACGGGCTGGAAAGAAACATTAAATACGTTGTGGAGCGGCTCGAACGGGTAGAGGAGCGGCTCGGTATCACGCCGCCGCCACCGCAGCCTGCCGAGCCGGATGACGACCGCAACTGGGCCGCGCGCTCGTGGCGTCCGCCGCAAGCCGCGCAGCCGGAGCCGCCACCGGCTGCGCCAGTAACACCGCCTGGGCAGCAGCCCGACGAGCGAGGTTGGGTCACGCTGCCCGAACTGACACCGCAGCCCGCTTCGCCGCAGCCCAAGCCGTCGGTGATTGGCCCCGTAACGCCGCTGCCACCCACGCCCGTTACCCCACCTCCTGTCTCCCCACCGGTTGCCGCTGCATCTGTGGTGCCGCTGCCGGATATCATGGGGATTCCCGATCCCACCACCGCCGAGCCGCAACCGGTAGTGGCGGCTCCTTCCACCCCGGCACCACCGCCTCCTCCGGTTGTGCCACCAGCACCTCGAGTGACGGCTGGTCGCGATTGGGAAAACCTCATCGGCGGCAAGTGGGCGTTGTGGGTAGGCCTGTTTTCGCTGTTCCTGGCGATTGCTTCGTTCCTGGCCTACACCTGGAAATCGCTGCCGCCCCTGCCGCCGGAAGGCCGGTTGGCGATGGGCATCGGCGCGGGCATAGTCATGCTCGGCGCAGGCAGCTTCTTCCGCTCGCGCGCCCAACGCTGGTTTAGCGAAGGTTTGCTGGGCGGCGGATTGGCGGTTTTGTATCTCAGCATCTGGATCGGCGCGCAGCAGTATCATCTGCTTTCGTTCAACGTGGCATTCTCGTCGATGGCGTTGGTCACGGCGCTGGGCGTGTATCTGGCGGTGCGCAATAACGCACTCAGCCTGAGCCTGCTGGCGACTTCGGGCGGTTTTCTCACCCCCTTAATGCTCAGTAGCGGGGCTGGCGCGGCGTCCGGGTCGATGTCGCTGCTCACTTATCTTGGTGTGCTGAACGCCGGTATCCTGACCGTTTCGCTCTTTAAACGGTGGAACAGCCTGAGTTGGCTCAGCTTCTGCGGCACCGTGCTGTTGGTGGTCGGCTGGGCCGATGGGAACTATAATCCAGCGGCCTTGTGGACAGTGTTTGCCTGCCTCACGCTCTACTTCCTGATGTATATGGCGACAGCCTGTTTCTACAGCCTGGTGCGCCGTGAAGAAACCTCTGCTTCCGATCTGCTGCTGTTGGTATCTTCGGCTGTAACATACGCCCTCGGCGGCTATATGTTGTTAACCGGAGATGGGGTAGCCTATCCCGCGCTCTTCGTGCTGGCATTGGCGTTTCTGTTCGGCCTGCTGGCGCGTGTCGTTGCTATGCTTGCCCCGCAAAACGTCGCTTTGCAACGGACCTCTGTGGGTATTGCCCTGTTGATGGTAACGATCGCCTTCCCCATCCATTTCAAGGGTGCTGTGCTGGCTGTGGGGTGGTGTGTGGAAGCCGCCCTCTTGTTGATCCTGGGCATGCGCCTGCGTTCGCGCCTCTTGCAGGCTGCCGGGCACTGGGTGTGGGGTTTGTCGCTGATCGGCGTGATGTCGGCCATGGACTGGGGTGGGAGCACGTCGGGTTGGCTTTTTGTGAATGAACGCGCCCTGCCGCTCTTGGTAAGCATAGGAACCACCGTGTTGGTATTGGCGCAGCACTGGGCGATTGTAAGGCAACGTCCCGATGCTCTGCAAGATGATGCCGCCGCCTCGCCCGATGTCGCGGCGCGCCCTGTGCTCGCCGATGCCTTCGCTGCTTTTTATGCCGTCTATGCCGTGGGTGCCGGTGCGTGGCTGTTGGCGCAGGAAACCTATTTGTGGTTTCAGCGTGCGCAACAAGTCGGCTTCCCGCACTGGCAGTTGGGGGCGAACTATGCCATTGCGGCGGTGCTGGCTACTTATGCGGTCGCCACTTTTGCCATCGGCGTGCGAGCGCGCGATGGAGTGGTGCGCCAGACTGCGCTGGCAGTGCTGGCCCTGGCGGCGTGCATTCCATTGGCCATGCCGTTATGGACCGGCCTGAGTACTAAGACTCCCGACTGGCCGCCGTTCTGGAATTTGCGCGTGCTCTCCTACCTGGTGGTATCGCTCATGCTGGGCTTGAACGGTTGGTTGATATCTCGCAAGCGCGCAGAACTGGGCGAAGGTGAATTGAACTGGATGGGCGTGTGGCCGGTCGCTGCGGCAGGGTTTGCACTTCTGGGAGCCACCCTCGAACTGTATGGCGGTTTTGAAACCCTGTGGCATGGCCCACAGTGGGAGAAAAATGCCTTCTTCGCAATCGCTGTTTTGTGGAGTGTGAGCGCGGCTGTGATGGCGCAAATTGCCTATGCCTGCCGCTTAACCGAAATGCGCGCTGTGGCTATCACCCTGGGCTGGGTAGGTGCCCTGACCGCGCTGTTGGTTTCGCTCGATTACAACGGGCAGGAGTTGGCACTCTTCTTCAACCTGCGTTCGGTTGCCATTGCGACTATTGCCCTACTCCTGTTGGTGCTGGCATTAGGCGAAAAACGTTTTGCCGGAACCGAGGACACAGAGGGTAGTTCCGCCTGGCCGCCATCTACCGTGGCTTGCGGCCTGTTAGGCAGCTTGATGCTGCTGTGGGGGGCGACGCAGGAAAGCTACACGGCCTTTGCCCACTATCAGCTCGCTTTGGGCGCGCATTGGAAAATGCAAGCGGCCTTTTTCAGCAGCGTGCTATGGAGCGTGGGAATGTTGGCGTTGCTGGGAGTGGGGCTGCGTTGGAAGCAGGTTACATTCCGCGTGGCCGCCTCTCTTCTGTTCGTGTTAGCCAGTGGCAACTTGCTCTTCACCGCGCTCGACGCCGACCGGCTCGACTGGACCCCGCTCCTCAATGCGCGCTTCCTCGCCTTTGTCTTCTCGACGGCCCTGTGGGGCGTCGCCGCTGTTTTGCTGCATCGTGCCAAAGACCGCATCGCCCCGTCGGAACAACCGTGGATAGGTGTTTACGGTTGGACAGCCGGGGTCGCTTTGTGGGCCAGCGTTTCCCTGGAAAGCTACCGCATTTTCGAGCACTATCAGCTTTCCCTGGGCAGCCACTGGAAGCTGCTGGCCGGTTTCTTCCTCAGTGCGTTGTGGGGCATCGTCATGCAGGGATTGCTGCAAGCCGGGCTGAGCCGGAAACTGGTTTCGCTCCGCACGGCGGCCTACACCCTGTTTCTTTTAGCCGGTGCCTTGCTGCTCTTCACCACGTTGGAGGCCATTCGTTTGGGCTGGACTCCTCTGCTCAATGCGCGCTTCGCCTCATTCATGCTGCTGTCGGGTATATCTGCGGCGGTTGCTTTGCAACTCCATCGCAATGCCGACCGGGTCGAACCGTGGGAAGTGGAATGGAGCAACTTTTTCGGTTGCCTGGCGGGAACGATGCTTTTGTGGGGTATCACGCAAGAGGTGTATGAAAGCTGCTACTTCTACCGCGAGGCCCTGGGCAGTTACTGGACCCGCTGGGCGCAGATGTTCATCTCCGTGGCCTGGTCGGTATATGGCACCGCGCTACTCATCGCCGGTATCAACCGCAACTTCAAACCGTTGCGCCTGGCTGCCCTCGGGTTGCTCTGCTGCACCGTGTTTAAGGTATTCCTTTTCGACCTCGGCTTCCTCAGCGGCCCCATTCGCATGTTCTCATTAGCTGGTTTGGGCCTGGCGCTGATCTTCATCTCCTGGCTGTATAGCCGGTATGGGAAGGGGGAGAGTGAGGAAGGTTGAACATGAGGAACCGCGCGCGTGAGCGAGCGGACGGGGTGGGGTTTATTGCCTATCTACGGCATCTGTCAGGGTTAGCATAACGCTTCACCCCGTCCGGCTTGCTCACGCGCGCGGTTCCTCAAGACACGAACGTAAGAGGCTCGCCCCTCACCCCCGGCTCCTCTCCCAGAACAGGAGAGGGGAGCACGAGCCGCCACGCTGCACGCTGTGTGAAGCGCCAACGTGAGTGCAGCATGCCCCCTCGCCCCTTCGGGGTGAGGGCTGGGGTGAGGGGAAAGGAACGCTGAAATGTGTGTTGTTTCATGAGCTATTAGAAAAATACCGAGGGAGATATTACGCTTCTCAAAACTCAAAAGGAAAATCCCATGACCCGCTGGAAACTGGTAGTTCCACACACAATTATTCAAATCTTTTTGCTGTCGGCCTGCATCTATATTCTGCTACTTGCAATTTCGCCGTGTAACTCCTCAAGGTCATTGGCAGTCGATAAAACCGTATTCGTAGTGCTTGCAGTCGCGACAGTCGTGCTGACTTTTCCTGTGGGGTGGTTAGCTCTACCGGTGTTCAGCTTGCTTTTCTATTACTTTCCCGTGTTTCTGTGTGTTGTCATTGTTCTTTGCTATGCCAATGCGCTACTTTGGGATCGATTCCTCCAAGCCTGGCGTGAGTTTTGGGACCGGTTTGAAGAAAAACGCAACCGGCCTCGACTCTGAAAGGAGAATTTGAAATGAGACCATTCGTGAAAAAATCGTTCTTTATTGTAATTTTTACAGTGTTGCATCTGTGCGCGATCATGATTTGTGGTTTAGGACTAGCATTGACCATTAAAATCTGCACCACCAACCCCCCGCCTCCTTCGCCAGAGGCTATCACTTTAGGTCATGTCTTTGATATTTTAATTTTTCCCTTAGGAACTCTGGGATTTTGGTTGAGTGACCGTTTTGAGCAAACCTGGATTATATATTTTCTGGGTGTGGCCAATAGCTTGTGTTGGGCAGTTGCGCTGTCTCATGGCTGGAGCATAATAAAGCGCTGGATAAAAAAGGGCGACGATACTAAAGATTTCTGAGTTATTCAGGTCGTCGTTTATAGCTGAGGAAAATCCCATGAAAAAAACTCTCTTTATTTTTGCTATTACCCTTTTAATGTTACTGATTCCCATCGCAACAATAATATTATCTTTTATTAATATGCCTCCCCAGTTCTGCGGTCGAGCGCAATACAACACTGATACGCCAATATTCCTGATTATAGGGCTGATAATCAGCGCCATAGTTACGTTTCCCTTCGTGTGGCTTGCGGGGTGGTTGAGTAGCTTGTTAGATCACCTCTGGCTTCTACCTGTCGGAGTGCTTGCCAACGGCATATTATGGGGACAACTCCTATGGTTTTTGATGCAGAGAAAAAATCATTCGAAGCAAATCAAAAAAGAACGCAAGGATATTTTATGAACCGTTTCACCTTTGTAAGCCTGGTGTCGTTCATGCTCTTTTTCATCGTGGTTACGGTTTTAGGCTGTACCTTCATAGTCGGCTATGGCCTGAATTCTGGTGTCGGTGGAGGTGTGCATCTCACCTCTCCGTTACTCAATGGATTATTAGTAGCCAGTGCCATTCTCACATTTCCGCTGGGGTGGTTGTCTTTAGGCTTAGTTGCCCTGTTTGACGACCCCTTGCCAATTTTGGGAGGTGCGCTCGCGAATTGCATTTTATGGGCGCAACTCCTATGGAAATTACAGCTTTGGAGACAGAAAAAGAGGAAACAATGAAACCAATTACGAATTATTCATATCGCGTGGAGATAGCAATCCTTAGCTTCTTATTTATCATGGAAGAAGTGAGCTTATTTGCAGCCGCAGCCATTGTCTATTTACAGAGGTTTTCTGCCAACGAAATCGGTTGGGTTCTTTTAGTGGTGTACATTTTAGCTCTATTAGGCTTTGCGAATCTATTCGCTTTCTCGGCCACTTACTTTTATTTGAGAAAACTAATCAAGCAGGAGCAACACTCTGCTTTACTCTGGGCTTTATCTGCGGCAGTGCTTGTGCCGTTAATGGTATTATTTGGATCCCATGCGATGGAATATGCTATCCACTATTTTTTCGGAATCTATGCCGTAGCCGTGGGCTTCCCGACTCTGATGAAGGTATGCGATGATAAAAGACAGTGATGCGAAACCATCCCCGTGATCGAGCGTTTGTTCTTTTTCAAAGGACAAAAAACGCATCAAGATAATGCCCTGTCGTAAGGCAGTAGAATGTGCGTCAAAAATATGACGAAAACAAAAGTAATAGGCGCGATCATTTCGCTCACAGCCCTCATCCTGGCGCTCACCCATTCGGCGTGCAAGGAGATGCTTTCCGGCGGTTACTTCGCCATGCTGTGCCTCAGCCCCCTGGATTTTGGCATTTCGCTCGTGCTGGCCTTTGTTTATTCCCATACCAACGATCAATCCTACCTTCCAGCCATCGCCCTTTTCATCCTCGTTTTGCTCAGCGTCATCCTCACTTTCCCCTTGGGCTGGCTGGCGCTCTGGCTTGGCGGCCAGTTCAACCAGCCCTGGCTCATCCTGCCCGGCGTGCTGGCGAACGCTATCCTGTGGGGCTGGCTGCTGGTGGGTTTGGGCCGAAACACCAAACGGATACAGCCCGAAGAACCACGCGCGTGAGCGAGTGGAAGGACGGAAACATTGGGGAGACGGGAGAGGCAAGTCTGAAGGCAGAACTGGCTAACGATGAATGATGAATGCTGAACGATGAATAAAGGCAACCAACCGTGGATGCGTGCGGTGGCGAACATGACGCTTTGAACTTACGACAACCCAGAAAACATCTGTGTTTATCTGTGTTCATCTGTGGTTAATTCAATGATAAAATCGCGTTAATTTGCGACGTAGTTAGCGCAGCCGAAGGCTTTGCGTGCTATGAAAACAGAGGCCACAACTAAGCTTCCTTCCGTCGCTTCCACGAAACCAGCCGCAACTGGGCCATTGCCGCCTCTCCATCCTGGCTGCTCACTTCACGCGGCGAATATTTCGCCTGTTGATAGAGCTTGGTCAGTTCCCGCAGCGGTTGTGGGCTTTCCAGGTCGAGGGCGGCCTCGGCGGCGGTTAGCCATTCGGAAGGTGTCTCCCAACTGGTGCGGCGGCGGAACCGGCGTGCCAGGCGGCGTGCGGCTTTATAGTACGATTTGGTAACCATGCGCTGCGACTGTGCCTGGCTCAGGCGTGTCTTGCCGGTGGTGAGGCGTTGCAGGCGGGCCAGCAACGGGTCGGCCAGGCCGATGCGGGTGCCGGCGAAGGTCAGCATTCCCACCAACAGGAGCAAGCCCCAGGCGACTTTGGTTTTATTATCGGCCAGCCACGAGCGCCCCGAATCGAGCGTCGAACCCAGCAGGTCGGCCCAATTTTCCCACCAGTCTGGCGCGTTGTCGCCCCGGTCGTCGGGTGGGGTGGCGTCAAGCGTGGCCCAGCCCCAGCCCTCGACCCACACTTCCGTCCAGGCGTGGGCGTTGGCTTCTCGCAAAATACCCGTCTGGCCGTTCT
>DAITOV010000207.1:0-8744 GCA_036833945.1 Abditibacteriia bacterium
AACATCGGTTTCATGTTAAGGGTTAGGCTTTTCAATTCTTTCTGCATCGAGCAGGACGTCATCAATTATTTGCGAACCCCGAGCGTGAGCGAGTGAGCACTGGCTCAAAGCTCACGAAAACTCAAAGGCCGTGCCCGTCGCTCACGCTCGGGGTTCGCAAATCGACGTATTATCTCGATTACAGGGCACGCGAAGTGTTGAGGGGCAAGATCACCCCGACCCATCCGGCTGCCAGTAAATACCGTTCGCCCTGGTCGGGTAAATCGGCACCCCGGCACTGGTTTCCTGGAGCTTCATCCATTTGGCGTGTCCATCGGCATAGCCCATCACTGCGCCATCGAAATGCCGTACGCTCAGGTAGCGGGTCGAGTCGTAGGTTTCTTTCAGGTAATAGGCGTTCGCACCGGTGGTATCGGCCGTCATGATGGTTTGCGAGGCAAAAGCCAGCGAAGACAACGTTTTGCCGCTGAAGAGGTAGTTGTAGCCGTAACTCACCGAGGTTACTCCGCTGGTGCCGATATTGGTGCCCAGCCAACGCCGGTCGGGGTTGCTGGGGCAATTGAAGACATCGACATTCTTGATATAAGGATAGACCCTTATCGGCCAACTCAGGTTACAAAGGCTGGTCGGCGCAGTGGGGCAGCCAACAGACGCCGTCGTGGTCGCAGCCACGTTGGAAAACCGCTCATCGTAGTCCTGTGCATAGAGAATAAACCCCAAACTGAGTTGCTTCACATTACTAATGCAACTGGTGCGCCGCGCATTTTCCCGGGCACGGGCGAACACCGGGAAGAGAATCGCAGCAAAAATAGCTATAATAGCTATAACGACCAAAAGTTCAATAAGAGTAAATCCGGTTTTTCGGTTGGAACGAAGGTGGTCCATTTGGTTGCTCCTGTTCGTGTTTACCGGCATCTTTCCCTGTAAACACCCTTTAATTATGCCCGGTTCGCAGACCCTCTAAACCTCATTTACACACCAAATTGTTTATTTAAATGCCTAATGTTTTATTTAAATGCTACTATTACGGAAAGTTAAATATTGAGGGCAATTCAACAATCTCCGCATTCACCTTCCCAGCCGTTATTGCGCAAACTTGCGACGAAGTTGGCGTAGCCGAAGGCTTGGCGTGCTATTTAACGCTATTCCCCTGCCGCTGCTTATATTCCGATGGCGTGCACCCCATGCGGTGCGCGAACACCTGGCAAAACGAGGAGTTGTTAAAAAAGCCGACGTTGCGCCCCACATGGCTGATATTGAGCGAGGTTTCGGTCAGCAGCGTGCAGGCGTAGTTGATGCGGAACCGGGTGATATATTCGGCCAGAGTAACGCCTTTTTCCTGCTGGAAGATACGCCGCAAGTAGGAAGGGGAAACGAAAACGTTGGCGGCCACCGTATTAATGGTGAGCCGGTAGCGATAGTTGGCTTCAATATAGGCCACGGCCTGCTCCACGATGTGGCTGGCGTTGTGATCCAGCCGAACCATATCAGGCGCGGTTGTGGTTTCCTGGTTGAGCGGGTTTTGCAGCCCGCGCTGGAACCGCAGTTGGATGCAGCGCAGCAGGTCGCGCGCCGCCACCGGCGAAGCGGGCTGCTGCCGCAACTCTTCGATGAGGGTTTCCACCAGCGCCAGGGTGCGCGAATCGGAGATATAGAGGTCGGGTTCGCCGTTGTAGCTGCCGTCTTCGAGCCGGGTGCTGAAGTGATACTGAAAGCCCAGGCGATGAAAGCGCAACCACAGTACCTGCAGGTTGGTGGGGGTTTGTTCGGTGATGGTGGGCAGGCTGCCGTAAGGCACGCCGGGCGGCATCAGGAAAAAGTGGTTCTGCGGAATGCGCAGTACCGCGTGGTTGCTCTTGCGATAAGCCCCGCCCACCTGCCGCGCCGTTTTCTGCGTAATGCCGATGCGCCAGTCGATGTGCCCCTTGATGACATAGCCCAGATAAGGGAACCGCGTGGTGTGCACATTGCATTCGGGCCAGGCCAGAATAGTGCTACTGAAAAGCCCCTTAACCGCGCTCTGCAACGCCAGAGGCTTGCCCGGCTTCAGTTCCACGCCAATACCCGCTGCCAGCCGGAATGGCGGCTCCACCAGGCTGATGCCGCAGCTTTGGGCATCTTCAAGCGCAGGCAGAATGCTGCTACGCAGCGCTGCCAGGGCGCGCGGAGCCGGATGCGGCAACTGGACGTTAGGAGCTTTGAACATTGCCGTTATTTTATCAACCCACTGAAGAACCGCGCGCGTGAGCAAGCCGGGTGGGCTAAAAACATGACACTTACCCCAAACCTCCCGCCGTGCGAAGAACCACGTGCGTAAGCGAGTGGAAGGGCTAAGCTTTTTACCTTTCCCCGGCATTTGCTCGTCCTGGCGTTAGGCCATACCCCACCCGGCTTGCTTACGCGCGCGGTTCTTCGAAGTGCTCACGCATCAAACGCTGCAATACCGGGCGCACCTGACCGGCCAGTTCCTCATTGGCATACCCCATCCACGCCACCGGCGAGGTGGTATCGAGCGGCGCATTGAGCGGACTGCCGTCGGGCGCTTCTACGATGCCCCCGGCTTCCTGCAACAGGAAAAAGGTGCAGACATCATAGGGATGGCACACCAGCGGAAACTCGTAGCCCAACTTCGCATAGGCAAACGGACGCAAATCGCCCTGCATGCGGTCGTGCCCGGCCAGAATCTCATAGAACTGCCCGCCACTGCAAATGTATTGGTCGTCGAAAATCAGCGGCGTAGCTTCCCGGCCCAGGCCGTAAAGTTCGTCCCACAATTCTTCTTCCACTTTGGAGAGCAGCGATTTGCCTTCGGGAAAGAACCGCGCCCAGCCCGCAAAGCCATGCTTGAAGTCGCGCGCCTGTGAAGGAGAAAGGCTCAGCGGCTGCCACTCTCCGGTGAGCACGTTCACCGCCTGCGTCACGATGCCCTGCCTCTTCACGCCGCTCACCTGGTCGGCGCGCCACTGCTTGCTGGTGGGCAGTTCGGTCATGGCGGCGATGGTGATATCTTGCAGACAAGTATCCGCCCCGTGCTGGGGTGCCAGAGCGGCCAGGCTCCACGCGCTGCGCTTGTCATACATAATGCCGCGCGTGCCGTCGATGGGGTCGAGAATGCACTTCCATTTGGTGTCTTCCACCGCCGTGCCGGTGGGAAAAGTCACCGCCTCGCCCTCTTCGATGCCCTCCATCACCACTTCCACCGGTTCCTCGCCCGGCCAGTGGTGGGCAAACCAATGCAAAATCGCCTCTTCCGAGAGCTTGTCGATAGCGTAAATGGTATCGGCCTGGGTGACGTGGGAAATCGCTGCTAAATCGGTATCGGTGTTGGCGAGCCGGGAAGCGACGAGGTGGTCGCGGATGTGGTTTTGGAGGTCGCAAAGCAGCAGGCGGAGGGTTTGGGGGTTGGTGGACATAGGCTGGCTTTGCAGTTTACCTTTTGGAGTGCGGTGACTCGTCATACCCTCTTTGATATTCAACAATTTTCACAGGTTCGGTAAGTTGCCAGAGTAACTGAGGACTCTCTGTATTATCCCATCCAACACCAGAAAGCTGAGAGCGGCCACCGGTCCATGTAACGGACCTGCCATCAGTAACAAGCGCGAAGCCTTCAAAAGGCTCCGCGCTTTTATGGTTAGTATTTCAAAATTGTGCAGTCTAACGACCTTGTTGTTGTTTTCTGCGTGCTGATTTTAACAAAAGGCTCGCATCTCGAATCGATTCCTGAGTGCGCGGTGTTTGCGGACGTTTACGATACTCCCGGAGTAACTCTTCATAAATAGCGATTTGTTTAGCGCGCGCTTTGGGGTCTTCTTTTAAATTTGCCTGGATCATGTAAATTGTGGAGAGCAGAGAACGTATATCGTCGTTTTTCGCAGGGTATTTCTTTTTCAGGCGAAAAACAAATTGCAGGGCTTCTTCCCGTTGTTTTTTGGAACGCGTGCTTTCGATGAGGACATAGGCGTAGCGAAATTCTACAGACTGATCGTTAGGCTGTCTTTGCAACAGTTTCCGGCCTAAAGGAGCAAGCCCTCGAGCATATCCAGAGTGCGTGGTGAGTAGAAATCGCATTCTTAGAAATTCATAGCTTTGCGGTAAATCCGGCATACTGTACATTAATTGAAACGTTTCCCCAGAAATTTTCCTATTGTCGCGCTTTGTAGTGGTACCGTGTTTCCAATTCTCGAATGCGCTTAACCCGACGAGATAGAGAGCACTTACCTGGCCTTTTTGGGCATTGGCTAAATGACGGTTATAAAATGTGAGTGGTGATTGTCCCTTTTTTATTTCCGATTCAAGCTGTTTTCGCAGCGAAATAAAGGGAGCATCGTTACCGGTAAATCGATCAATCTGCGCCCACTTCACATCGTCGGCCGTGTAGTTTTGAGATATTGCTTGAAATGAATATCCTAACGTCAGCAAAACGCAAGTGAGCCAGCTCCTCTTGTTATTAATTTTCATACAAGTTCCTTGACTGAAATGTAAATGATTTCGATTGACGTAATAGTTAAGCTAATAGTATTATTACGGTGTAATACGTTCGTAGATGCCTGTCCATCCTCGACCATAAATACTTGTCCCATCATTATCTGAGCCGACTAACCTATCGTCTTGACCAAGGTATCCATTTTGACCGTAGGTATCGCCTATCAAATGGCGCACTTGATACTTCACATAGAATAAAGGACTTGTTAGATAGCAGTCATCATAATCTGCCCCTGCAGGAACTAAACTATTATGACCAGCCTCCGTAATTTCCACTGCTTTGTTAAACATATCACTCGAGTTCTGTAGAACCATGGAAGTTCCTTCGTCATGATCAAAATCACCTAGAATACCTAAATCGACCAATATTTCTGTTATTCCTTCTACATAAGGGCTTGCTAACCCTAAGAAATCGAGTTTTTTATACAAGCCTGTGCCTGTTTCTGCCCAGTCTGAGAGCTGGGTCAAGAGCACTTTTTTGTAAGTTGCTGTAGCCCCAGTTGAGCCATTAATTGCTGCTCCTGCTTCGATTGTGCCATTAATTACATCTGAGGGCCAAAGATTATATCCTTCTCTGGGGAAATCTGAGTCGTTTGGGTCATCAATATAATTCTCAAAAGGTTTGTGCCATTGGATCGTATATGTATTACTGCCAACGGCCCCGTCCGCATCCGTGACCCTAACTTTAAAATCTGTCTTGGTGCCAGGCGGTAGCGTGTCTTCCGATAAGACAAGTGTCCAAGGGCCAAATGGATTGTAGTGGGTATAGTCGACGACGGTTAACTCGTCGCCACTTGCAATGTCTTTATTTTGATCTAAATCCCAACTGTAGGTGGGTGTTGTAAAACCCGATGTCAGGGCTTCGAGTTCTGCTCCACCGTACCACCGTACTTTTTTGCTTAGGTCGGCCAGAGTGATAATGCGTTTCGTAGCGGCTTTGCTGACGACCATCGCATCGACCTCATCGCGCTGATGAATTTCTTGAACCGGCAAGCCACTTGCATAGGCTTTATAATACGAAAATGGATTTTCTATGCTGGGGCTCACGATTTTTACCCCCCGGTGGTCAATCGAAGAATAGTAAGAAAGGCTGCCCGTTATTCCCACCCATGTGCCTGAATTTCCGTTTGCGCTGATAGTCCCTCTGGACTTAAAAATTACCCACGGCACCCATACCTCTTCGGCTCCATATGTCTTTATTTGCAGAAGAACGCTTTTGACATTATTGTCAATCCATGTGCCAGACCCTTGATAAACCCCTGTTCCTGATTGATCATCAACGGTTGTGGTCAGGGTAGCGCCAAAAGACTCTCCAGCCGAATTGTAAGCGTCGATAGATGCACTACCGTCTACACGTACGTATAAAACGGGCGGCGGATTATCATTGGGGTCATCAACGCCATTTATCTGGTTGCGCACCCATTTATATTTTGTTCGTCTCTCTCCTTCGGAATATGCAATGCCACTTCCGCCCTCACCGCCAACAGCTAGCAGGCTTGCCATAAATCCAGCGCCTTCATCACCTATTTCCGCCCAAGGTATTGTTACTTGAGTTTGTCCAGGGAGGCTAGTCGCCCAGTTCGAGGGGACACTCCAATGAAGCTCACCCCTTAATCGTTTTGCGTTTTCTACTTCCCATGCAGGCGTGTTAAATGCTTCTTCGTTATAAACCTGTTCCCAAGACCCTGCTAAGGCATAATCAACCGAAAACAGCCCTGTAAGGCACAGTCCTGCCAAGATCGCCAAATTTTTCTTCACCCATTCTCTCCATAATTAAAATAGCACAGCGAATATTGGTTAATTATGGCACCATAAATTGGAATTAAATTAGTCTTTTTTTGCAATTCTGAATATTTTTTGCATTCTACGCGCAAGTGTGTTTTTGTTTTACGTGTGATTGTGGATGCAGAGTGTAATTCGACTATAGAGATACCTGGCAAAAACACGATTGTGATAGACGATGGCATGAAGTACCTAAAACGTTCATTTTTGGGTAACGGGTGCATCGAGACGTAAATCACATCTATAAAACAAAGTAATTAGAAATTGGGACAGACCGTTTGACTCAAAAATTGATTTGAGTGCGTTTTTAGCGAAATAGCCATAAGTTGACCCAATAGCGGGGTGCTCAAGTCGCTCTGTGAGATCAAAAACTAAACGCTCCCTCCCGCCTTTGGTATAAATAGAGGGGTAATTTTCAGGAGAATACATGGCACAAAACACTACCGAGTTTTGGAAACAACTCGCCGCGCAGTTGCGCATTGACAGCATCCGTTGCACCACGAAGGCCGGTTCGGGACACCCGACCTCGGCGATGTCGGGTGCCGATTTTATGGCCGTTTTGCTGGCTAAATACTTGAAATACGACTGGAACAACCCCGGTCATCCCAATAACGATTCGCTCATCTTCTCCAAGGGCCACGCCTGTCCCTTGCTGTATGCCGCCTACAAGGCCGCCGGTGCTATCACCGATGAAGAAATGATGAGCCTGCGCGAAATCGGTTCGCGCATCGAAGGCCACCCCACCCCGGACATTCCGTGGGTCGAAGCCGCTACCGGCTCGCTGGGCCAGGGCCTGCCCATCGGCATCGGCGACGCCTATGCCGCCAAATACCTCGACAAGCTGCCGTTCAAGACCTGGGTCATCTGCGGCGACTCCGAAATGGCTGAAGGCTCCATGTGGGAAGCCTTTGCCATGGCCTCACACTATGGCCTGAACAACCTCATCGCCATCATCGACGTCAACCGTTTGGGTCAGCGCGGCGAAACCATGCTGGGCCACAACACCGATGTCTACAAGGCCCGCCTCGAAGCCTTCGGCTGGAACGCCATCGTCATCGACGGCCACGATGTGGACGCCTGCGACGGCGCTTTCGCCGCTTCGCTCGAATCCGACAAGCCGACCGCCATCATCGCCAAGACCGAAAAAGGCTACGGCTTCTCCGAGGTCTCCAATAAAGATGGCTGGCACGGTAAGCCCTTCCCGGCTGATATGGCCGAGCGCGCCATCGCTGAAATCTCCGCCACCGTGGGCGGCGTTCCCAGCGTGAGCGTGCAAGTGAACCTGCCCGAAGATTTGCAGGGCGCCGACCTCACTGCCGGTGAAGTGAAGCTGCCTAACTACACCCTGGGCGAGAAAATCGCCACCCGCCAGGCTTATGGCGACGCTCTGGCCGCCATTGGCGAAGCCGACCCGGCCGTTGTGGCTCTGGACGCCGAAGTTTCCAACTCCACCTTCGGCGAGACCATGAAAAAGGTCGATCCGATTCGCTTCGTGGAAATCTACATCGCCGAACAGCAGATGGTGAGCACCGCCGTCGGTTTACAGAACCGCCGCCGCAAGCCGTTCTGCTCCACCTTCTCGGCCTTCTTCGCCCGCGCCTACGACCAGATTCGCATGAGCACCATCTCCCAGGCCAACCTCAAGCTGGTGGGGTCGCACGCCGGTGTTTCCATCGGTGAAGACGGCCCCTCGCAGATGGCCCTCGAAGACCTCGCCATGATGCGTTCGGTGTTGGGTTCGACCGTGCTGTATCCGTCTGACGCTACCTCGGCATTCAGCCTGATTGCGCAAATGAAAGATATCGACGGCATCTCCTTCCTGCGCAGCACCCGCGAGAAGACCCCGGTCCTCTATGGCCCCGAAGAGCAGTTCCCCATCGGCGGCAGCAAGGTTATCCGCTCTTCCGATAACGATGTCGCCACCATCATCGGTGCCGGTATCACCCTGCACGAAGCGCTCAAGGCTGCCGACGAACTGCAGGCCGCAGGCAAGAACGTGCGTGTGATCGACCTCTATTCGGTCAAGCCGGTCGATGGGGCAACCATCGCCAAAGCCGTTGCCGAAACCGGCCACCTCGTCGTGGTGGAAGACCACTGGAAAGAAGGCGGTCTGGGCGACGCCGTTCTGGCCGCTCTCGCCGAAGCTCAGGTTGCCGTGCCCAAGTTCAGCCACCTGTGCGTCACCGAAATGCCGCATTCGGGCAAGCCGGATGAATTGATGGATGCTGCCGGAATCTCGGCCAAGCATATTGTCGCGGCTGTTTAAGTTGATTTAAGCTCACGCAGAGTACGCAGAGAGAAGGAGAGTTGCAGTTTAGGGAGCAAAACTCCTCCCCCTCAGGGGGAGGTTGGGTGGGGGATTTGAAGCGTTGCAATTGTTTCAGGCTCCAATCAATGAGTAAGCTCTAAGCCAGAACTCCCTCCCCCAGCCCCTCCCTGAGGGAGGGGAGTTACGCTCCACTAACCCTCTCCTCTCTGCG
>DAITOV010000208.1:0-8728 GCA_036833945.1 Abditibacteriia bacterium
CTTCACGCCCCATATCATCGAGCCGCGCGTGCCATTTGAAATCGCCGATTTCCGCATCACGCCCATCACCATCATCCACGGACGGGCAGAGATTCTGAGCTACCGCATCGAACACCAGGGCCGCACGCTGGTGTATGCCACCGACTGCTCACACATCCCCGACGAGTCGTGGGAGCCGATGCAAAACCCCGACGTTTTCGTGGTCGATGCCCTGCGCCACCGCGAGCACCCTACCCATTTCAATATCGAACAGGCGCTGGCCGCCTCACAGCGGCTGCACGCGCAGCGCACGTTTTTCGTGCATTTCGCGCACGACCTCGACCATCACGAGACGCAAGCCCAGTTGCCGCCCGGTGTGGAGATGTCTTACGATGGCCTGCGCGTCGACGTGTAGGGGCGTGCGGCGGCACGCCCGGCGCTGCAATTCCCCCCATCTTTACGCCCTGCCAGCACCCTCGTAGGGGCGCAGCATGCTGCGCCCGGGCCTTTTGCAAATGTTGCCATATGAGGTTGACGTAAGCGTCATGCTCGTGGGCGTGCCGCCGCACGCCCCTACGGGTGCATTGCGCGTTTTTCCTGCATACTCTAGACAGATGCTTGCCCTTTCCCAGGTTCTCACCGAAAAACTCGTGCCATGGACACAACGCGACGCCGGGGCACGGTTCATCGTCGCCCGTCCCGATATGATCGGCACCCCAATGCCCGAAGACGTGCTGGTGACCAGCCACCCGCTCCAGGGAAAACGTGTGGCGGTAAAGGGGCGGCACTACTACGACAACACACGCAGCGTAGTCGCCACCTGGCCGGACTTGGCGTTGAACGAGGTCAATAAATTTAAACTGGCTTGCACCATTAACGGCTATATCGATTACCAGTTGGGAGAGCATCGCGTGCAATGCGGGCCGGGGCATTTTATCTTCATTCCCCCGCATACTCCGCACCCCGATGGCACGCAGCCCTATATCGATACCGCCAAAGGCACTTTTTGCGACCTTCTGTTTTTTCTGCTGCACCCCAACGCCATCGAGTGCTGGAGCAGTCATTTCGATGTACGGGGCCGGGGGCCAACCAGTAAATACCTGGTCCAGGACGAAAGCACCCATCTCATCTTGCGCGCCCTGGCCAGCGAAGCTGAAGGCCATGCAGAAGGTTTTCGTGAGGTAGGCGCGCCGCTGCTATCGGCGTTCTTTATCGCTCTCTTACAAAAAGAACAGGCAGGGCTGGTGCAGAGGATGCACGGTGCCTATCGCCCGATGGGCGAAGCCGGTGGCTTGGCGGAGGGAGATTTCACCACCCGGCTCCATCACTACGTCGAGGCCAATCTCCGCAAAAAACTGAGCTTGGACGAAGTATCCCGCGACCTGTTCTTATCGCGCGCCCAGTTCACCCGCACCGTGCGCCGTGAAACCGGCCTGTCGTTCAACCAGTTCCTGCTCCAACAACGCCTCAACGAAGCCCAAAACCTGCTGCGCGATTCGCAATGGTCGGTTGCAGCCATCGCCGATTTCGTGGGATTCCGCTCGGTGAGCCACTTTCGCACCGCCTTTCGCCAATCCACAGGCAACACGCCGCTGGAGTTTCGGAAATTAAGGCAGAAAACGACTAACGATGAATGATGAATACTGAACGATGAATAACGGTAACCGGACGTTAATGCAGACGGTTATCCTCCACACCTGTCATCCTCGCGGACACAGGAATCCAGAACACAGCAAAACGTCAGGCCAGAAGCAAACCGCTCACTCCGGCCAGAACCTAAGCTCTAAAATCCAAGACCTAAGATCTAATAAAAAAACTATCCGCTCACGCATGGCTTGAGCCGATGGCGACGTTTGAGGGACAATAAAAAGGGGCATATATACTACGCCGGTCCATCATTTCAGGAGATGTCATGTTCCCTTCTCGCAAATCAGGCGGTTTTACTCTAATAGAGCTGCTTGTCGTCATTGCTATCATATCAATACTCGCGGCCATCCTATTTCCGGTTTTCGCCAGGGCCAGGGAAAACGCGCGGCGCACCAGTTGCATCAGCAATCTCAAGCAGGTGGGTTTGGGCATTATGCAATATACCCAGGATTACGATGAGCGCCTGCCGTCGAGCTGGGCCAACAACACCGAGGACAGCAACCACACGGTGATTTATTACACCGAGCCCTACGTGAAAAGCATCCAGGTCTTCAAATGCCCCAGCGATACTTTCCAGGGGCCTTATTCCTACGGCTACAACTATTTTTATCTGGCGCCGCAGGGACTCAAGAGTGCGGTTTCCCTGGCGCAAATAACCGTTCCCGCCCAAACTGTGATGATGACGGATGATGAAATCGAGGCGGCGTCGCGCGATTACGTCTATGCTCCGGCCAACTGGAAACTCAACGGTGGCTCAATCGGCACCAATGATTATGGCTACGTCTCGCCCCGGCACCTGGAGATGGTTTCTACCCTGTGGGCCGATGGCCATGTGAAAGCGCAAAAGATTTCTTCCCTAAACGGCGCACCCGGGTGTTCGGGAACAGCCTGTGATACGCTGTGGGATTTACAATGAAAAAGTTTAGCCAAACCACAGTAAAAACGACTTTGTCGTGCCTGGTCCCGCTCTTGTTGCCCTCTCCCGGCAATACAAAGGAACAGGAGGCTTTGTTCCTGGTGCAAGACAACCAGCCGCGTAGCGTGATTGTATTACCGGCAAACGCCGCTTCAGCGGTGCGCCAGGCGATTGAAGAGCTGCAATATCATTTAAACCGCGCCGGTCGCGTCACCTTGCCGGTGGTCGATGAAGCCAAAGCGGGGGAACTGCCCGCCGATATCGTGCGCATCGTGTTTGGCAAAGACAGCTTGCCGCTGGAGACATTTCGCGTCGAGGCCAATGGCAACACTCTGGTATTTACCGGTGATGGTGGTAAAAGCAACGCCTTGCAATGGGCTGTCGATTATTACCTCGATTCGCAACTGGGAGTGCGTTGGCTGTGGCCGGGCGATGTGGGCACCCATGTGCCGGTGCGCTCTTCCATTCCATTGCCGCAGATTAATTACCAGGGGCGGCCCGTCCTGGAACAGCGCCGCTTGCGTAACGGCCTGGCTGTGCGCTCATTTGAGGGCAGTCCCACCTTGCTCACAAAGAAACAACATCAGGATTTAGCAACGCAAAGCGAGCAGTGGCTGCGCCGTTTCCAGATGGGCAGCCGCTCGCAGTATAAGTTCGGTCATGCGTTCATGGATTGGTGGGAGAAATACGGCCAAACTCATCCCGAATACTTTGCCGTGCCGCCGCCAGGCAGCGATTTCAAACAACCCGGCCCGGTGCCCGACCGCATTAAGTTGAATATAGGCAACGAGGCTATCGACGACGCCATTATCAACGAATGGAAAGCAGCCGGCACCCCGGCGAACTGGAATGTGTGCCCCAACGACGGGGTGGGCTTCGATACCAGCGATGCCAGCCGCGCA
Organism: Abditibacteriia bacterium; assembly: GCA_036833945.1. GTDB lineage: Bacteria > Armatimonadota > Abditibacteriia > Abditibacteriales > Abditibacteriaceae > DAITOV01. The sequence goes on from DAITOV010000208.1 coordinate 3,445, forward strand.
TTGGACGACCCGCCGGGCCAGGACCCGAATTTGATCTGGGGTACGGCCCAGGCCAACCTCACCGCGCGCTACGTGAAGTTCTGGAACCGGCTGATTGGCAAGATGCGCCAAACCAATCCCGAGGTGACGTTATCCAGCTATGCCTACAGCGCCTACCGTAACCCACCGCAAAACGGCTTGAAGCTCCAACCCGGCATCGTGCTGGGCCTGGTGCCCTCCTATTGGGCCCAAGACCACTGGAAGCAATGGCAAGAAGCCGGCGCGCGCCTGTTCCTGCGTCCTAACTGGTGGCATGCGGGTGGCACGGCACCACTCTTACCACTGCATGAGCAAGGCGAATTCTTCCGCTTTGCGCAAAATCACGATATGGTCGGGTTCGATTTCGATATGCTGCAAGGACATTGGGCCACACAGGGCGCGATGTACTACGTTATCGCCCGATTAAACGCGCGTCCCGAGCTGAGTGTAGAGGCCGTCATCGAAGAATATTGCTCTGCGTTTGGTACAGCAGGCTCCGCAGTCAAACAGTATTTGGATTATTGGGAAACATTCACACAAACGGCCGCCTACCCCGCCCCGGCAGGCGGAGGAGTGGAGCCGCCGGTTCCGGGCCTGGTGAGTGAACTGGTGAAAGAGCATAATTTGCACGCTTCGCCCCTGGTTCATGGCTGGCAGGTCGTTCCCTATCTGTATACCGACGAGGTGTTGAACCGAGGCTATGCGATTTTAGATGAAGCGACACGCCAGGCGGTTGCCGAAGATGATTTCGTCCAACAGCGCATCGGCTTTCTCCGGGCCGGGTTGGATCACTTGAAACTGACCCGCGATGTCTTGCATCTGGGCACTATGAAGCAGCGCAACCAGCAGCAACAAAAACAATATGGCGAGCTATCTGGCCAATTACAACAATTGCGCCGTGAATTGTCTTTAAATCATGTCGTTTGGGGTGAAGTGGCCTATGCTACAGAAAAGCGTCGCCACGCTCCGACAATGCCATTACCGCCACAGTCCGGGCAAGAGGATATGGCGGGGTTGTAGGGACGCGCATGGCAATGCGCCCACAACTCCGGTCATCGCACAGAACCGGAAATTGTAGGGGCATGGCGTGCCATGCCCGGCACGTAGAAATTTAGCCCTGCCCAAAACCTTGTCGCCCAGTGTGTTTTGCAAATGTTACCGTGTGAGGTTGACGTGAGCATCATGCTCGTGGGCATGGCACGCCATGCCCCTACCGGGTGATGTCCTGACCGCGATGGTGGGCGCACGTGTTATGGCTGGGCGCAGCATGCTGCGCCCCTACGGGGGTGGGTGGGTTACAGCATCTCCCGCACTGCATCTTCCAGCTTCATCGTCCATTCCGGCAGTTCGCGGCGTGAGAGCTTATCGGGCAACGGCATCGGCTCGCCCACTTTGACGGTGGCGATGCGCGGTCCAGCGTAGGTGGCATGGCCCAGCACGTCTTTTTCCAGACGATAGATCACTTCCGCAACGCGCTCGGGAGAGGGGTTTTGCGCGGCGTAGCCATCGTAGACGGCGATCCAGTTGGCCAGACGTTCCAGGTTGCGCCAGGCCAATTGCATGCGTTGTTGGCGTTGGCGCGCAACGGTGTCCGGGGCGCTTTCATCGGGCTGGGCGTGAAGTTCCTGCTCGGTGCGGTGAAGCAGCACGCGCATCCGTTCGGGCACGGTGCCTTTGGGCATCTCTTCCATTTCCAGCAGTTGCACGGCGCGGGCCAGCGCGGCTTCCTTGGCGGCCATGAAGCGCGGGGTGAGGTCTTCCTCGGCGGTCGGTGCGCTGGGCGTGGGCAGGGAATATTCCCGCTCCACAGCACAGAGAACCTCGATGGCGATGCGGCGCATGCGCGCATAGATGCTGTCGCCGGGCGCGATGGAGAGCTTGAGCTTGTTTTCCAGCCGTGTTAATTTGCGTTCGAGCTCTTCCTGCACGTCGCCGGCAAAACGGTAGCGCAGGGCGATGGGTAAGAGAAACACACGCGCCTCAGGCTCGGTTTTCCGGGCTTCTTCCTGCCCCCAGGCTGCCAATTGCACGGCCCCGATCTGGAAGGGCAACAGCGAATCGTTTTGTGAATAGACCTCGCCTTCGGGAAAGATCACCAGCTTGGAAGCCGGGCGGGCGATGACTTCGCGCGAATAGCGAAACGAATCGCGGTCGATGGTGCCGCGCACCACGGAATAGGCCCCCAGCCGCTGGATGAAATATCCCCACCAACCATGCCAGCCATCGAAGGCTTCGCGGCAGCACAGGTAGTGAAACGGAATGCCGGTGCGATGCGAGAGGGTGAAGAGCAGCGCGGGGTCGGTATTGGTGGGGTGGTTCGGCGCAAGCACCACACGCTCGCCCTGCAAGGCTTTAAGCCGAGCGATGTCATCGTCGCCAATCTCAATCTGTGAGACCAAACGATGACGCAGAGCCAGCGGCATTAGCGCCCCGGCACAGGCCGCCACCAGCGGCGAAGGCTTGGCGGGCAGGAAATTGTCGGTTTTTTTAACGTGGGCGGCAAGCATTATCAAGGAGACAGGAAACAGAAAACAGAAAACAGGAGGTAACCGGGCTTCAAGAGTCAAAGGCTGTCATCAGCGTTCGGCTACCATCTATTATCCACTTTTCACTTTCAATTTTCCATTGTCAGTCCCGCTTGGTTGCCTCCTGTTTTCTGTTTCCTGTCTACTGTTTCCCGTCTTTAAATTATAATGAGTTCCATGTGCAAACTTCCGGTCGCGAAAACGTGGTCGTTCTTCCTGGTTCTGCTTGGTTGTTGCATGGCGCTGGCCTCGGCCTCGCATGCTGAAATCATTCGTTCGTTCGATGCCGAGATTCGGCTGCAAAAAGATACTTCGCTCGATGTCACCGAAACCATCGTGATGGATTTCGAGAACTCGCAGCGGCACGGTATCTATCGCACCATTCCGGTGCGTTACGACCGTTATGGGGGTAACTATACAATTCAGGTCAAGGTTCTGAGCATCGATGACGGGCAAGGACGCACCTGGCAGTATCAGACTTCAGGCATGGGGCGTGATTTGAAGATCAAGATCGGCGACCCCGACCGTAAGATCAGCGGTATGCATACCTACCGTATTCGCTACCTGGTGCGCCGCGCCGTGAACTTTTTCAATAACGCCCCGGAAGTGTATTGGAACGTTACCGGCGACCAGTGGCCTTTTACCATGCAGCGGGTCACGGCACGCTTCTTCCCACCGCCCGGCGTCGCTATTTCGCAAATACGAACCGACGCGTTCCAGGGGATTTATGGTTCCACGCAAAAGGCAAATATTCAGGTCAAAGCCGATTCCATCGAGTTTTCGACTATGAACATGCCCCCGGCCAATGGCCTCACTATTGTGGCCGGATTGCCGCAAGGCTCGGTCATCAAACCCTCGGCCTGGCAGAATTTCGTCTGGATTTTCGGCGATTGGTGGCCGGCCTTCATGCTGCCGCTTCTCACTATATTTGGTTTGATTATGCTCTACATGCAAGGCGGCCGCGATGTCGAAGGCGGGCAGGCCGTGGCGGTGGAGTGGGCACCGCCTACTGAACTGACACCGGCTGAAGTGGGCACGCTGGTCGATGAGCATTGCGATATGGCCGATATTGTGAGCACGCTGGTCGATCTCGCGGCGCGGGGCTACCTGGTGATTCAGGAAACCGAATCGACCAAATTCCTGTTTCTCTCTTCCAGCGACTATACCTTCATCAAACGCAACGACGGCCCGCCGGTCAATGCGCTTTTGCCATACGAACAGACTTTCTTGAGCGGCGTGTTCGGATACTCTGACAGGGCAACCCTTTCCAGCCTGAAAAACAAATTCTATACCCACCTGCCTTCCATTAAGAGCGGTATTTACCAATCGCTGATGGAGAAGCACCTCTTCAACTCCAACCCCGAAACTACACGCGGCATCTATTTAGGTATCGGTATCGTGGTCGCTATTATCGGCGTGGTGTTCTTCTTTCTGAGCCTGGCGGCCTGGGGAGTGGGAACAATTGCCGCCGGTTTATTGTGCATTTCTTGCGCCCGCGCCATGCCCTCCAAAACCGCCACCGGCTCGCGCCTGCTGCGCCAGTGCCTGGGCTTCCAGCGCTTTGTGGAACTGGCCGAAAAAGACCGCATCAAGGTGCTGGCCGATAAAGACCCCACCATCTTCGGCCGCATGTTGCCCTATGCGATGGTGCTGGGCGTGGCCGACCAGTGGGCCGATGCCTTCAAAGACCTGATGAGCGAACCGCCCGACTGGTACGTCGGCCCGCACACCGGCGCGCACTTCTCATCGAGCGCCTTCGTCAACGACCTGGGCCACGGTATGAACTCGATGGGCAACACCATGTCGTCGGCACCGTCGTCGAGTGGTGGTAGCGGCGGTAGCGGCTTCTCCGGCGGTGGCGGAGGGGGAGGCTTTGGCGGCGGAGGGGGAGGGTCTTGGTAAGTTTGAAGTGTGAATGATGAATGATGAAGTAGGTAACCGGGCGTTGATGCAGACCTGTGGACCTCCGCGCTCGTCATCCTCGCGAACGCGGGGATCCAGTACACAGCTTCTTGATTAGGACAAAATCAAATCACTTGCCCTAAACCTCAATTCATCGTTCAGCATTCATCATTCACACTTGCCGTTCCGCCGTTCATACTTTGCCGCCAGTTCATCTAATTCTTTCCAGCTCTTCACCCGTTGCGGCTCGGGGAGATGCAGCACTTCCTGCCAGTGCTCGATTACCTGCGTGATGCCGGGCGCGCGCGGCTCTTTAGTCTGGCTGTCGCGGCCTATCCAGTGGGTTTTGCATTTGCGTCCGAACTCCTGCACCTGTTCGATGGTGGCGTTTTCTGCTTTCAGGCCCAGTAAGACATAGGCCAGTTTGGCGCTATCGCGGGGCGAAAGGGTTTTGCCTTTGCAGCACACCTCACGCACCGCCATCGCCAGGGGTGAACTCAGTTGAGCCAACTTATCTGAGCCGTTACTGCCCTCATGGCCAGCCGTTGCCGGTAAGCCGTTATCGGCATGAAATGCCAAATTCGCAGCGCGCGCGTCGTGGCCGTTTTCTTCTCTCCTCTCCTCGCTTCTCCTACGCTCTTCTCTTTTCTCCTCTCCTGTACTCTCTTCTTCTCTCCTCTCCTCTTCTCTGCCACCGGACATCCCCCGGACATCCGGCGGACACGAAAAAACCGGTAAATCAGCTTCAATAACCCCCTCCAGGCCAGAAAAACCGTCATTTCCACCCAAAACAGCGGGCGCGGACATCTCCGGCACTGGTACAACGTGAGCTGCGGACA
>DAITOV010000209.1:0-8714 GCA_036833945.1 Abditibacteriia bacterium
GGATACAGCCAATTGTGAGTTACTCCAATTAGGAGTGTCTTTGCCGTGCACGATATACCAATCGGGATGCTCGGCGTAATACTTCGAGGGCGGCAAGATTTTGTAAAAGGTATGGACGTGGTAGGGAGGGCCGTAATCGCTCGAGCCGCCATACCGGGCGTCGATGGGCGCATCTCCATCGCGATTCAAGCGATTGCGAATCGCAAAGCGGCCGCCATCTTCACCGTGCGTGGTATAGATATCGCGATAAGAAAAGGCAGGTTTGCCACGCAAATTAAGGGCGGCGATATCAATTTCCTGGTTCTGCGGGACAAGCTCTTCCCAGGGATTCCACCAACGCACTCCGGCTTGCTTTTCGAGGAAATTATAGACGGCATACAGCGCTCCTCGTGTGCCGCCTCCATTCAAGACTAAATTACTGGCCTGCGATTTCACGGCCCACTCTTCATCGGCGAAGGTGCTCTGCCCCAACCCGTTTTGCCGGGCAAACTGCGTATTACCTACGTAGATAGAAGGCCCGGTTAATGCAGCCGCATTTTCCTGCAATACGGTGAACTCACCACCGGTGGCTTTTTCGAGGTAGGTATCGAGTTCTTTAGCGGCGGTTTGTTCTCCCGGAGTCGCAGTTTGAGGCAGCACAATGGAGAGGCGGCTATTTTTGTTTAAGGAAGCGGCTAGGCTCTGATCGGCCGAAAAACTAACGACTGCCGATAGAATCGAAGCCATCATGATAAATTTGGATAATTTTTTCATAGTTCTTTGGGGATGTTTAATAACGTAGCTCCTCCCCCTCAGGGGGAGGTTGGGTGGGGGATTTGAAGCTTAATGCTCAACGATGAATGAAAGGCATAGAACTTTCACTATTCATCATTCATAATTCATCGTTACTGCTACTCTCCGACTCCCCCCCACCCCTCCCTGAGGGAGGGGAGTTTTTACAGACAAGGCACAACGCCTGTCTTGCTGCTGCATTCGGGGTGAAGTTGCCAGGAATTCTGGTAGTACCAGGAACTGGGGCGCAGTGTCTTCACGTGTCCATCGAAAAAACCGACCACGGCGGTTTCCAAGTGGCGGGGGTTGGGGCCGACATGATCCGGGTTCACTCCGTCTGCAGGAGAATAGTCCGCCAGAATATTCATTCCTCCCACTTTGACCGGAGAATCGGGAAGAACAGTCATATTAGGACCGGTGGCTCGCAGACCGGCATCGCTCAGGTATACGGTTGTCGAAGCCGATTGCACACTGGCTATCGATATGCGAAATACATCGTGCGAGACATAGTAGTTCACCGCATAGCTCACGGGATAGCCAACGCCACCGTTCAGGGACGACATATAAGCCACAGTCGTATTCGAATCGCTGGGACATTTGAAGATCTGTGTGCTTTTGAGATAAGGCTGTGTATAGGTGTACCATGTCCCGTTAATCCCACCACCAGAATACGTGTAGGCATGCGGAACCAACTCATCATAATCCTGCGAGTATTGCATCATACCCAGCAGGATTTGCTTCACATTGCTCACACACGACGCGCGCCGGGCATTTTCCCTGGCTCGTGCGAATACGGGGAATAGTATCGCAGCAAGTATTGCGATAATCGCAATTACGACCAACAACTCTATTAATGTAAAACCTGTTTTACGAATTGCTTGGGGCTTTGTCGTGTTATTCATCTCTTCTCCTTGATACTTTTAATCATTAAACAAGAATGACGCTGCGGCATTTACACAAAAGCTGTCGTCGATTCTCTGACGACTAATTGCACAGGCAATGTGACTCTCTCGATGCCACCGCCCCTGCTTCCATTTTGAATTTGTTCGTAGAGCAACTCTGCGCCTCTCATACCAATTTCCTTAAGCGGAATTTTAATGGTAGTGAGTGCCGGGGTAAGATGCTCGCCTATCTCAGTCCCATCGAACCCAACCACACTCACATCATGAGGGACATTCAGGCCATTGTTGGCAAGAACCTTCATCACACCAATGGCACTGGTATCGTTGGCAGTAATCAGGGCTTTGGAATTTAGTTCCTTCCAACCAGAATCGAGCCAATTTTGCATGGCGTTGCCGGCTTCCTGGAAGTAATTCACCTCGCGATCAACGGGATATTCGCAGGATGTATGACGCACATATCCCAACAACTTTTCGTCAAAAGGAATACCAGCCTGTTTCAAGGCTGCTTGATAACCTTTTAAGCGTTCACCCGAATAAGGATCGTGGTCGGATGCCAGGAGATAACTAATACGCCGATGCCCCAACGAGATGAGATGCTCAGTTGCCAGTTTTGCTGCGCCGTAATCATCTGCAACAACATTGGCGACGTTCAAATCCTGGGCCGGAAAAACGATCAAGACTTTGGGCAGTAATGCCGGTATGCCCATTTCAGGAATATCTATGCTATGGCAAAAAAGCAACAAGCCATCTACTTTAGCCAAATCATCACGAGTAGGCTTATCGAGTAACAAAACCCGTGAGTTATGCTCGTGGATGACTGACTGGATACCAAGGATTAGATCGCGGGTGTAATCGTTATTTCTGACCGAGTTACGGATATTGATATCATCGTGCATAACGCCAATCAGCACGACGCCGATGGTTCCTTCCAGAACGTTCTTGGGCTGCGCCACAAAAGTTCCGCGGCCCTGCTGCCGCTCGATCAACCCTTCTTGTTCCAGCAAGGTATAAACCTGATTCACCGTGGTTACCGCAACCTCATACTGCTCGCAGATTTCGGCGAAAGACGGCAACTTGTCGCCAGGCATTAATTCGCCTTGTGAAATCTTCTCCCGAAATTCATTTGCCAGGACGCGATATTTAGGCTGATTGCGTGTCAGGTTTTTCATGATAACGATGGTGAATCCATAATCTTTCAATAGACTTACACCACTCTACCGATAGACTTACAATTTATTATTCCCCAATTTTCTTCTCTTTAAACATTTTTTTGCTAAACATCGCGCTCTGTCATTCCGAGCCTGCGAGGAATCTCGTAATAATGATCTAGAGCATCTGCCCCTATCGTATAAGTTTTAAAGAGATGGAATGAAATTCTTCGCAGGCTCAGAATGACAGTTTGCTTGGCCAAGTCTTCGAACCGATATTCTCAAAACAACTATCGCCCCCTCTGATTTTCCAGAGGGGGCGATAGTTACATATCATCTGCAGGTGAGCTTAATTCTTGGGCGGCTCAATAAACTGCACAATCGCTGTGGCGTAGGGCTTGAGCACGATCGTCTGATACGGACTCTTGGGCAAGTCGAGCGAACGCGGCAAGGCGGCAGCATCGTCGTAAATGCGAATGCGTGCCTGGCGCAACACGGCAAAGCCGCGAATGCCGATCTGCGCAGTGCGATCTTCGCCGGTGTTATTCACCAGCAACAGGTTGTGCGCGGTAGGCGTATTGAGCGCAATGGCCGAAATATCGGTATTGGAAGTTTCAACGTTCACGCGGGTTGAGCCTGCAGGCACGAAGCTGTTCCATAGCCACATTGCATAGTAAGCCGGGTAAGCGCGGCCGGCATCGTCTAACAATCCCCATTCGGGAGTGCTGGAAGCGTTGTGGAACACCTGGTCGGCAACGTAGGAAGCACCGGCCATGTAGTTGGCCCACCACGCACCCGAGATCATCTGCACCGTGCGCTCGTCTTCGGGCACGCCGCTGGTGGAGGTGCGCACCGCGCTGAGGTTTCCGATGGTGTAAAGCGGCGCGTTCTTCCAGCGTGAGCCATCGAGCTGTTTAGCGACAGCGCGCAGACGGCTGGCTTCACGTGCGGTTTTCAGAAGCGTGGCATCATCGGGCTTGCCAACCCAGGTGCCGTAATCCTGCACTGTCAGGAAGTCCAGCCCCGAAGCGCTGCGCAATAACGCACGGATGGTGCCGGTTTTACCGGTGCTGCAAGCCACACCGCCAACGCGGTAGTTGCTGCTGATTTTCTTGAGAGCGTTACGAGCAGCGTTGTAATAGGCCACTACCTGGGCATCGTTGAGGTCGCTATCGCCGACAGCCAGTTCATAATAGCGCGCCTGGTTGGAAAGCGCGCGCGCCGTCTGCGTGGCGAAGCTGGCATAGCCACTGGCTTCGAGCGCCCAGGCGGGCGGATTGGAAATGACAATCAGCGGTTGGGTGCCGATGGCGCGGGCCGATGCCACGGCGGCTTTGAGGCGACTGAACTCAAAAGAGGGGCGGCCCGAGTCGGTGAGCGAGGCCAATTCACCGGCATCCAAACGGATGAAACGCGGTTTGAGTTCGCGCAAAGCGCTGCGGAAAGGCGTGCTCTCCTGGAGGGGATAGGTTGCATTGCCGCGCGCATTGGTTCCTGCGCCCACGGTGACATTGGCTGCCGGACGCAAACGCCCGGCGGTTCGCAAAAAATCGATGTTAATCCCCGTCACACCGGTTTTAAGGGCGGCATCAGCCGGAGGAGTAGCGTCGGGTTTGGGCGGCGCGACCGGAGCTTTTTCGACAATCGGCTCGCCGCTGCCTTCAATTTGGAGTTGATCGACGGTGAAGAAACGGGCGTCCCAGTCTCCGCGCATGGCGAACTGTAAGAGATATACGCCGTTGAGGCGGCTGGTGACGGGGGTTTTCTTATCGAGATCGCTTTTGAAGTTATCGAGCGGAATCACGACCTGACGCCACTTGCCGATATCGAGGCGCACCGGCCACGGCAGCCGGAATACTTCGTCCTGGCCGTTTTTCTGGGTGCGGCGCAAGATCAATTCGACCCCGGTTTTATTGCCACCGCCATTCAGGTAGAACGAAAGTTGGCGGGCACCGACTTTAGCCCAGGCTGCGCCATCGATGCGCAAGGAAGCCGAAGCCCAGGATTTTTGGGCGGCCTTGAAAGTAAATAAACCCGCGCCGCGTGAATTGGCAGCAAGGCTGGTTCCCGCAGTCGGCAAAATGTCGATCAGCGTCGCCGGAGTGTTGGCGGTTTTGGTGTTATCGTTAAACGTCCATTTTGAAACGCCGCTTTCAAAATCGTCGAGCAAAATTTTTACATCCGCAAAAGCGGTTCGCGGTGCAACCAAAAACATCGCAGCCAACGACAGGAGTGCCGGAATCCGCATCAAACTTTGGTTTTTCATGTGACTCAAATTATACCGCAATTGCATCGGTTAAAATAAATTCCATGAAGAAATCCAGCAAAGCCGCCTCAGGCAAGCAAGCCCTGCCCGATAGCAACATCGAAGCCCCTCCTCCCATCGTCGAAGCAGCGGCCAAGGCCACCAACGACTACGCCCTGCTCAACCCCTGCCAGGAAACCTACGCCGAGCACTTCACCGAAACCGATACCTGGCGCGTTTTCCGCATCATGTCGGAGTTTGTGCATTCGTTTGAAATCATGAGCAAAGTCGGCCCGGCGGTGGCGCTGTTCGGCAGTGCTCGCATGACCGAAAAAGCACCTTATTATAAGGACACCCAAATCGTGGCGCAGAAACTGGCCGAAGCAGGCTGGGCCGTCATTACCGGCGGCGGCCCCGGCCTGATGGAAGCCGCCAACAAAGGTGCCCAGTTAGGCAACCCCGACCCCACCAACCGTCTGGTCTCCATCGGCCTTAATATCGAACTGCCCTTCGAACAGGATCTCAGCCCTTACGTCGATACCGGCATTCGCTTCCGCTACTTCTTCTGCCGTAAAACCAACTTCGTGAAATACGCCTCGGGCTTCGTCATCTTTCCCGGCGGCTACGGCACCATGGATGAACTCTTCGAAGCGCTCACCCTGGTACAAACCCATAAAATCCAGAACTTCCCCATCGTGCTTTTTGGCACCAAATACTGGCAGGGACTCATCGACTGGATGCAGGAAACCATGGTGCCCTGCGGCACGATTCTCCCCGCAGACCTGGATATGCTCCACCTCACCGACGACCCCGATGAAGTGGTGAACTACATCTTCGAACACACCCAGGACGTGCGCCACCCCAATCACTGGGATGAAAAAACACCGCCCCGCCCCATCGGGCCGATTCCAGGGCATCGGGAGAATAACCCGCGCGCCACGGAATCGAAACGCAAACCGACGCCGACATCGAAATGCTAAAGCAATGAAGAACGTCCAACATCGAACGCTCAACATCGAACGTTGAAACGCACTACTTCGATGTTCAATGTTGGACGTTCGATGTTCCAGATTGCTCACTTTGTTCTAAACGCCTGCGCCAACACTTCGATATTCTCTTCAATATCGAAATTCTGCGCCACGCGAGCGCGAGCAATGTGAGAACGGTGCAGACTTTCATTGTAATCAACCACCGCTGCGGTGATGGCATCGGCTAACGCCTGGGCACTACCGGCGTGGCAGAGACGTGCGCAGCTTTCATCGAGAAAATCGGTAATCGCCCCGGCATGCGTGCTGACAATGGGCAACCCACAGGCGGCCGCTTCGAGCAACACATTGGGCAAACCGTCGCGGTCGCCGTCGCGCGCTTGCAGGCTGGGCATCACCAGCAAGTCGGCTTCGCGCATCGCCTCGTAGACTTGCTCATTGCTCGCCTGCCCCAGGAATTGCACTGCCAAACCCGATGGCATTTGCCGTTGCAACTCGCCACGGAGTGGGCCTTCACCGATAATGGTGGCCGAAAACTGGTGTTCGCCATCTCGCAACAAATCCAGCGCTTTCAACAACACATCAAAACCTTTTTTCTCCACTAATCGTCCAACCGCCAGTATTCTGACGGGATCGTGTAAAGCCCGGTCGCCATAGAATTGGTGCTGTAAAAGATCAAGTCCATGTGGAGCATAGAACAGCTTCTGCGAGGTTTCGGGGGCCGCAGCCAGCAAAAGTTCGAAGCCGGGCCGCGTACAAGAAGCGGCAAACTTAGCCGCGCGCAGTTTTTCGCCCAGATGTTCGCCTTCCACCCACAAGTCACGTGCGTGCCCGAAAAAACTCCACGGTATGCCTAATGCCCTCGCTGCCCCCATCGCGATATCGGTCGGAAACGAAGCCCAGGCAGCGTGGATGAGTTCGATACCGGCCAGGGCGCTGCCTTCGCGCCCCGCCCAGCCCTTCCCCACCCCCTGCCAATAGACACGGTCGCGGCCTCGCACCCGGCCCATGAGGCGTGCTCCGCACATCACCGGGATGACGCGTGCCCCTTCTCCGGCTTTAAGCGCCCATACATCGATTTCAAAACCATCGCGTCGCAACGCCTCTATTTCGCGGGCGATGAAGGTTTCGGTGGGCGACGGATATTCGGCTAAAACATAGGCGATTTTCATGAGATTCCACCCTGCGCTTATACCTTAATACTCTTACTGGCGACTTTTACGATAGGCGGTTGGAGTCACGCCTGCCAGTTTGCGGAATTGCGCCGAGAAAAAATAGACATCTGAGAAGTTTAAAGTATCGGCAATGCGCTTGAGCGGCCAATCGGTTTCCGCCAATAATTCACGCGCCCGGGCAATGCGACGCTGCATCACATAGCGATGGAGCGTCACGCCGGTCGCTTCCCGAAAACGCCGCCGTAAGGTGCTCAGCCCCCAGCCGCAATCGTGGGCCAGCTGCTGATAATCGGGTGCGAAGTGTTCATCTTCATCCAGTATTTTCAAAACCTGATTCAGCCAGGCCCGGTCTTGTGGGGTTTGCCGGCGCGTTTGAGCCAATTCCAACAAGATGAGTTCCAAAAGCACGGTGGCCCTTCGCGCGCTCCACGAATCGGTGCGCAGGGCATTGCCCATCAGTTCGTCGAAAAGCACAACGACACTTTCGTGCGGCAATGGTTGGGGCACCTCCGGCCACAGGTTCTCAGCCTGCCAGCGACTGACGATCGCCCCCTGAAACGCCACGTAGCGATGCTCCCACCACGGGCACCCCGGCGCCCGCCCAAACCGTGTCATCGGGCCGGGAAAGGTGGGCCAGATCCAACCGCCATGCAGTTCATAAGCCTGCGCGTCGTATTGCAGCGCCAATTCGCCACGAGTCATGAGTTGGAGCGTGAAGTAATCGAACTTCTTCCCGACGGTCGCCGTGCATTGCGGCATATACCCGCAGTGCAAAAAAGTGAGGGCTTGCATGAATGATCATATTTTACAAAAACAAAGCCGGATTCCACATGGAGTTTCTCCTACCACGACGGATAATTAAAACCAACATTCTCATTCCAGGGAGATCTTATGCCAACTGATACTGTTTTAAGCCCGTTACAACTGACCGAAGGAGAAATCAGATTTTACAAAGAAGAAGGATATTTACTTTTACCCGGCCTTTTGGACGAACTCGCCGCCGGTGAGATGAGAGAAGAAGTCCTCACCATTATGGAACGCAGCCAGGATCTCTCGCGCGAACGACTGGGACAAGCGCAAAGCAGCCGGGAAAAACTTATCCAGACTCCGCAGTATCTGCGCGGCAGCAAACTGGACTGCCTCGTCAACAGCACCGCATTGCAGTCGTTAGCCAGTCAACTGATGGAAGGCCCCGGCAGCCTTTACCTGCCCTTCACCGCCGTTAAATCGGGTGGCGGCGGCGGGCGTTTTCATTTTCACCAAGACAATCAATACACCCGTTTCGATGGTCCGGGCATCAATATCTGGATTGCACTCACCCCGATGACACCTGAAAACGGTTGCCTGCAAGTGGTGCCCAAAACCCATCTGGGCGGCACGATGGACGCGGTGGAAAACCCCGATGGCGACGGCCATCGCACCGTTGCCCAGGATCCGACGCGATTTCTGCCTATCCGGATGAGAGCCGGCGATGCCATCGCATTTTC
>DAITOV010000210.1:0-8668 GCA_036833945.1 Abditibacteriia bacterium
CCGCTCCCGGCATTCTTAACACCGTATTTGCGGCTCTCAATCGCAAGGGCATTAAAGGCGTGATGATCTACGGCGTGCCGTCGTGGAGCAATGCCGCGCTCAGCAACTATATGCTGGCCAAAATGCAGTGGAACTCCAAACTCGATGCCTACGATTTGCAACGCGAATGGCTGCATCGCGCCTATGGGCCTGCGGCTGGCGGGGAAATGGAAAAATTCTACGCTCGCCTGGAAGAATGGACGAGTAAGTATTACCAGGCCCACGTGAAGGAAAACTGTCTCTTCACGCGGGCGATGTTGCAGGAGATTTACGCAGCCAACTATCCCGAGATGGAAGCGCTTTATCTTGCAGCCAAAAAACAGCCGATGAGCGAAGTGCAACGCCAGCGTTTGAACTTCATCGAAGAGAACCTCATCGTGTTGCAGTGGCGTTTACGCAACGCGGGATTGCTACAAGCCGGGTTTACCTCGCCCTTGCAGCGTAATGATGCGCAGGTGAACAGCTTGATAACTGCGCAAAATCCGGCCTTCTCGCCATTCCCCGGCGCCGATGGCGGCCCCTATGTCAACTGGCAAGAGTCGCAGCCATTGCCGTGGAAAGTGCAGGCTGCCTCGTTGGAAAGCGCACCTGCTGCTCCCAAAGCTACTGGTCATTTGAAGGGCAACCAGTTTTTGTTCCACGCAACCCGCGATGGTGAATTGCGTATCGTCACCGAAAAGGTCGTGCATGGTCCGCACTTCGCTTCGTATCAGTTGAAAGACGCGCAGGGCAATCTGCTCAAGTCGGGCATCTTGCACACCGCAGAGCCGATTGTGGTTCCCGCCAGAGCCGGAAGCAGTTTCGTGCTGACGGTGCCTTCGCGTAAAACCGTGAATTACCAACTCCGTATTGAGAATAGCGCAGTGGCCACCGGTGAGGTGACCGACGGGGGACTTTCGCTGCACGGCAAACCGGCAGCAGTAAAAGTGCTCCACCAACCAGCCGAAGAGCAGGTGGGGGTATATGAGGATGGCAATAGTATCGTTATCAAGAAACCGTTCAGCGGCGCGGCGGCGCAGGCTGTGATGGGCGATGCCTACATCAACACTCGTGTTTTGTATCCGCTGGATGAGGGTTGGAAGTTCAGCACCGACCCCAACAACGATGGCGAAGCGCACGGCGTTTTCAACACCGATTACGACGATGCGAATTGGTCCGATATCAGCCCGCTCGACTGGTGGCAGATGCAGGGTTTCCCCGATTATCGCGGCGTAGCCTGGTATCGCATTAAATTCAATGTCGATGCATTAATACCCGCTACCGACCGTGCCCGGTTGTATTTTGGAGCGATCGACGGTCATGCCACCATCTACGTGAATGGCCACAAGCTTTATGAACGCACGTTACCTGTCGATTTCAAAGGTTGGGATTGGCCTCTTTCCAATCAGGTGAACGATCACATGAAGCTGGGGGAGAACGTGATTGCGGTCAAGGTTACCAGCAAGAGCAAGGATACCGCCAGCGGCATCTTTAAAGGCGCGGCGATTGTGGCTGGAACGCGCAAACAGTAACCGATTATTAAGAAATTCCGGCATTGTTGCCTGTGTGAGGGCTGTGGTAAAGAATGGAAATGCCTAACACGGTGTTCCAACTCGATCCCACAGCCCACAACGCGCGCAACAGTGAAGGCGCGTTCCTCACTTTGCAAGACGGTCGGATTCTGTATGCCTGGTCGAAATTCATTTCGCAAAGTTCGCACGATAACGAGCCAAGCCTCATTGCGTCTCGCATTTCGAGCGACGGAGGCCGCACCTGGCCGGGCGACGAGAGGATTTTAGCCGAGCCGGAAAAGGGAGCGCACAACCTGATGAGCGTTTCCCTTTTGCGTCTGCAAAATGGCCGCATCTGCCTGGCCTATGCCAGTAAAACCCATTTGCCGACCGGCGATGTGCGCTGCGTTCCCTGTGTGCGCTTTAGCGATGATGAAGGGCAAACCTGGACAGATGAAAAAGAAGTAACCGCTTCCTCCGATTATCATGTCGTCAATAACGACCGCCTGATTCAACTGAAAGACGGCGCGTTGGTGATACCGGTTGCTCTTCACCGCCGCCGCCTGGCTTCCGGGGGGCAGGCTGATGGAAAACTACAATTCAGTTATGCTGCGCTCATCTTTTTCTTCATCAGCCACGATGACGGGCAAACCTGGCTGGAATCGGACAATAGCTTTTATCGTTGCTTTCCTGGTGGTGGCGGATTGCAGGAGCCGGGTGTCATCGAACTGAGCGATGGTCGCCTCTGGGCCTGGGCACGCAACTCATGGCAAGAAGGCGATGCCGGAAGACGCCAGTGGCAATCGTTCAGCGAAGATGGCGGCCGCCTCTGGAGCGAGCCTGAACCTTCCTCTTTTATTTCACCCTGCAGTCCACTCTCGATAAAACGCATTCCCTCTACCGGCGACTTACTGGCGGTGTGGAACGACCATTCGGGCCGCTTTCCGCTGCCGCCCGAGCCATATGAACGCCGTCCTCTGGCTTGCGCCATCAGTTCCGATGATGGCGCGACCTGGAAGCATCATCAATTGCTCGACGATGCACCCGGCCACGGCTATCATTACACGGCGATTCATTTTACCGATGACGCCGTCCTGCTGGCGTATTGCGCCGGAGGCCCCCGGCCAGAGATGGCGTGGTTGCAGCGCTTGCGGATTCAGCGGATTCCATTGACGGAATTATACGCTGCACAATCTTCGTAAAAAATAGCTGTGACACTGTGATCGAGGTTGTATAGAATACGCTGCATAATGCGAAACGTCAAAATTCAAGCCAACTACTACCAACAGTTTGATGCCGATCTCAGCCTTGAGGTGCCGGGAGAAGGCTACGGTGGCTGGCAGCGCGATGAAATCGAGATTTCGCTCGATAGCAGTGCACTGGTTCTCATGCACGCCTGGGATACCGGCACGCCGGAAGAGTATCCAGGCTGGTATCGCTGCGTAGAGTATTTACCGCGCGCGGCTTCAATTGTGCGCGAAGTATTTCCGCCGCTGCTGCAAGCCACACGGGCAGCCGGTATGCCGGTACTGCACGTGGTGGGTGGCGGCGATTATTATCAGCATTTACCCGGTTACAAGCGTGCTATTGAATTGGCAGGGACACCTCAGCCCGCTGCCGAACCGATTGAAAGCGATGCTGTTTTGCAGCAGTTAAGAGCGTTTCGTTCCCGCAACGTTTTTGTGGGTGAGCATAACCAGGCCGATGTGAGCGGGGGCTTTGCCAATGTCGATTTTCCTGAAGAAGCCCGGCCTCTCGACTGTGAAGGCGTAGCCGAAAACGCCCGGCAGCTTTTTGCGCTGTGTAAGGATGCCGGTATCAACCATCTCATCTACGCCGGTTTCGCCATTAACTGGTGCTTGCTGCTTTCGCCGGGCGGTATGGCCGATATGAGCAAGCATGGCATCATGTGTTCAGCCCTGCGCCAGGCAGTGACGGCGGTAGAGAATAAGGAAACCGCCCGTCATCAACTCAATAAAGAAGCGGGCCTGTGGCGCGTAGCGCTGGCGTTTGGTTTCGTGTTCGACGTGCCGGATTTCACCTCCGCGATTCTACCGCGATGAAACTAAAAGAACTATTCGGCAGCCATCTCATAGCTGCCTACGACCAGGTGAGCGCGTTGCAGCAAGCCAATGGCCAATTTCGCGATGAACGTGTTGGTTACTCTATCTATGGGCAATACGTCGGTTACTATTTCGCCTGGTTATCTACGTACGCCCACCCGGACAATCCTTATTATCGCGACGCTCAAACCTTAGAGCGGGCAGTGAGAGGATGGGATTATTACGCTTCCACTGTCTTGCCGACAGGGAAGGTGCCTATTATCACTTACGATCGGCATTGGAGCGATACGATCGACGAGTGGGGATTCTTTTACTGGTTGGAAACGATAGAACTCCTCACCGATGAACTCGAACCGGAAACCCGTCGGTTCTGGACACAATGCTTGCACTGCATCGGTGAGGCTTTAGTTGTACATGTGCAAGAAACTGCAGCCAGTGAGGCCTTTGCGGAGGGATTAGCCACCCACAACGCGCACAATCACTTTGTGTGGTCGGTGTTGGCAATGTATCGCTACGGCCGATTTTGCAACGACAGCGTGATTTGCGACGAAGCACGCACTATCATGGAACGCATCGTGGCTGCCCAACTGGAATGCGGCACCTGGCTTGAAGGCGGGACAGCTGTCGTGGGCTATGGCTCTGTCACGAGCTGTGCGGTTTCGCTTTTTGAATTAGCTGATGATAATGCGGCGGCGCGCGCTGCCATCGCGCGTAATTTTTCCTATGTGCGGGCCACTACGTTTCCAAACATGCAAGTCAACGACTGCATCGATGGACGCGTTGGTTTCGGCCAGCGGCCATTTGCCTATACGGCTCCGACATTTTATCGTTATCGCGAAGGCTGTGCCTATCTCACGCGATGGATCAACTTGCAGGCAGCTCCATCAGTGGAAGATAAGCGAGGATTGGAGCGGAACCTTCAGGGAATGGCAGTGATTACCGGTATTGCGGCTGCTCTCGATGACGAGGTGCCTGCCGATTACGAAACCATCCCACAGAGCGAGGAAGCCATCACGCAGTGGCCGGAACTGCAAGCGAGAATCGAGCGGCGCGATGGTTGGACGGTGGCATATTGCGGCTTGGCATCCACTACTCAGGAAAGCCGTTGGCGGATGCAACGCCAGAATTTGGTGAGCGTTTTTCATCAGGCTACCGGTCTGCTGGTTGGCGGCGGGCACTCGGTGGCGCAGCCGGAGTTTTCCTGCTTCAACATCATCAGTAATGGACGCGCAGTCTACCTGCATGAAACGGCGGAACTGCGTGATGATAGCTTACACCTGCAATATGGTTCGACGTGGTGTCAGGTGCAAGCAGCCGTAAACGGCCCGGATTCGTGCCATTTACGCTATAACGTCGAAGAGTTGAATGGAAACGATCGCGCCCAAGTCAACGTCCCGTTGTGGATCCAGGGCCTTACCGAAATACAGATCGGCAGTGTCAGCCACTGTCTGGAAGACGACGGCCTGTTTTTAAACCTACCACAAGGCGCGGTGCTCGATGCCGGAAAATTCAAACTCAAATGCAATGCCGATGCACGCCTACTCTATCCCGTAGACGGATATTCTCCCTACGTGCAGGAAAAAGATGGCGACCCTAAACGGCGTCAGGCTATTTTGCAAGTGAAGCTTTATCCCTGGCAAACCGCCTGCGAAATTGAGTTGCATACAATCACCCCTTAGTTTCCCCTTCGGTAACGAATAGCTGAGACAGTAATGGTGATTGACGAAAGTCGGTTTTTTTGCTAAAAATTCATCAGACGTCTGATGAATTTAAGATGAATCTTCCGGCCAGCCGACTCGATATTCTAACCCAGGAATTAACCGCTCGTATTATGAGTGGTGAATACGCATCAGGTCAGCGTCTCCCCACAGAGGCGCAGTTGCAGGAGCGTTGGGGCGTTTCGCGTTCTGTGGTGCGCGAGGCAATGAAGGTGTTGGCCTCGCAGGGGTTGGTGCGCATCGAGCAGGGACGCGGGACATTCGTGAGTGATTCGGATACCACTTCGCTCTCCACGCAACTTTCGCTGGCTTTGCGCCGCCCGCGCGGTGCGGCTTTTCTCCCGGCGGCAGAGGAGTGGGCCACCTTGCTGGATGTGCGGCGCGTGTTGGAAGTCGCGGTGGCCGAGCGCGCAGCGCTCGGGGCCGGTGCGGCAGAGATTGCGGCCATGCAGGCTGCTATCGACGAAATGCGTGAGCGTCCAGCGCAACCGGCGGGGTATGTCGATGCCGATTTGGCATTTCACCGCGCTCTGGCGGCGGCGACCGGCAATCCGTTGTGGAGCGCCTTGCTCGATTCGCTCAACGATCTGTTGCGCCGTTACCGCGAAGCGAGTTTTCGCGGACGTGAAAGCGCTCTGCGAGCGGTTCGCCAGCATCAGAAAATTCTCGATGCCGTCAAAAACCAGGACGCCAGTGGAGCAGCGGCAGCCATGCGGCAGCATCTGCGCTACAGCGAACAGGATTTACAAAAAGGACAACAAACAGCCAGCCCGGACGATGCCTAAGCATCCGGCAGGCTTTCACTTTATTAACGAAAATTTCGGAGTAAAAGGAAACTATGTCAACTGAAAATCTCACTCCCCTCACCGCCATTAAGGCGCCGGGTAACAAAGTCGGACAGCGCACCCAGGAGCTTATCGCCCAGAGCCAGCAATACGAACCCCGCTCCATGAGCGAACACGTGCCCATCGTGTGGAAGCGCGGCGAGCGCTGCTACATCGAAGATGTCGATGGAAACGTCTTCCTCGACATGACCTCGGGCGTGCTCGTGGCCAACGCCGGTCACTCCCATCCGCGTCTCGTGGCAGCCATGAAAGACCAGGTCGGCAAGGTCGTCAACTCCTACGACTTCGTCAACGAATACCGTCCCGAACTGGCCAAGAAGCTGGTCGAAATCACCCCAGACAACCTCGACAAGGCCTTCATCCTCACCACCGGTTCGGAAGCTACCGAGTCGGCCATGAAGTTGGCCCGTCTCTACACCGGCCGCAAGGAAATCATCTCCTTCCAGGGCGGTTTCCACGGACGCACCTTTGGTGCCATGAGTGCCGGTGGCAAGCGCAGCGGCGCAGCCACCAAGGGCTTTGGCCCGTTCGTGCCCGGTTTCTACCAGGCTCCGTTCCCGAATGCTTATCGTCCCATCTTCGGCGACATGACCTTGAGCTGCGACCTGGAAAAGTATCCGCGTCCGTGGGTGCGTAAATCCCAGTCGCTCCAGACCGGTAAGACCCCGTACTGCCTCGATTACCTCGACTGGTTCGTTGAAACCGAAACCGAAGGCGACATCGCTGCGGTTATCGTCGAGAGCTACCAGGGTGGCGCAGGCAGCATCATCCCACCGGTCGAATGGATGCAAGGCCTCTCGGCCTGGTGCCAGGAGCACGGCATCGTGTTCATCGCCGATGAAGTGCAGGCTTCGTTTGGCCGCACCGGCAAAATGTTCTGCTTCGAGCACTATGGCATCAAGCCGAACCTGGTCTGCATGGGTAAGGGTATCTCCAGCTCGGTTCCGGTAGCCGCTCTGGTTGGCGAAAGCGCCATCATGGACACCCTGGGCGCCGGTACCATGAGCAGCACCCACGGTGGCAACGCCCTGTCTTCGCGCATCGCGCTGGAAAACATCCGCATCATTGAAGACGAAAAGCTGTCTGAAAACGCCGCCGCTATGGGCGAACTCATGAAGGCACGCTTCGAGCAGTTCAAAGAGAAGTATGCTTGCCTAGGCGATGCCCGTGGCTTGGGCCTGGCATGGGGTCTGGAAATCATCGACACCGCCGATGTCAAGACCAAAACCCCCGATGCCGACACCACCAAGGCCATCATCCGCTCGGCCTGGGAACGTGGCTTGTTGCTGATCGCGCCGGTCGGCCACTACGGCAACGTGCTGCGTCTGGCTCCGCCGCTCGTCATCACGGCTGAAGAGCTGAACCAGGCTCTCGATATCCTCGATGAAGTCTTCGCCCTGCACAATGGTGGCGGCGCACCGTCCGACACCATCGAAACCGATGAAGACACCACCGACTAAGTGATGTTGCGTTGAGAACTAATGCCGCCATCCATGCTTTTGCGTGGATGGCGGTGTTATTTTATGGTTGTTGTTATGTTTAGGGGGCTATAACGCTTCCAATCCCCCACCCAGCCTCCCCCTGAGGGGGAGGAGTTATGGTTTTGCGCGCGTCATCTCCCCTCCCTCAGGGAGGGGCCGGGGGAGGGAGTCGAAGCACATGACTTACCCCTGGCTAATAAAAGAAACCGTCTCTGTTAGTCCTTAGGTGAACGACAACAATGGATGAGCCTCCGCCAAGACGGTAAAATGAACTTCCGGTATTGATTTAATCGGTAAAGCTGAGTCGATCCCTTCAGCTCATATGCCAACTGAACCCCATTATGAAAAACGTATTTCACGTCGATGAACTGCCGCGCGATGAAGCCGGTTTGGAAGAACTTCTCTCCCGCCCCACGCCGGGCGTTTTGGAAACCCTGGAAAAGCTGAGCGGCGATATTATCATTCTGGGCGTCGCCGGTAAAATGGGCGTGACGCTGGCCATGATGGCGCGCCGCGCGCTCGACCAGTTGGGCCGCACCGACAAGGTGATCGGCGTAGCGCGTTTTTCCGACCCGGCCGCTCAAACCAAACTCAACGAAGCCGGTATCGAAACCGTGAAATGCGATTTGCTCGATCGCGAAGCCGTCATGGCCTTGCCGGACGCGCCCAACGTCATCTTCATGGCCGGGCAGAAATTCGGTACTGCCAGTGGCCCCGAACTCACCTGGGCCATGAACGTGCTGGTGCCTGCCAATGCTTGCGAAAAATATAAGAATTCCCGCATCGTGGCGTTTTCCACCGGTTGTGTTTACCCGCTGACCCCGGTTTCCTACGGCGGTTCGCGTGAAGAAGATGCGCTGGCTCCTCCGGGCGACTACGCCAACTCCTGTGTGGGCCGTGAACGCATTTTCACCCACTTCTCCAAGCAGAACGGCACCCCGGTTTCGATCTATCGCCTCAACTATGCCATCGACTTCCGTTATGGTGTCTTGCTCGATATTGCGCAGAAGATTCAGAATGGCGAAGAGTTCG
>DAITOV010000211.1:0-8639 GCA_036833945.1 Abditibacteriia bacterium
GCGGTGGCGGCGGTGGCGGTTGTGGCGATACCAGTCGCCATAGGCACGGCCAAGCACAATGACGCCGCGCGAACGCAGTGCGTTAACCACCAGTTCGATATCGAAACCGGGCGGTTCTTCCACGCCTAAAATTACGTTGTCGAAATCGATCAGCAACGCAATGCGCGGGACTTGCAAACTATGCGTATCCAAATTGTATATCCATCCTCGTTACGGTTTGGAGCAAAAGCGGGGAAAGGTTTCGCGCCGGAAGCAAGGCACTCGGTATTTGCTTTTTTACCAGTGCCCGATGTAATCGCCGCGCGAATGTTTTTCGTCTCTTCACGTCTCAACGCGGCGTCCGGCGCGGATAGTTTTCTAAAAATGGCTCTCACTTATCCGCTGTGACTCGCGCGCAGTGTAGCACAAATTAGGTGATGGGTGATAGGTCAAGGGTAAGAGGAGGTGCTGTAGGGGCGTGCGGCGGCACGCCCGCGACTCAGCACTTCAAGCAAACAACACGTCTTCCCACTCTTCCACTTCCGGTTCGGGGGAGGTTTGGGCGAATTCGACGGCGGCTTCTACTTCTTCGGCGACTTCCGCCTGGAGAGCAGAATAAGCAGCGGCATCTAATTGCATGGCATCGCGCAGCTTTTCGATGCAATCGCGCGAACGCCAGTCGTCTTCTTCCTCTTTGGTGCGATATTCTCGTTTATCGCTTTTGCTGTGGCCGTAGTAGCGGTAAGTCTGCATCTCCAACAGCGTGGGGCCGTCTCCGGCCTTGGCACGCGACATTGCAGTTTTCGTGGCTTCGCGCACCGCAAAAAAGTCGGTGCCATCGACCAAAGCGCCTTCAATACCGTAACCGGCCGCACGCGCGGCGATGGTGGGCGAGGCGAAGGTTTCGTTATAGTGCGTGCTCATGGCGTAGAGGTTGTTTTCACACACGAAGAGAATCGGCAAGCGCCAGTTGGCCGCCATATTGATCGATTCGTGAAACGTGCCCTGGTTAGCCCCGCCCTCACCGAAGAACGAAACTACCACGTTGTTCTTCTTTTGCATCTGCAACGCCAACGCCGCACCGGTGGCGATGGGCAAGCCGCCCGCTGTGATGCCGTTGCTGCCCAAGAAACCCACGCTGTAATCGGCCACGTGCTGGCTGCCGCCCCGGCCTTTGCTGGGGCCGGTGGCTTTGCCGAAGAGTTCGGCCATGAGTTCTTTGGCCCCGCCGCCTTTAGCCAGAAAATGGCCGTGACCACGGTGGGTCGAGGTAACGTAGTCATGAATACCCAACTCGGCGCAGATGCCGACCGCCACCGCTTCTTGCCCGGCATAAAGATGCGAGGTGCCTTTGATGACGCCGCTGGAAAACAGCTCATCTAAGCGCTCTTCAAAGCGACGAATCAACAGCATCATTCTTAAATGCGGCAAGAGATCGGAAGTGCTCATAATGGAAGAGGAAGTTTCACTGCTTGGCACGGCACATGCCATGCTTGTTAACAGACACGCTATCCTTAATATTGTCGCGCATAAAAGAAATTTCTGCTCATGCTCACTCACGTCCAGGATCGCTACCTTCCTCCCGACCACGAGGCATTCGTCCAAAACGAACCGCCAACCGGCCGTGTCATCATCATCGCCCCCACTCGCGCGGCCTGCGAAACCATCGAAATCGGGCTTACGCTCCATCTCGAAACCTACTTGGAAAAAAACTACGGTGAACGCGTGCGCGAACTGGCGCGCAGTGGCAAAGGTTTCGGCATCATCGCCGGAACCGGCACCGGAAAGACCCTGGCGATCCGCCCCATCGCCGAAGAGATTCTCAAAGCGCCACTCAACATCGGCGTGGTGAATCGTGAGCGCGAAGCGACGCCGGAACTGCCCAATCTCAACGTCATCGTAGTGACAACCGGCATTGCGCGGCGCTGGTTTCAGGACGGCGATATTCTCTCGCGCGACACGCTGGTGGTCGATGAAATCCACCAGACCTCGGCCGAGTTGGAACTCTGCCTGGCGCTGGGCAAACGCGTGGGTTGCCGCTTCGTGTGGCTTTCAGCCACCGTCGATCCCAGCTTCTACCGCCGCTACCTCAATTCCAGCGACGTGCTGCAGGTGTTCTCCTTCGATCCCGATAAAGCGGCCCAAGTCGAAGTGCTGCGCGACCAGCCACTTGAGTTCTTCAACAGCCGTTTTCTGCGCCACATTACCAATCAAAAGCGCGGAGTGGGGGTATTCCTGGCCACGCGTGCCGGGGTGGAAGAGGTTGCCGTTAAAGTGAAGCAGCGCGCACCTCAACTAAACGCCGCCTTCTATCACGGCGGCGAGCCGGTAACTGCCATTCGTCCCTTTCTGGAAGATGACGGCGCGCCCAAGCCCTACTTGCTGAGCATGACCGCTGCCGGACAAAGCGCGCTCAACGTGCGCGGCCTCGATACCGTGGTGATTCACGATATGCGTTTCACCAACAAAATCGAAGGCGGGCGCAACGTGCTCACCCGCGCGTCGCTGGGCAACAACGAAATTTTGCAAATGGCCGGGCGCGTGCATGGCCGCGTGAAAGGCGGGCGGGTATTTATCCTCTCCGAACGCGATATTCGCTTTGAAAGCCTGCGTCCCACCGCGCCGGAATTCCAGTTGGCGGGCGATAGCGAACGGGTTGCCCTCACCTGCGCCGACCTCAACGTGCGCGCCGACGAACTCGAACTGCCGGTGCCCCTCGATACTGCCGCCTACAGGCGTGCTTTTACCGGTCTGCAGCAGCGCGGCATCATTAATGAACAGGGCCGCCTCACCACCTACGGCAAAAAAGTAGAAGCCCTGCCGGTCAACCGTCCCTGGGCCGAACTCATCGTCAACGCCGACCGCGAACTGCTTCCGGCCCTGGCCGTGATGAGTTCGATTGAAAGCCTGCACCGCATGACGCGCGAAGAACGCGACCTGCGCGGGCTGATGGTGCCGGGCAGCGACCACTTGACTTCCTACAACCTGTATGCCGAAGCCTACCGCTACACCGGCGGGCAAGGCGAGGTCTATGGTTTACCGCGCCACCTCTTCGACCCCGAAAAACTGGCGGCCTGGGCCAAGGAACGCGGTGTGCTGGTGAAGTCGATTGAAGACGCCGCACTGGCAATGGCCTGTGTTTTTCGCAGCGTGGAACTGCCCCTGCCTAAAAAGATGCCGCTGGCCGATGACGAACTGCTCGAAAAGTTCACCGATCTGCTGGCGCGCTTCATGCCGTTCGACCTGGTGATTGGCGAACAAACTGCCGATGGCCGCACCGCCTACGTTTCGAAAAGCAGCCTGTGCAACAGCAATGCACCGGTTGCGGGAGAACTGCGCTACTTCGCCGACCGCAACGGCATCTCGCGCGCCACCATTGAAGGCACCGAGATTCCACATTCACAAATCCGCCGCTATGCCAAACGCAGCGGCGCGCAATATTCCTACAACCCCTGGCAGCCACACGCGCCACTCACTCGCACGCGCACTTCGCAGTATTTTGGTTTCACCCTCGATCGTAAAAGTGAAAGCATTAAAGACTTCCCGAAAGATTCGATAAGCGAAGCGCGCCAGGCCCTGGCCAAAGCCGTGGCTGTGGGCGAAGCCCAACACCGCGCCGTGCAACTCAACCGGGACGCAGTGGAGCAAGTGCGCGAGTTCTACCGCCGTTCGGCCGGACAAACCCCGGCGTTGGGCGTCGCAGAACTGACCGAGCACTATCGCAAGCAGTTAGATGAGCAAGGCGTCGATTCTCTCAACACCTTTCGTAGTGCGCGGCTAAAGGTGAATGTCGATGATTTTGTTACTCCCCAGCAGCAAAAAGACCTGCTTGCACTTCCCGCTCATGTGACGGTGCGTGAGCAGGAGATTCCCCTCGAATACGATATAGAAAACGAAAGCGGAGTACCGCTGGGCGTGGCCCGTTTGCGCCTGCCCGAAAAGCTGGCCCGCACACTGCAAGAAGACGAACTGCCCGAACTCGACCGGCCAATGCGGTTGGTCGTCTCGCGCGGTTCACGCGGCGCGGTAGTGGCAGCGACGTTAGAGGAATTGCAAGACAAGCTGGAAGGCCGCTGGGTGGCCGATGAAGGCGCGACGCATGGAGCACCTTCGGGAAAAGGCAGAAAATCCCAGGAAAATAAACCCCGCCATAAGCCTGCCGGGCCTAAGCGGGGGAATTTGGGTGGGAAACCGAGGAAGTTTTACAATAAGGGGAAAGGTGGGAAGAAACGTTAGGGTTTCTTCCCACCTTTTGAGGTCGTTTAATGCAGTGGCAGGTGTTGTTTCAATGCCTGAACTCCCTCCCCCAACCCCTCCCTGAGGGCGGGGAGTTACGCCGGTGCATATTGAAACGTAGCTCCTCTCCCTCAGGGGGAGGCTGGGTGGGGGAGTCCTGTCGTCCTACAAGACATCGGCTTACGGCGTCTTGGGCAACTCATTCCCCGCCCCATCTAAACCAAACTCACGCCACAGTGAAGCATGGCGGTGCAGCGTCTCAAACAAACCCTGCGAGTAGAAATGGTTGTCGTAAATATCCTGAAACACTGCCAGGCGATTCTTTAACGCTTCCTGCACCCGCTGTTTTTTATCAGGCGCAGCCGGAGCGAAGACGGCACGCAAAGCAGCGGTTTCTACCTCGGCGTAGCGCAACGCCTGTTCTAAAAACACAATCCGTTTTTGCACGGCGGCATCATTACCTGCCTGGGTTTTGGCGGTATCAAGTAAGGCTTGAAGCTCGGCCAGTTTTTCAGGGGTGTAGGTTTTTGCCACAATCCCCAGTAAACCGCGTAGTGAAATAGCATCAATGCCATCTTCCGAGCGCGACGCTGCCCCCGTGGCGCGGGCCAAATCGCTGGTGAGGGTTTCCATCGCTGCGAAATACTGCTGGATAGCCGGTGAAGCCGGGCCAAAGCCGCTGTCGCAATAGTCTTTCACCAACGCATCGACATCCAGCGACGGGTCCCACGCCAGCTTAGCGAGAACATAGTAATTCAAGCCGCGCCCTGCCCAGTTGTGGGTGAGCGAATCGAAGTCCATGCCAATCATGCCGGTTTCATAGGTGCGCTTGATATCTTCGCCCAACTTGTGGGTAAAAATAGCGGGGATGCCGTTGGCACCCAGCAGCGAATTGGGGCGCAGTTGCATTTTCCCGGCGGTGTTGGCCCACGATTCCCAGCTTTTCCGGTCGCGCTCGCGCTGCATATCATTGACATAGCTCAGGCCCACATAGGAAATGAACACATTGGGAGCCAGCTTGGCATAAAGCGGCGGGGTGTTATAAACGCTGTAGGCATAGGCACCCAGCAAACGGTCGGGATGCTTCTGGCCCACGATTTCGGCGACACGGCTGTAGAATGTCACATGACGGTCGGAGAGCGAAGGATAGCTGATGCGCTGGGCTTTGCCATCCTGGCCGATGATAGAAAAACCGATCTTATCGCCCTGGGGCGGGTCGAGGCGGCGGCAGACTTCGCACAGGCAGAAGCTGGGGTAAGAACCGTCGTTGGGACACACCGAAGCCGTTTTCAAATCGGGATCGGCATCGAACTTCGCGATGATTTCCAGCGCAATGAAGTTAATCAGCTCAGGATTAGTTTTATCCAAGCGCTCATAGCCGGAGGTAGTGGCTAAACGTGCCTGGTTGCGTGTGCCATCGGCCTGCAGCGCGAACCATTCGGGGTGGGTTTGGCCGTATTGTTTCCAGTAGCCGCTAAAGGCATGGCCCAAGTTCATTTCCATCGACTGCCCCAACCGCTGCGCCTTGAACCAATCAGCCGAGTTTTTAGCCTTATTGAGCAGGCTGGTATAACTGCGCCCCAGCATCGGCAAAGCTCCCTGCTGCTGCCTTCTGCCATAGGCATTGACGCGGTTTTCAGGGTAATAATTGCGAATCAGGCGCTGGGCCATGGCGGGCTGGTTGGTTTCATGCAATGGCTGCAAGGTCAGTTCACTGCGCGCGGGCAACACTTCCCCACCCGCTTCCGCTGGCCACAACCAACGGCAGCCAAAATGGCGTTCGAGCAAGCCGTAAGCCCCGTTGCGGGTGCCGTTGGCATGGACATAGCCTAAAGTGCCATTATTGCTAATGCGCAGCGGCTGCCCGTCTTTGCCTAAACGCGGCGCACGGTCTTGCCCCACCAGAAAGAGCACATTGCCCTGCGTCTGCAAACGGTAGCCATCAAGCGCCAAACCTTCGGCATTGACTCCGGCTTTTTGAGCCAGGTCCGTTGTACCTATGGCAATCAGGGAGTTGTAACTTTGACCACCCACTTCAAACCCGGCAGCGCCTTTGGTTTGCACCTGGTTTTCGGGCACGATGGGCAACGTTGCACCGGACACTGCTTTGAAGACACGTTGTAGTAATTCCGCCGCTTCTGTGGCAGCGCTGGAAGGGGTTTGCGGCAGGGCAATCACCGCTTGGGGCTGACCGCCTTGAGCAAAAGCTAAGGGCACGCCCTGGGCAGCATGGGTTTGCAGCTGTGCTTTAAGCGGCTGGCGCACCGGGGCCGGTTTCCACTCCGGCAGGGCGACATCAGGGCCTAAGGGTGTAAGGCACCAATTATTGCGGGGATCGGTTTGGGCCTGGGCAATCGAGCTGTTGGTATTGAGGGTTACTACGCCAACGGCTAGTAACGGAAGGAAAAACTTGGGCTGCATAAGAACATTTAATAACGAAAATCATTTACGACTTTAAGGAAGTAAGGGGTCCCAGGAACGCTGGTTCCCGGCGGCAGAAGAAGCAACACGGCAAACAGAAGCTGAACCACGCTGATACCATTTCACATGCCCATCGGTGAACATCACAGTGCCACCTTTAAAGTGCGGCCACATGATTTCGTGGTAAGTGCTGGTAGGATTGAGAAACCCGCTGGAACCGGTGCTGCAATAGGCAGAAGGGTTGGTATCGCCGACATAGGGAAAATCCAGCACCATGACGATTTCCGCCGGGCGCAGTACATCCGAAAGTTTGCGCGGCTCAAAAGATTCAGCCTTTCCAGTCCCCGATTTCCAACCGCCAACCAACTGATTGTAACCATAGCTGGCCGCTTTGCTCCACGCGGTGGAGGTCGGATAAGGGTTCACCCACGAAGGGCAAATGAAAACTTGCAGATTCTTGACATAGGGATACACAAAATCTTTCCAACTGTAGTTCGCAGTGCTACTGAACGCATCGGCCGGGGTGCCGGGAACACGTGGACTTTGGGCTACCAGTGTATTCACATCGTTTGGAAAATTGGTTTGCCAAACCGGCAACGGATAGCGCTCGTCATAATCCTGCGTATATTGCATGAAAGCCAGGCCAACCTGTTTGAGGTTACTCAAACAACTGGTGCGGCGAGCATTTTCGCGGGCACGCGCAAACACCGGAAAAAGAATAGAAGCCAGAATAGCTATAATAGCAATAACGACCAACAGCTCTATCAAGGTAAATGCCTGGCGGTTCATTTTAGTGTAGCAGTTCTGCATAATACTCCCCCCAAAGGGTTCGATGGAAAAATAACGACTCATTTGTATTATGCCACCCAATCTATTTTTCCAAACTTACATATCGGTCGCTTCCTATGTTTATCGGCCACTATTTTGAAATTGAGCAAGATAAGCCGATGGAGTAAACCCTTCGTGTTTAAGAAACAGCCGATAAAAATGCACATCCGAGTTATAGCCCAGGTTTTCGGAAATAAAGCGTATTGTCAGAGTCGTGTCTTCAAGCATATGCTTGGCCTGTTCAAGACGGCAGCGCGTCACATAGCCATTAAAAGTCTCCCCTGTCTCCAAACGAAAGCGTTTCACGAACTGGGTGCGAGAGAGCCGCACCTCCTGTGCCACTAATTCAATTGTAAGCTGCTCGGCCAAATGTTCGCGAATATATTGCTGCGCCCACGCAATGGGATCGTAGTTTTGTATGGCCTGGCTTTCCATGTTATCCAGGCGGCCCGGATAAAACCCTTTTTTATTGCGTAAATCGCGCTGCAGCATGTAGAGGAATATTTCCAGATGACGCACGGCGATGGGAAGAGAGTTCTCCTCGCCCGCCAGCAGTTCATCCTGCGCGGTCGTCAACATACGCGATAATTGAAAATTGCTGATGAATGCCTGAGCGCTACGCAACGAACGGTAATGCTTATTTCCCCGATCGTGATTCAACCATATTTCCAGATTGCCGGAACGTTCGTGAAACAGCATACAATTGCAGAATCGCTTGGGATTATCGCCCACTAACTCCAGCAAATCTTCATAGCCATCGGCACGCGGGATACCGGCAGGAACCAGAATCGCACTGCCTTCGGGGGCATGGAGAACATAGTCGCTACAGCAATAATCGATTTCCCCATCCAGCACAAAAAAGAACAGGGGATTATAGGTCTCTAGCAAATGGTCTTCGGCCCACCTCGCCTTGATACCACTATAGGAAAAACCTCGCCTCGGCACACGTTTACCCTTGAGCTTTCGAGCCGTAAACGTCAAGCCTTCCTCAGGCACGGCATCTGCCAGCCGTGGAGGAGCCACGATCAAGCGTTTCTCCATATCCTGCGCCATCCAGGGAATGAGTTTCTGCTCGACTATCTCCAACAACGAGGGCATCTCCGGTATCACGGAATATACTTTATACCAATCCCAGAAATTATCTTCCTCTCCGGCAGGTAGACAGTAGACAGAAT
>DAITOV010000212.1:0-8617 GCA_036833945.1 Abditibacteriia bacterium
CAAAAGCCAGGGCAAAACCGGTTAAGAGTGCAGGCAAAACATGAGGAACGATCACACGCCGGAAAGTCTGCCCCCGGCTCGCTCCCAGAGTGTGCGCCGCTTCCTCCACCGCTACTTCCAACTCCTGCAATACCGGCTGCACGGTGCGCACCACGAAGGGTAAGCCGATGAAGATCAAAGCCACGGTAATGCCCAACGGCGTATAGGCCACTTTAATACCCAGTTTTTCCAGCGGAGCGCCCAGCCAACCGTTGGTTGCATAGGCTGTAGTGAGAGCGATACCTCCTACAGCGGTGGGTAAGGCAAACGGCAAATCGATGAGTGCATCGACAAGTCCCCGGCCGGGGAAGGTGTAGCGAACCAGCACCCAGGCGACTAACAAGCCAAAAACGGCATTGACCAGTGAAGCCACCAGGGACGCACCGAAAGTGAGTTTGTAAGAGGCTACGGCACGCGGGTCGGAAATTGCTGCCCAGAAATGCTCCCAGCCCAAGGTGCCACTTTTCCAGAAGACGGTCGCCAGCGGTATGAGCACAATCAGGCTCAGGTAGAACACGGTAAATCCCATCGACAGGCCAAAGCCCGGCAGGACGCCGCGTGATTTTTTCCTTTTCATGGCACTTTATTTCTTGAACGACGCCAATGCGGGGAAGGAGAAGAGAGATTGCGCGCATAAACACATCGCTATCCCAACTCTGAATTCACTGTCGCAAACTCTCTGCCTCTTCCCTGCACCAACGCCAATCAATCAATTCACGACTTGGGCTTGTAGATTTGATCGAAGAGGCCGCCGTCGTTAAAGTGCGTCTTCTGGGCTTTTTGCCAACCACCGAAAACTTCGTCGATGGTGAATAGATTTACTTTCGGGAACTGGGCGGCATGCTTGGCAGCGACATCTTTATCGCGAGGACGATAGTAGTGCTTGGCCGCAATTTCCTGGCCTTCGGGCGAGTAAAGATATTGCAAGTAGCCTTCAGCCACTTCCTTGGCACCGTGCTTCTCGGCGTTCTTATCGACCACGGTGACCGGCGGCTCGGCCAGGATGCTGAGTGACGGCACCACTAGCTCAAACTTATCTTTACCCAGTTCGTTAATGGCCAGGAAAGCTTCGTTTTCCCAGGAGATAAACACATCACCAATACCACGTTCCACGAAGGTAGTGGTTGAGCCGCGAGCGCCCGAATCGAGCACCGGCACGTTCTTAAAGAGCTGTGTCACGAACTGACGGGCCTTGGCATCGTTGCCACCCGGCTGGCGCAGGGCATAGCCCCAGGCGGCCAGATAGTTCCAGCGAGCGCCGCCCGAAGTCTTGGGGTTGGGGGTGATGACCGAAACGCCCGGCTTCACCAGATCATTCCAGTCCTTGATTTTCTTGGGATTGCCCTTGCGCACCAAAAAGACGATGGTCGAGGTGTAAGGGGCGCTGTTCTCGGGCAAGCGGGTGGCCCAATCTTTGGGGAACAAACCGGTTTTGGCGGAAATTTCATCGATATCGTAGGCCAGAGCCAGTGTCACCACGTCGGCTTCGAGGCCATCGATTACAGCGCGGGCCTGCTTACCGGCACCGCCGTGCGACTGTTTGATGGTGACTTCCTGATTGTGTTTGGCTTTCCAGTCTTCGGCGAATTTCTTGTTGAACTCGACATAGAGTTCGCGAGTGGGGTCGTAAGAAACGTTGAGAAGCGTCACCGGTTTTTTGGGTTCGCCTTGAATTGCGGTGGCATTTTCTGCTCCACCTTCGGCAGGTTGGCTTCCGCCCCCACCGCATCCGGCCAGGCCAATGACCAGAGTTCCTGCCGCTAATAACCATGCGGACTTGACTGCATTGCGCAGTTTCCATTGCTGTTTGACTTGATTTTGCATTGTTTCCATTTCCTTTGAAAAATTGGGTTGGTTGGGGCGTGCCCTCACACGCCCCAACCAATCTGAGGGATTACGGCTTGTAGATTTGATCGAACACGCCGCCATCCGAGAAATGTGTCTTCTGGGCCTTCTGCCAGCCACCGAAAACATCATTGATCGTAAACAACTTCACTTTCGTGAATGTCTTGGAATACTTTTTAAGAGCAGCTGCCGAACGCGGGCGATAGTAGTTGCGCGCCGCGATTTCCTGGCCCTGGGGTGTGTACCAATACTTCAGATATTCAGTGGCGACTTTGGCGGTGCCGTGACGTGCCACGTTCTTATCCACCACTGCAACCGAAGGCTCGGCCAGGATGCTCAGCGAAGGCACCACGATATCGAACTTGCCCTTGCCCAATTCACGGGTGGCCAAAAAGGCCTCGTTTTCCCAGGAGATATAGACGTCGCCGATACCACGCTCCACGAAGGTGGTGGTGGAACCACGAGCGCCCGAATCGAGCACCGGCACGTTTTTGTAGATGCGAGAAACGAACTGCTTGGCTTTGGCAGCGTTGCCGCCTGGCTGCTTCAGGGCATAGCCCCAGGCGGCCAGGTAGTTCCAGCGCGCGCCGCCCGAAGTTTTGGGATTGGGAGTGATGACCGAAACGCCGGGACGGGCCAGGTCTTTCCAGTCTTTGATTTTCTTGGGGTTGCCCTTGCGCACCAGGAAGACGATGGTGGAGGTATAGGGGGCCGAGTTCTGCGGCAAGCGGCTATACCAGTTGGAAGCAATCAATTTCTTCTGGGCCACTTCGTTGACATCGTAGGCCAGTGCCAGCGTCACCACGTCGGCTTCCAGGCCGTCGATGACCGAGCGTGCCTGCTTGCCCGAACCACCGTGCGACTGCTTAATGGTCACATTCTGGCCGGTTTTCTTTTTCCAATACTGCGCAAAAGCAGCGTTATATTCCTTGTAAAGCTCGCGGGTGGGGTCATACGATACGTTCAACAACGTCACCGACTTCTGCGCCAGCACCGGAGCGGCTGCGGTGATGCCGGCTACGCCTACAGCTACAAGAGCTGCAATTTGAGAAAACTTACCGACATTAAATCGAGACTTCATTTCTTTAATCCTTTTTACAATTAGTAACTATTAACTATTCTTAAAATCTTGGGAACTCATTACGGGCTACTTTTCGGCAGCACAAACGAAAAAACGCGCCGGGGCAAAAAGCGCCGGCGCGTGTGGATGCTTAACAAATGGAAAAAGAGAAATTATTCGTGCAACGAACTCCCAATCCACTGAGGCGACTCGCCCCTCCACAGCGCCGGCTTGCGACAACAACAGCAAGCCGCCATGTCTGCAGTGCAGCATGCCGTGGAAAACGGGACCGAATTCGTTACAGAGAATTGCAACTTCATTTTAAGGTGTTCGCTTTTAATTCCCACTTGCAGCATGGGATTTGATGTAAAAATTATAATCTTCCCTCTGTTTTCTGTCAAGAAACTATTTTGTTAAATTTTCCAAAGCTTATTTTTTTACTTTTTAGTTGCGTGAAGAAGTTCCCGATGGAGTTTTTCCAGTTCGGGAGTAGGAATACTTAATTGACGGGCGCGCTGCAGAGGTCGTCCCCAGATCGGCTCCACTTCCACCTCAAAGCCATTTTGCCAATCGAGTAGGCTGGAAGGCTTGTAATCGCCCATAGGATAGGTGCGTTCGATCTGGAACGCTGCATACTCTTCTTCGATTGAAACGCCACTAGCCCGCGCAGTAGCAATGACTTCGCCCATGAGTGCCCTGGTTCGTTCCAGCAAGGCAGGGTCGGCCAGAATTTGGCCAACATCGATGCCTTTTCGATCTTGCCCGGCCGCAATGGCCAGGCCGTTAAACGGAATATTCCACACCAGTTTGCGCCATAGCACTTCAGCAATATCGTCGCTCAACTGACACGAAACTCCACTGGCTCGCAAGCGATTTGCCAGTTCATGTGTGCGCTCCTGTGCCGGACGGCCAAATTCGCCGATTGAAATAATCCCATGCCCGATATGGCGGATTGTGCCCGGTGCGATGCGATTGAGACACACAAAGCATTTACCACCCAGAATACGCTCGGCTCCAAAATACCCGGCCAGGAACTCTTCGTTGCCCAGGCCGTTTTGCAGAGTGAGGATGGCTGTGGTTTCGTGCAACAGGGGAGCGACCAGGGCGGGTATCGCTTCGTTGGCAGTGGCTTTGGCGGCCACTATCACCAAGTCACACTGACCGATGCTCTCGGGAGTGCGGTGAGCATTGACGGGCTGTAATTGAAAGTCGCCCAACGGCGAAAACACTTGAAAACCGTGCTGGGCAACGTGGTTATAATCGGAACGCAGCAGGAAATGAACGTTATTTCCGGCGCGGGCGAGCATTGCTCCATAATAGCCGCCCACGGCACCGGGTCCGATAATGGCAATTTTATTCACGAGTTAAGTATTTCACTTCCAACACATCTAAAACGAATTCTCGTGACTAAAATGCCAATCTCAATGGAACAGGCCACCCCACATCAAGTGTGGGGTGGCCTGAAAGACACCAAAAGATCCATATTATTCAGCCGGTGCAGGAACTGGTGCCGGTTCGGGTGCTGGTGCTGGTGCCGGTTCAGGTGCTGGCTCAGGGGCCGGTGTGGTGGTCGGCGGGGTTTCCGGCTTATCGCCTTCCGTGTCGTTATCGGCCATTGCCTGTCCGCCATAAACCATCAGGCCCATAGCCAAACTCGCAACTACAACTAATAGTTTCTTCGTACGCATACATCACTCCTGTGTCAGAGGTTAATTTGATATTCGCCTGCAGTACAAATATCGCCCCTTCGCAGTCCATTGACAGCCCTTTAGAAACATAGTTTCGCTTTAAACCTATATTTTCATGGGATTTAAAATGGATTTAAATGGTTTACCGGTAAAGGAACACGATTCTAATATGCGCGCTTTTTGCGTGCCCCCTCCGCTTGTTCAAGCCGCCGGGAGGGAAACGGAGAACACAGTGCCCTTACCTTCTTCGCTTTCCACCGAAACGTGCCCGCCCTGGTTTTCGACGATATGCTTGACAATCGCCAGCCCTAATCCAGTGCCGCCCTGGGCGCGGGCACGGGCTTTATCGACACGATAGAAGCGCTCAAAAATACGTGGCAATTCACCGGCTGGAATGCCGATGCCGGTATCGCTCACCTGAAGAATAACCCGTCCAGCCTGAGCCTGGGCATTACCTTCTTCGCGGTGCAAGGAGAGTGTGATATTGCCATCGACGGGTGTGTACATCAGCGCGTTATCGAGCAGATTAAAGACGACTTGCTCCAGCGAAGCCGCTTCGCCCAGCACGAATACATCGTGGCTACAATCGGGCGCAAACCGGCACACAACCTCGATATGACGTTCGTAGGCCTTATATTTCAGCCGTTGCACCACGTCGTACACCAGCGGCACCATATCCAGGCGCTGTGCTGGTGTGGCATTTTCATCTTCCGATTGCGATTCGAGGCGGGCCAGGTCGAGCAGGTCGCTGACCAGGCGCGAGAGGCGCTCGGCTTCGGAGATCATCTGCGGGTAGAAACGCAAGGCCAGCACCTCATCGCCGCGCGCATCTATCAGTGTTTCGGTCATCGCACGGATATTGGCAATCGGTGTGCGCAGTTCGTGGGAAGCATTCGCCACGAAATCGCGACGCATGCGTTCGAGGCGACGTAATTCGGTGAGGTCTTGCAGAATGACCACCGCTCCCGTCGAATGAGCCAACGGACGAGAGGGCGAACGGCGTAGAGGCGATACGCGCAGCAGCACCTGGCGCAAACGCGGAGCGTGGAGAGTAAGCTCCTGCGTGCTGCTTTTATCTTCTTCGAGCGCAGCGCGCACCGCTGCTTCGAGTCCAAACGAAGGAAAAGCTTCCAGCAGTTGAGCGCCCAGCACATCTTCTACGCGCACGTCAAAGAGATGCAACGCCGCTGCGTTCACGAAGCGCACCCGCGCATCGCCATCTACCTGAAGAACGGCATCCTGCAGCGAGGCGAAGACTTCCTCCATCTCACGCCGGGCGCGTTCTTGTCCTCGCAACTCTGATTCCAAGTTGACAATAATCCTTTCTTTATCCGCCAGTACAGCCAACTCGCGCTCCTCACCCCGACGCTTTTCCCGCTGCCACAAAAACAGCATAACGACCGCGCCGCATACACCTGTTATAGCGATTAATTCAAACATGGCACGATGATGAGCTTATTAAAGAAGGATTAAGGACAATTTAAGCCGAAGCAGGGCGGGCACGGGTCCTGGCCCATTCGCGCAAAGCCGCCACCTCTTCTTCCATTGTCACCGATAGCGGCACCATTGTCTTCAGGCTTTGCAAAACATCTTCGGTAGAAAGATCGCGCTTTTCGTCATAGGCATCATAGAGTGCGGCAACCACCGCCTGTTCGATCTCTGCACCCGAATATCCCGCACTACTATGGGCCAGGCTCTTCAGGTCGTAGCGATCGGACTGGCGATTGTGCTTTTGCAAATGAATGCCGAAAATAGCAGCGCGTTCTTCTTCCCGTGGCAGATCGACAAAGAAAATTTCATCCAAACGGCCTTTGCGCAATATTTCCGGGGGCAAGCTCTCCACCTTGTTGGCGGTCGCAACCACGAAAACCGGCGAGTTCTTATCCTGCAACCAACTGAGAAAAGCGCCTAATATACGCAAAGTGGTGCCACCGTCTTCGCCACGGCCCGACGACAGAGCTTTTTCCAACTCATCGACCCACAGCACGCAGGGCGCGACCGCTTCGGCGGCTTTCAAGACCCGGCGCAGGTTGGCTTCGCTTTCTCCAACGTATTTTCCGAAAATCGAGCCGACATCGAAGCGTAACAAGGGCAGGTTCCAGGCGGCACCGATGGCTTTGGCCGTCAACGATTTTCCACACCCCGGCACTCCCAGTAGCAGCACGCCACGCGGCCACGGCAAACCGAACTCACGGGCTTTTTCCGAGAAGGCCCCGCCGCGTTTTTGCAGCCAGTCTTTGAGGTGATCCAGCCCGCCAACGCCGTTGAGATTGTCGCTGGCTTCATAAAATTCCAGCATGCCGGTTTTACGAATAATCTGCTTTTTCTCGTTCAAAACCACCTGAATATCGAACTCATCAAGCCGTGAATTAAGCACCAAACCTTTGGCAAAGACATTGGCGGCTTCATCGGCAGTGAGACCCAGAGCGGCTTTCACCAGGCTTTCGCGCTGGGATTCGCTCAATTCCACGGTAACCTGGGGCGTATTGCTGACTCGCGTAATGAGTTCTTCCAGGATGATATTGACCTCCTCGAAATTGGGGAGATCGTAGTCGATAACGATGATTTCTTTCTCGATATGCGTGGGAATCGCCAACACGGGCGAGAGGAAAACGAGTGTTGAGTAGGAACGTTTGAGCGCAAACGCCAGATCACGCAGTTTACGCACCACCACAGGATTATCGAGGTAGGGATCGAAGTCGCGTAAAATAAACACGGCACGCACATCTTCCCGAATACGCCGTTCGATATGATCGAGGGCATCGAGCGCGCACTGGTATCCGTCCAAGGTTACCGGAGCGGCCCCGCCCAGCAAACGCCCGGAAGGGTCGGTAGCACCAAACGGCTGGGTCGCCGCCCATACTAATACCTGTTTCTTGCCATCGACAATACGCTTGATGGCATCTTCCACCCGGTTTTCCTCGGGCGAAACGATATAAATCATCGGATAACGAGCACGGATGAGGACATCAATTTCCTGGTCTTTAGGATTCATATTCGTAATTGTATAAGGCTGCGTTTAAACAATATCAGGAAGGCTTCTCTTTTTATTATTAAATTAACCACAGATAAACACAGATAGGAACGGCAGAACTTGGATTTCAGAATGGAGAACTAAGGCCCCTCATTCTATCGAACCCCTCCTAAGATCTAAAAAAATCTGTGGCTAAATTTCTGGACAGGCAGCATTAATGTCCGTCTACCTTGCCAGAAGAGGATCGTTAGCTCGCAAGCTTTGTAAAGCCCGGGGCAAAATATCCTCGCGCTGTTGCGCCGTCGCACTTTGCGGCGCAGCGATAACGGCTTCCCCTTCACGCCAGCGCAGCAACGCTTGCCCACCGGCAGAAGCCGAGTAAAGGCCGTCTGTCGTCCAGTTCAGCCAGTCGAAATCTTCCACCATTACTGCCGGACCTTCGGGAGCTTCCAGATTTAGAACTCGTGGTTGGGGCGCCTTGGGCTTGGGAATGGCCAACAATGTTACCAATAGTTTCTTATTTTGGAGATCCCACAATCGCACCGTTCCATCGGCGTGTCCGGAGAGGGCGAGGTTGGAGAAAAGCGCCTGCGGTGCCAATCGAAGCGTCGTTACTGCCGCAGCATCTTCATCTTCAAGAATGGCCGTGGGCAATGTGACGGCATCCTTGCCCTGCCAGTCTTCGCCCCACACCAAAAGACGACCGCGAACATCACCGGCAAGCAAGCGCTCGCCCGGACCACTGCCGAACGCTACAACATTAATGGCAGGCGCATCTTCATCGGCAAACGCCGCTCGTCCCTGGGCATCGGCCATTTCGTAGGTACGGCGTTGCGCAAGATCACGCTGCTGATCCAGATCCCAAATTTTCACCGTGTTCTTACGGCTCTGCCCGACAAATGCCAGGAAATTTCCTGTGGGAGAGAGGGAGAGCTGGTTGGGGTTTCGGCCCGGGTTACGCGCCCTGAAGCGCAGCTTGCCCTCCGGTAAATCCCACACTCGCAAATAATT
>DAITOV010000213.1:0-8581 GCA_036833945.1 Abditibacteriia bacterium
TGTCGCACTGGGCGGCTTTTTGCAGACTGCCTATGCCGGAGCTTCCACGACGACAACCGGGCAACTTCTCGAACTCGATGCCATCGCCGCCTGTGTTATTGGCGGGGCCAGCCTCAAAGGTGGACGCGGCACAGTAGCGGGAGTGCTTTTCGGCGCTCTAATCATGGCCAGCCTGATGAACGGCATGACACTGATGGCAGTTTCACCCGAAGTGAAATACATCGCGCGCGGCCTGGTGTTGGCCCTGGCGGTGTGGCTGGATGCACGACTGGGGAATGCGCGTTAAAGCCTCGCACCATAAAGCCAAATCCCTTCTCTGAAAAAAATGTTTAAAAACCGAGCAGGTGGGGCATAATAGAGCTGTAAAATTGTTTCGGAACAATTTTTGAGTGTTTCGAATCATTTTACGGAAGATTCTCATGCCTACATCCTCGCAAACACAAAATTCCAAATATCTGGTGCTGGCGCAGCAACTTCGTGATCAAATCGCGCGTAAAGTGTTTCGACCCGGCGACCGCCTTCCGACTTTTGTTGAAATGCGCCGGCAGCACGGGGTGACCATTACAACGGTCGAGCGCGCCTATGCATTACTGGAAAAAGAGAATCTGGTGGTGCGTGAGCAGGGGCGGGGAACGTTCGTTAAGGCCCATGAAGAGCGTCCGTTGCGCAACGTCATCGGTATTAGCGGGTTGCTCTTGCCTTTGCATCCTTATTCGATGCAACTCATGAATGGCTTTCAGCAGGTCGCAAACGAGGCCGATGTTGAACTTCTGCTTTTGAATGAAAACAATAAGATTCAATGGGAGAAGGTCGATGGAGTTATCAACTGCGACACCGGTTTTGTCAAACATGAGGGTTGGCGGCAGTTGCCGCCGGGTATGCCCTGTGTCACCACCCTGGTGGAAGCACGCGATTTTGTGAGTGTGATTGGCAACGAGTATCAGGGTGCCTATGATTTGGTGCAACATCTTTTTGCATTAGGCCACCGGCGGATCGCTTCACTTTACGACCCCTATCTCAGCGTGCGCCTGGATGGATATCATGCGGCGATGCGTGATGCAGGCATCGAGGTTGAGGCGAATTGGGGGCGAAATATTGCCTGCAGGATGAGTCCCGATCTTCAATATACTTCGGCTTCCTACAGTGTCATGCGCCGTTGGCTGGCAGAAGACTGGTGTGAAACGGGCTGCACCGCTCTGGTTGTGCAAAACGACGACACTGCGCTGGGAGCGATACGGGCTTTTCATGAGGCCGGTTGGAAGATTCCCGATGATGTGAGCATAGCCGGTTTTGATGGAACTGAATTTGGCCGGTATTTTCAACCGCAAATCACCAGTGTGGAAGTGCCGCTCCGCGAGATTGGCGCAACTGCTATGGAACAGTTGCTGCGACAGGTAAAGGGCGAGGTCGTGCAACCTTCGACGATTGTCTTACCAACCCGTGTTTTAAAAGGAGGCACGACGGGGAGGCCTTCTTCGGTCGTAATTTAAGTTTTGGAAAGGAATGAGTTGGATTAAAAAGAGTATCTAAGAGGATTCACATGAATCGAAAACTAACGAACAGAGTCAGGTGGGATATCAGGGAAAAGCCGGCGCAGGTGAAGAGAGAGGGATTTACTTTGATCGAGTTGCTTGTCGTTATTTCGATCATAGCTATTCTCGCAGCGATTCTCTTTCCGGTTTTTGCGCGAGCGAGAGAAAATGCCAGACGTAGTGCCTGCCTGTCCAATTCCAAACAAATTGCCTTGGCGGTGGCTCAATACACCCAGGACTATGATGAAACGCTGGTTAGCTA
The DNA here is from genome assembly GCA_036833945.1 of Abditibacteriia bacterium. Lineage (GTDB taxonomy): Bacteria > Armatimonadota > Abditibacteriia > Abditibacteriales > Abditibacteriaceae > DAITOV01. The sequence goes on from DAITOV010000213.1 coordinate 1,795, forward strand.
TCGTTATCGCCCGTCGAGTTACTATGGCTGGCAAGTAGCACTGATGCCTTACATTAAAAGTACGCAGGTTTTTGTTTGTCCCAGTGCCAGGAAAGTGAGTCTCTGCCCGGATTCCTATTCCGATAAAAACCCAACCATTGTCAGCACTACGGGGCTGGGTTCAGGTTCCTATGGCTACAATAACGCTTATATGGGCGATGAATATGGCGGCACGCTTTACGATAAGAAGCTCTCGGCATTGGCCCGTCCGGCGGAAACTGTAATGGCCACTGAAATTTCCAATCGCATTACAACTGGTACCACATTCGTACCGTCGATTTGGAATACCGCTTATACAGTTTCCTGCGATGTTACTGTTACGAATTACGGCGCGCAACGCGGTATGTGGCATTTCGATGGCAGCAATATTATTTTCGCCGATGGCCATGCTAAATTTTTGAAATATGATGCGCTCCGCGACTATAACCGGGATGGCGCTACCGATGACGGTTGGTACGTTCTGTCTTCCTCGATGAAAAGTTAGTTGTATTATCCATTTTGAGATTTATGAATCGATTCCTATCTAACTGTGTAGCTGTATTATTGTTACTGCTGTGCTTTGAGCAAGCTCACGCTCAAACACCTTCGCCTGTATTTCATTTCGACTTCAAAAACGCAGCAGGCAAGCGCGTGATTACCGATAGCAGTGGCAAGATTAAATGCATTTCAGAGACGGCCGATTTCCAGGTGGAGCAGGGCGCTTTGCGCATTGCTTCAGGGGCGCGGATTTCCATTCCCGGCGAAAATGTCCCCAAACTTTCACGAGCCGTGACCACCAGTGCCTGGATTCTCAAATCCAGCACGCCCGATGTCGCGCCGATTCTCATGAAAGGCGTGCATCCCGAGCCAATTCAATTCTTGTTTTCAGTGGGTTGGCGCTATCCCGTTTTCAGCTACAAGAACCAGCCGCGCCAGAACTTCTGGAAGGGCATTTACTACAACGGCTATTTCGGTGGCAGCATCACTTATGGTGATCCGGCCTGGCAGGTGAAGGATTCGCCGCTGGTGGAAACCGGCGGCACCTGGTATCACGTGGTCAGCACCTTTAACGAAGGCGCGGTGCGCATTTATGTGAACGGACAGTTGACGGCGCAGTATCAGAGCGAGAAGCCCGAACTGCTGGCCGATAACGATGAACCTTTTTATGTCGGAGCAGAATTCCTCAAGCGAGGTGACAAGATTGAGCCTTATGCTACCGCGAATATGTTGCTCAACGATTTGCGGCTCTACGACCAGGCGCTGAGTACAGAGCAAGTGCAAGCGGAGTATGCGGGAGATCGTTTGCGCTATCCGGCTCAGTCGCTCATTCCTGCCGGAAAAACCCATACCACCGCGTTGGCACCTTGCTATGAGTATCTGGGTGCAGAGTTCGATCCGTTGTTTCGGCGCAAGTTGAAGCTCACCGCTGAATACGAAAAGCGATTGCCCAGCGATACGCTATCGGGACGGCCTATGACCGTAGCGCTGGCCTCCCGCCCCGGTCAGCCCCTGGGGTTGCAGCTCAATGGTAAAAGTGAATATCCGTTAGCTTTCTATCCGGCACCGATGGATTATGCCACGGCTGAATATCAAATGAATGAAGTGGCTGGCGGCGTGCGCGACTTTGCTGCCGCCGGGGTGAACCTGGTGGGTGTCGATGCGCTGGCACAGCGCTTTTGGCTTGGCGATGGCGAATACGATTGGGCCAAGTTCGACGAGTTTTTCCACAACGCCATTAAAGCCAACCCGCAAGCAAAGATTTTAGCGGGCGTTTCTCTTTACCCGCCGCCGTGGTTCGAGAAGAAATATCCCGAACACCTCGAAAAATACCTGCACGGCGGGCAGGTGAAAACCATGCGTCTGGCCGGGCCGCTGGGTTCCGAAGTGTGGTTACAAGCTTCGCTCAAGATGATTCGCGATGTCGTAGCCCATGTCGAGGCCAGCGAATATTCCGGACACGTGTTGGGATACCTGTGCGGCGGCGGGCAATCGGCAGAGTGGTATTGGCCCGGCGGGCTGGATGGATTGGTGGGCTATTCTGCGCCGACCGGCGAGAGTTTCCGCGCCTGGTTGCGTGGCAAATATCGTGATGAGGCCGCTTTGAAAAAAGCCTGGAATAATGCGCAGGTCACCTTGGGAACAGCTTCCATTCCTGCACCGGAACTGCGTGCCGCGACTGAAGCGTCTCCGTTTCGCATTGCCACCGTGGCGCAGCAAGAGTTCGACTTCCGCGAATTCCTGACCGCTTCTACTGTGCGTCATCTCACCGAGTCGGCACGAGCGGTCAAGGAAGCCAGTAATCGCAAGAAGCTGGTGTTTTCCTATTACGGCTATGCCATGTCGGCGACCGGGCGGCCCAAACTCTATAACAGTGGCTTGCAAGGGCTAAGCCAGGTCTTGGCCGATCCCAACGTCGATTGTATCGTGCAACTCAACGACTACGTCAAGCGCCGCGGCGGTCAGGCCGGGCAGGGCATCTCTCCGTTTTATGCCAGCGCTCGGTTGCATGGCAAAATGCTGTGGGAAGAGCATGACTATCGCACCCATTTGGCTTTTGGCACATTCTCCACCGATAAAACCGATGGCGTGGAAGAAACCAATTCGGTGTTGCAACGTAGCTTCGGACAGTCGCTCATTCAAGGGTCGGGTTTATGGTGGCGTGTTTTCCAGAACCATTGGTTCCACCAGAACGAGGTGATGGAATCCATCGCACAAATGCAGCGTGTCGGGCAGGAATCTACTTCTGTCGATAAAGCGCCGGTTGCGCAGGTCGCTTTTATCTATGATGAGAAAGTACCCACCTATCTGGAAGCGGGAACCAATGAATTCTTGCGCCAGCACGTGTGGGGTGCTTATGAAGGCGCGGTGCGCATGGGCGCGCCGTTCGACTTTTACTTGCTCGATGATATTAAAAACCAGAAAATGCCGGACTATCGTTTGTATGTGTTCCTGAATACTTATCGACTCGATGCCGCCACGCGTGCGGCGATTTCGGCCAAAGTGCGTAAGAACAATGCGGTGGCTGTGTGGTGCTATGCGCCGGGATATATGGATGGCGATCAGTTCAGTGTTGATACCATGCAGGAATTAACCGGTTTTCAGTTCAAGCAGCAGTTTATCGACCAGCCGCGCACCTTTAGTGTTGCAGACACCGGACATGCTATTACGCGTTTTTCCAAAGTTGGCCCGACGTTTAAGATGGGGACCACTTTTACTGTGAACGATCCGCAAGCTAAAGTGCTGGCAACCATCGGCGAAGGCACTGCGATGGCGGTGAAAGAGAATCGGGATTGGCGTTCGGTTTACACGCTCATGCCACTTAATGCCGAATTGCTGCAAGGGTTGTGCGATTATGCCGGGGTGCATGTTTACAGCCGCAGCTTCGATGTGCTCTACGCTAACCGGAGTTATGTGTTGCTCTATACATCGAGCGAAGGTGAGAAAACCATTCAACTACCGCAAAACGCACGAGTGCGGGAAGTGCTGAGCGGCAAACAAGTGGGGCAGGGTATCAACCATTTCACAGAATCTGTCGCTAAAAACACCGCCCGCATCTACCGGTTGGAAACGCCGTAACTCCATCGAGACAAATCATATCGAACGCGGGGAGCATTGTGCTCTCCGCGTTTTCTCATACGGTAACCATCAACATTTCCTCTCTGTTGTTAATCGCGAAAACTTGCGACGAAGTTTGCGTAGCCAAAGGCTTAGCGTGCTATGAACGAAGTGTCAGGAAAGCTTAACCGGTTAATTATGTTTTAAATACTGTTTAACACGGCTTTAACGAATGGTTTATATCCTCTCTCGCGTAGAACACGTGTTATGTTTTGGAGATAAGTGAATATGTATCAGCGCCCGAAAAAAGTTGTGGATGTTCTTGCAGTCAAGTCCTATAAAAATCAATCCAAGCGTGGATTCACCTTAATTGAGCTTCTTGTTGTCATAGCCATTATATCTATCCTTGCCGCGATCCTTTTCCCGGTTTTTTCACAGGCCAGGGAAAGCGCTCGCCGTTCGGCTTGTGTTTCCAATGCAAGGCAGATTGGCCTGGCTTCGATGCAGTATGCGCAGGATTACGACGATCACTTGCCCGAAGCCGGTTATAACATGCCCTGCCATGTTCCCGGCACTGGTGCCAATAGCGATAACCACTGGAGCGGCGTATACGCCTGGCCCATCGCTATTTATCCCTATACCAAGAACTATCAATTCTTATCGTGCCCCAGCGACGAAAAACGCGCCGGTTTCAACAAGAGCGGGGCACTTTGCTACGAATTGCAACTTCTGGCTGCTCAGATTCCGGGCGCTTATTCGGGCATTCGTAATGAAGAGTTCGGCATGAGAGATGTCTTGCCGCTTTCTTATGCCGCCAATTACTATCTCTCGGGTGCTTATGCCATTCCGGCAACATCTCAAAATCCGGCCGTCGCTGGTGTCGCAGGAACTAAAATGCGGCCGATGTCGTTCTATACCGCACCGGCGCAGTTGGCCTATATTTTCGATGTCGGTGTGAATGCGGCCAATCGCAGCACCTGGTATTCCACGGTGGGCTACGGCAACGGCGCTGCTGCGAATGCGCAGTGGCCCAGCGGCAGAAGGCACCAGGAAGGACGCGTCTTTGTATTTGCCGATGGTCATGCCAAATGGCTGAAAGACCCACCCCATGTAGTCAACGGTGTTGCCCGCACCCAGGCACAGATTATTGCCGATTACCAGGCGCGCGGTGTCTACACTTATCCCAACACGGATAATTAATCGAGCGCAGTAAACTGATCATTGCACAATCAAATCGAGAATATCATGAAACTCCATTACCACCACTCGAAGCCATTGCTGGGCATTTTCCTGAGTTTACTTTTGCTGGTTTCTGTGGCATTGGCCCAGGCCCCCACCGATGTTCAAATTATTCAACAGGCTCCCTGGCAAATACGCACGGTAAAACGTGGCATCGTATTAAAGCAGGCACAGTTCCCCCGGCTTTTTGGCGCACCGCAGAATATCAGCGTTCTGGAAATCGACTTAAAAAATAAAAAGTTTTACCTGGGTGTGGCAGCCCACCCGAAAAAAAGAATACTCACCAGCGATTTTGCCCAATACGGTAACGCATTGGCGGCCATCAACGGAACTTTCTTCAACATGAAACAGGGCGGTTCCCACATGCTGGTGAAAGTTGACGATTTTGTTGTAAACCCCACCGTGGAACGTTCGGAACGCAGCAACGGTGCCATTACAATTGAGGCCGGAAAGATAGCAATTGCGACCGGTAACCCCGAGAATAAGCAATGGGATGCGCAGTTGAGCGCGCCCAATGTCATGGTGTCCGGCCCGTTGCTTATCGCCAACAATCAGGCGGCACCTCTTTCGCAGGCGAAATTCAACACTGCGACCCATCCACGCAGTGCCGTTGGCCTGACTGCGGATAGTAAACTTCTCTTTGTCACGGTAGACGGACGCCAGGAGAAATCCCTTGGTGTGAGTCTGTTCTCACTCACTACGCTTTTGCAAACCCTGGGCGCAACCGATGCCTTAAACCTTGATGGTGGCGGCTCCACAACGCTCTATGTGAAGGGCGTCACGGAAAACGGTATTGTCAATAGCCCCAGTGATAAAGAAGGCGAACGCACCGTTGCCAATGCTCTGCTGATTCTCGCCAAATAAGTCATATCTTTTTTCAAGGGGAAGTTTGGCTCATGCAGGGCGTTTCAAGCACATTGAAACCGGGTAAAATTTCCCCTTGATGAATCCCCAACTTCTTTCACAGCTTCAAGCAATCGTCGGCAAAGACGGAATTCTCACCGATGCCGACGATTTGATGGTTTATGAGTGCGATGCCTTTGTGGCGGCCAAGCAGCGCCCCCAGGTCGTGGCTTTTCCCACCACGACCGAGCAAGTTTCCCAATTGGTGAAGCTGGCGCGCGCCAATAATCTGGTTGTGGTGCCGCGCGGCGCGGGTACCGGTTTGGCGGGTGGCACATTGCCCGAAACCGATTGCCTGATGATTTCGACTTCGCGCCTCAACCAGATTCTGGAAGTGGATATTCCCAATCGATGCGCGCTGGTCGAAGCCGGTGTCGTCAACTTGCATCTCCAGCAAGCCGCTGCGCCGTATAAATTTTGCTATGCGCCCGATCCTTCGAGCCAGGCCGCAGCGACCATCGGCGGGGGCATCGCCAACAACTCCGGCGGCCCGCACACGCTGAAATATGGCGTAACGGTGAACCACACGCTGGGCGTGGAACTGGTGTTGCCGGATGGCGAGATTGTGTGGCTGGGCGGCAAGACTGACGATACTCCTGGCTACGACTTATTGGGAACGCTCATCGGCAGCGAAGGCACCTTCGGCATTGTCACCAGGGCCTGGGTCAAATTGGTGCCGATGACCCAGCACGCCAGCACGTTGCTGGCAATTTTCGACGATTTCGATGCCGCCGCGCAGTGTGTTTCCGATATCATCGGCGCAGGTATCATTCCGGCCGCGCTCGAAATGTTGGACGACATTTTCATCCCACCCATTGAAGCCGCTTATAAGTTCGGCTTTCCGCTGGATGCGGCTGCGATTCTCCTCATCGAAACTGATGGCCTCAAAGAAGCCGCCATCGACGAGGCGCAGCGCGCCGCCGTCATCGCCAAAACCGCCGGAGCGCGTGAAGTGCGCGAAGCCAAAACCGAGAAAGAGCGCAAGTTGCTGTGGGCCGCCCGTAAAGGCGCTTTTGGTGCCATCGGTCGCGTCACGCGCAGCTATGTCACACAAGACGGTGTAGTGCCACGT
>DAITOV010000214.1:0-2038 GCA_036833945.1 Abditibacteriia bacterium
ATTACAGCGGCCAGAAGGTGAGTAGCGGACAAACATTGCGCTTTAAATTGGCACCAGGGGATATACGCGTTTTTATCTTTAATCAATAAAACACTTCAAGATCAAATGACGCGAGCTACCATTACCGCAAGGGAATACGCAGTCGGATGCGAGCGTTTATCAGTCGCAAGGGAAAGTTGTCTTGCAACACCTGTCTTTGAAGTAATTTCCGGTCCCGGCAGCTAAAAGTTTGAGAGGGGTAATTGCATCAATTGTAAAATAGCAACACGATGCCAATTCACCCTTCTCAATATTTTTCGTGGAAATGGTTCTCCAAACATATCTGGCGCATTGCCCTGCTCTTCGTCGGCATTCTATTGCCGTTGGTACTGCTTGGCAAACTGGCCGACCGCATCCACGAAGGCCGCACCTTTTCGTTCGACGATAAATTGTTGTTGCTCATTCACGACAACTCTACCCCCTGGCTCGATTGGCTGATCGTCACCGCCGAGCGCACCGGCAGCTTCTTTACGATACCGTTTTTCATTATCGCGACTCTCGCGCTCCGCTTTCTCAAGCGCCCGGGAAACGCCTTGTATTTCGTGTTTACAGTGAGTGGAGCCTACGCTCTCAACCTGCTGGCGAAAGCCTTCTTCCAACGCGAACGTCCGGCACTGTGGGAATCGCCCCTGCCGGAAAGCAATTTCAGTTTTCCCAGCGGCCATTCTATGGTCAGCATGGCGGTGGCTATTGCCTTTATAGAACTGACCTGGCGCACTAAATGGCGCTGGCCTATGTTGGCCGCTATGCTCTGCGGAACGTTCTTCGTTGGCTTCTCTCGTTTATATTTAGGCGTCCACTACCCTTCCGACGTTTTGGCCGGTTGGAGCGCCTCACTGATATGGGGTTGCGGCCTCTATCTCCTGATGCGCAACAGCATGAGGAAACCGGTTGAGATAAGCTAATAAGTTCACAATCAACATTTTTTGCTCCCGGGCGTGCGCCCGGTATTAGGTTAAGGAGAGATATTTCGTGGCATTGAAAATGGAAGAGATCGTTTCGCTGTGTAAGCGACGCGGATTTGTATTTCAGTCGTCGGAGATTTACGGTGGCTTTGCCTCCTGTTGGGACTACGGTCCGCTGGGTGCCGAACTCAAGCGCAACGTGAAAAACGCCTGGTGGCAGAGTGTCGTGCACGAGCGCGACGATATGGTGGGACTCGATTCTTCCATCCTGATGCACCCCAAAATCTGGGAGGCTTCGGGCCACCTGGCTACCTTCAACGATCCGTTGGTCGATTGCAAAAGCTGCAAATCGCGCTTCCGTGCCGACCACTTGAAGAACCTCGAAACTTGCCCCAACTGTGGCAATAAGGGCACCCTCACCGAACCGCGCCAGTTCAACCTGATGTTCAAGACCCACGTCGGCCCGGTGGAAGCCGAGGACGGCTCGAACATCGCCTACCTGCGCCCCGAAACCGCGCAAGGCATCTTCGTGAACTTCCCCAACGTGCTGAATTCTTCGCGCAAGAAACTGCCGTTCGGCATCGCGCAGATCGGTAAGGCGTTCCGCAACGAAATCACGCCCGGCAACTTCACCTTCCGCACCCGCGACTTCGAGCACATGGAAATCGAATACTTCTGCCGCCCCGAAGACGCACCGCGCATTCATGAGGAATGGATTCAGGCTCGCTACCAGTGGTATTTGGACTTAGGCATCACCCCATCTAAGCTCTCGCTCCGTCCGCACGAGAAGGATGAGTTGGCGCACTACGCCCAGAGCGAGGAATCGACCGGCACCACCGACATCGAATATCAGTTCCCCTTCATGAACGAACCGGCGGAATTGGAAGGCATTGCCAACCGCGCCGACTTCGACTTGTCGCAGCACGCCAAATACTCCGGCGAAAAACTGACCTACTTCGACCCGCAGACCAACGAACACGTCGTGCCCTACGTCATCGAGCCTTCAGCCGGTGCCGACCGCGCCACGCTGGCGTTTTTGGTCGATGCCTACCACGAAGAAGAAGTCAAGCCGGGCGATACCCGCGTGGTGTTGA
>DAITOV010000214.1:2048-3173 GCA_036833945.1 Abditibacteriia bacterium
CCCAAGCTGGCCCCGACCAAAGTTGCGGTATTGCCGCTGGCCAAGAACAAGCCGCCTATCGTTGAAGTAGCCAAGAAGCTGCGCAGCCAGCTCATCAAGAAAACGATTGCGGTGTACGACGATACCGCCAGCATCGGCAAGCTGTACCGTCGTCAGGACGAGATCGGCACCCCGCTTTGCGTCACCGTCGATTTCGATACGGTTGAAAAAGACAATGCCGTCACCGTGCGCGACCGCGACACCATGCTGCAAGAACGCGTCTCGCTCGACCAGGTGGAGCGCTATATTCAGGACAAGCTGGATCTTTAAATCGATTATTAAAAGCGAAAGCGGGACTCTGATTGCAGAGTCCCGCTTTTGTTTTTAGTGATATAAATCAATATTAAAAATGACCTGAAACAATAATCCAATACCCGATATCAGCATTCCCGTTCCGGCAATGAGAGGTAAAATTAACATACAGGATGAAAAACCTTCATTCTGGAAAATGCCTTCACTAATAATTTTGGGAGACAGAAATGAACACACTGCGCAGTGATTATAAGGGCTTTACCCTGATAGAACTTCTTGTCGTCATAGCTATCATAGCAATACTCGCATCAATTCTTTTCCCTGTATTTGCCAGGGCGCGAGAAAATGCGCGGCGCACCAGTTGTTTGAGCAATATGAAACAACTGGGGCTGGGAATCATGCAATATGCGCAAGATTACGACGAGCGCTTTCCCATGTATCGGGTTCCTGCATTTTCCAGTACGCTCACAGCCGATCCCTATGGCTGGGCCGATGCCGTTCAGCCCTATGTCAAAAGCACGCAAATTTTCCAGTGTCCCAGCGAACCCACTTCACCCGACACTTCGAAATCACCCGGAGAGACTGGTAGCGGATACACCGATTACGCTCTGAATATCTGGATTGGAGGACTTTATATCGATTCCGGAGGCACTGGAAGGAAAGGCGCTGGAATAAATATGTCTACTCTGACAGCACCGGCACTAACGGTCTTGAATGTTGAGTATCGCTCCTATGGCAGTGCTTCTTTTATTTCTGAAAATTCAAGCAACACCCTGGTCAACGGCAGGGTTGATCTCGCGAATCTCATTCCGCGGCATTTCAACGGTATCAACC
>DAITOV010000214.1:3183-8552 GCA_036833945.1 Abditibacteriia bacterium
TTACCGATGGACACGCAAAATATATTTCCAATATCGGTGGGGTGACAAACAATCGCTTCCGCAATCTCTGGGGCGCAGGCACGCCGTTGGAGGTTTCAGGAAATGATCCAACTCTGAACCCGGGCGGAGCTACGCTGAGTTACTAATAACAGAAGACCTTTCATAAAAATGAAAAAACATCACACATTTGCACTACTCCTTGGAGCATTGGCAGGGATGAACAGCTGTGCCCAGGCGGCGATCATTGCCTCAAACGGTAAGAGTCCGTTTACTATCGTCTTACCGGAAAAAGCACCCATATCCATTCAGGAAGCGGCGAAGGAATTACAACTCAATATCGCTCAATCCACAGGTGCCCAATTGCCCATTCGCAGCGACGGCGAAGTGGTGAGCGGCCCTGTCATCAGCTTAGGAGCTACCAAACAGGCTGCCGGGGCCAAGGTCAATACGAATGGCATCGGCGACAGCGGTTTTCGCATACTCACCCGGGGTGACAGTGTTTATATCATTGGACCCGATACAGTCGCGCGTATCTTTTCCGGCAAATATCTCGACTACGAAAAATACGAAGAGCAGCCCAATACTCCCGGGCCACAAATGACTAAAGACGGTGGATTTAGTTTTGGCACTGCGAACGGGGTTTATACTTTTCTCGAAGATTATCTGGGTGTTCGTTGGCTCATGCCTGGCGATTTAGGACGCGATGTGCCTAAAAAAGGCACTTTTGAAATTCCCGAAATCAACCGTAGTGAAACCCCGCAACTGATTTACCGGCAGTTGCCGCTCTCAGCGGTCTATGGCCTCGTCACACCCGCCATGGAAAGTTGGGGGTTGCGTCATAAGCTCGGGTTTTCCTTCCGACTCAACCACGACCACAACTGGCTGCAAACCGTGCCCGCCAACGTGTATGACCAGCACGCCGACTGGTTCCCTCTGGTTAACGGGAAACGCGTTCGCCCGGCGACCTCCTACCCGGCTCGCAATTATGCCAAAATCGAAACCACCAATCCGGGCATGATCGATTACTTTGCACAAAAAGCAATCGAAGCCTTGAAAAACGATCCGTACGCAAACACCTTTTCCCTCTCTCCCAGCGATGGCCGCGGCTGGAGCGAAAGCCCCCAAAGCAAAGCTCTCTACGACCCGCCCCCGGCAGACTCGCAGTTTCCTTCGGTGACACCACTGATTCTCAAATGGTATCACGATGTTTCGGCTGCTGTCGCCGAAGAGTATCCCGCCGGAAAATTAGCCGGTTATATCTATGTCGACTACGGCCAGCCGCCCCACAAAGGCAGCGCGAAACTACCGGAGAATTTCACGCCGGTCATCGTCGGGCAGTGCTTCGGTTTTAGCTTCTTTCAGGAAAAAGCACGTCTGGAGGGCGAAAGACTCATCAAGGAATGGACCAAAGCCGCGCCTGCGAACTGGTTCTATTACGGCATGCCCACCTGGACACGCAACAGCAGCGGCCTGCTCACCACGGCTTCGCCCGACAACCTCAATTTCATTTTCAAACTGCTGCGTGAGAACGACATCAAGGGTGCCTATCTCTATGGCGACGGTTCCTGGAGCCAGACCGCCATGGGCAATTACATCCAGGCCAAAATGCTGTGGAATCCTCAACTCGATGCCAACCAGTTGCAGCGCGAATGGCTGGTGCGCGCCTATGGCCCGGCGGCGGGCGTAGCGATGGAAAAACTTTACGACCGGATGAATCACGGAGCCTTTGCCGACTATTTCCGCAAGAACCCGACCCAGCACTACAACGTGCGCGAAAAAATGTTCCGCGACTACTACGGCCCCAATTACGCGGAACTGGAAAAGTTGTTCCTGCAAGCCAAAAGCCAGCCGATGACGGATGTGCAAAAGCAACGGCTGCAAATGATTGAAGACAACCTGATCGTGCTGCAATGGCGTCTGCGCAATGCCGGGCTTTTGCCGGCCGATTTCAAATCGCCTTTGCAGCGCAGCAACGAGCAAGTGACCTCTCTCCTGCAAACGGAAAACCAGGACTTCGCCTATTTCCCCAAGGTGTTCTATCGAACCAACATTACACCGACCAAGGTTGAGTCTGGGAAGATTGCAGCCACCCAAAAGCCGACGGTATTGCCCCACACCGGCCGCATCTTGCTCTATGCAGCCAAAGAAGGCGACATTCAATTGACATTTAAAGACGTGCAGCCCGGCAGCACTTTCCTGAGCTACCTCGTCAACGCCGCAACGACCGGTCGGCAACTGCAATCGGGGATTGTCTACAACGGCAAGAATCTGGTTATCAAGGCCAAAGCCGGCAGTGCCTATTACCTGACCGTGACACCGCAGGGCATCATCAGCCCCAGCGTGAGTTGGAGCGTCACCGCCCGCAACGCGGCACTGGCCCGGGCTGCCTACCAAGACAAAACCGTGCGCCTTGAAGGCCCGGCGAGCGACGTTTATGCCTACGCCGCGCCTGAATTGCTGATGACTGCGGTCACCGATGCATCCGGCGTCACATTTCGCCCGCAGACCCATGAAGAGCATATTCAGAGCACATTTCTGCGCAAATATCCCAATGCCAAAACCGTGGAACGCCTGCACGACAACTGGCGATTCCAGACCGATACAGACAAAAGCGGGCTTGCACAAGGTTTTGCAAGCCCCCAATTCAACGACCAGACATGGAAAATTGTCACCGCCACCGATATCTGGCAGAACCAGGGCTTTCCCGGCTATCACGGCACGGCCTGGTATCGCCGAAGCTTCATGGCACCCCAAACCGGAGCCGACGATCCGCAAGGCGTGAACAAACAACGCATCCTGCTCGCCTTCGGGGCTGTCGATGGTGACGCTGTTATCTATCTCAACGGCCAGAAAATCGGCCAGCATCTGCTGGGCACCAGCGGCGCCGGGTGGGACGAAGCGTTTGCCATCGATGTCACCAAAGCGCTTAAACCCGGCCAGAACACAGTTGCGGTGCAAGTAACGAAAGAAGTGTTTTCCAGCGGTATCTACAAAGGCGTCAGCCTCTTGCTGGAAGAAAATTAGGATCAAACGACATCCTAAAAAGCAGCGCTTTAATGCCATGCGGAGAACTTTCCGCATGGCATTAAATTTAGGCCATAGCGCGCGAGATTGTACACTACAATGACAGAAAACAAATTTTATCCGGTCACAATCCGGGAAGCTTCTTGCCTGAACAAGCCCTGCCCCATGTTTCCGCTGTCGCCCATTTTTCGCGAAAAATTAATCCCCTGGTCGGAAAACGATTTGGCAAACCGCCTGGTCGTGGCACGACCGGTGCTCACGGCCGCTTCCCTGCCCTATGGCGTGCAACTGGCACCTAAAAAATTCCTGGGCAAGCGGGTGCCCATCCATAACCGCCGCATCTACGCCAATCAGCATATTTATCGCGCGCGCTGGCCCGAAGAACAGCTTCACGAATTGTATGTCCCCAAATTGGTTTGCGTCACTAAAGGGGTTACCAACTACCGCGCCGGTGAATATGTCATCACCTGCGGCGAGGGGCACTTCATTCTTCTGCCACCCTTCACTCCCAATACCACGGGCGGCCAGCCTCACCTGGAAGGCGAAAACCGCCAGCACGGCTCCTGCGACTTAATCCAATTTCTACTTCTGAACAACAGCATCCAATGCATGTCCTGTTCGAGCCGGGGCGAAAAACATTATGATGCCACCGAAAAAAGCTGTTTCGTGCGGAATTTTCAGGCGGTGCAACTTTTCAATCTGTTTGTCGAAGAAGCCCTGAAAGAGCAAAGCAATGCTGAAATCAGCTCGCATTTACTCTCGGCGTTTTTTCGTTCTTTTTTTCGCGACCTGGAAGAAGAAGGCACGCTACGCCGGATAAATTACCCTGTCTCACCCAATACTTCTTCCGACGATTTATTGCAGGAAATCCAGGCCTATATCAAAGGCCATCTCAGACAGCAGTTGACGATCGAAATGATGGCGCGGCTCTTTCATATGTCGCCCTCCCAATTCACCCGTTATCTTCGTAGAACTACCGGGCTGTCATTTGTAGACATGCTCACGGAATATCGCCTTGAAGAAGCCAAGGTACTTCTGCGCGAAGCTCAGTGGACCGTCCGGCATGTTGCCGATCTGGTGGGCTTCAAGTCGCACACCTACTTCAACGCCCTGTTTCGGCGCAAGGTCGGTTGCTCGCCGGGAGAGTATCGTAAAAACCAGCAATCGGCCGATAAAAAATAAGCCGGCTGTCCATAGTCCAGGCGAAAACCGTAGAGACGCGATTTATCGCGTCTGGAGCGTTATAACCTCGCTCAACATTGATTGTCAGGAGTGCGCTCTGTTTGGAAGACGCGATAAATCGCGTCTCTACACGTCCGCTGCCCCTCCTACAGAGCAAATAAAGTTGAAAGAAACTAGATTGTAAAGGCGGTATTAACCCGCTTCTTAACAAGCCCTGAAAGCCGACGAGAGGTAATGAAACCGTTTTGCTAAAACGCTTCTTTATTTTCACCGTCGCTTAATCTCTTCTTCGCATTCTCTTAATCATTTCACGGAAAAATGGGCTTTGTTAATTTCCAAGGAGAAATATTTAAGAAAATGCGTACTATCGAACGTCAGGCCAAGTCGAACAAAATCTGGAATTTCGCTGCCCTGGCAGCCACTGTTCTCTCCGGAGCCGGTGCGGTCTCTTCCGCCCAGGCCCAGACCATCAAGGTCGATGGTTCTTCCACCGTGTTCCCCATCACCGAAGCCGTTGCTGAAGAATATGGCAAGAAGAGTCCCGTTCGCGTGACGGTCGGCGTTTCGGGCACCGGTGGCGGCTTTAAGAAATTCGTTGCCGGTGAAACCGTCATCTCCAACGCCTCCCGTCCCATCAAGGCCACCGAAGCCGCCAAGGCTCGCGCCAACGGCATCGAATACATCGAATTGCCGGTCGCTATCGACGCCATCACGGTTGTCGTCAACCCCAAGAACACCTGGGCCAAGTCGCTCACTCTCGACGAACTCAAGAAAATCTGGTCGCCCGGCAGCAAAATCAACAACTGGAGCCAGGTGCGCAAAGGCTTCCCCAACCGTCCCTTGAAGCTTTACGGCCCCGGCACCGATAGCGGCACCTTCGACTACTTCACCGAAGCCGTCAACGGCAAGGAAGATGTCAGCCGTTCCGATTACACCGCCAGCGAAGACGACAATGTTTTGGTGCGCGGTGTGTCGCAGGATGTGGGTGCCCTGGGTTACTTCGGCTACTCCTACTACGCTGAGAATACCCGCAGCCTGCGCGCTGTCGCCATCAACGGCGTTTTGCCGAGCGCCGGCACGGTTGCTTCGGGCAAATATCGCCCGCTGTCGCGTCCGCTCTTCATCTACGTCAGCAAGAAGGCCGCCAGCCAGTCCTACGTTGC
>DAITOV010000215.1:0-8521 GCA_036833945.1 Abditibacteriia bacterium
AAGGATTTATGGCTCTATTCCTGTGCCAGCCCGGCACGTATGTTCAACCCTCAGCAGTATTATCGCGGCCAGGCCTGGCGTGTGTTTTCAATGGGAGGTAAGGGGATGGGCTTTTGGGCCTTCGGCGATATCGGCACCGCGCCAACCACCTGGCACGATTATCAGATTGCACGCAGTTATTCCCCGGCTTTCATCGACAAAGAGACGGTTTATAACAGCATTCACTGGGACGCGGTGCGCGAGGGCGTGCAGGATTTTGAAGAGCTGTCGATGCTGCGCGATGCGATTGCCCGCACACCCAACGCCGCTTTGAAAACCGAAGCGCAAACGGTATTGGATGAAGCCGTGAAAGCCGTGACCGCCACACGCACCAATGATTTCTGGAATAACGAAAAAGATCCCGAACTGGCCGATGGGCAGTTGCAAAAAGTGCGGGGAATGTTGGATAAGCTCAAGGCGTAGGAGTCGTTTTTGGAGTGCGGTGACTTGTCACCGCGAGGACCTCACAGCGACTTCTGCATTTTCAATAAACGCCGACACAACGCGGTGACAAGTCACCGCACGCCAAAAACAGCGGATTGCATCTGATGCAGTCCGCTGTTTTGCTTGAGGTAGCAAAGCGTTAGACTTCCCTTTATCCACAATGGCTACTTGAGAGGACGATATGGACTGGAATGATTACTGGCGCGTTGTCGAAACAATTAATCAAACCGGTAAACCTAAATACACGGTGTGGGTCGATGCTGAGACTCCTGAAGCTGCTTTTATGGAGTTGTGGATTGAGAAATGGTACAAGCGGTGCTTCTATCTCGATCAAGATGGATGTGGCTGCTGTTATACGGACTATCGGATCGATGCTCCCCAGGAAGCTATTGACGAACTCTATAATTTTGAAGTCGAGATCCACGAATTTGATGACACCGATCCTGGGCCGATAAAGACCGGGAAGCCTTCGAGTTTCCTCCAATTCAGTAAGGGTGCCCGTCATGAAACGGTCTAACCGTTAGAAAACGATGGATAAAAGCCTCACTAAATCTGCAAACGGAGTCCGCGAAAACATCAGCCGCCATCTTGTGCCCTGGGCGGAAGCGGGGCGCATTGTGCCGCTCATCATGCCTTGCCCAATGGCAGACTTGCCGCCGGGCGTTTCCGTGAAGAAAAAGGCATTGCAGGGCGCGCGCCAGCCCATGAAATATCGTCGTCCCGCTGGTCACATGAGTGATTTTCTTGCTCTTTGGCCTCAGGATGCACTCTGTAGCAAGCGCGAACATTTTATGGCCTGGGTTTTAGCGGGACGAGTGGAGATGCATATTGGTTCTCAACTCCTATCTTGTGGAGAGCGTTCGCTGATTTTCATCCCAGCGGGGTTGCCCCATCCCGATGGTTCCCGGTCGATGGCACCGGTTGATTCTTCTTGTTCCCTCCTGTGGATGCGCCAGTGCGGGCGGGGTTTGCGGGTTTGGATCTCCAATAGTTACGATGGGGCCAATCACTACTCCCGCGCCGGTGAAAGCCTCTATTTTTCCCAGGAACAGGTGCTGGGCGTTTTCAATGTGTTGGGCCGGGAGTTGGAACAACGCCGCCTGGGCGAGGTCTATAATCACGCGCTGCTGCTCTTCCTCTATCTTTTGCAGCAGGAAATGAAAGAGGCGCGTACCTTCGACGTGATGACTTACCGGCTCTCCAATAGCCTTGAGGGATTGAATAACGATCAGGCACAACACCCCATGGAAAGAGCTTGTGCCTATATTCAGGCGCATTTGAGTGCCCCGCTCACCATTGCCGGGGTGGCTCTGGTGATGCACCTTTCGCGCGCTACTTTTGCCCGGCAGTTCCATGAATATACCGGCCTTACCTTCTTGGGATACGTGCAAAAACAGCGCATGGAACAGGCGCAAACCTTCCTCAAAGAAACCGATTGGACGATTCGCACTATCAGCGAATTGTGCAGCTTCAATTCCTATTCCTCCTTCAATAATTTCTTCGTCAAACACACCGGCATGACCCCGGCACGCTATCGTGCCCAGGGACGAGGCGAGAACACGGAAAAATGAGACGTTTGAATAACGATTTATACGGATAAGTAGTTTGATAGGAGCAGAAACAGGGAATAATAAGTGTGATGATGTTGGAGGCAACCCAATCATGACTACTCAAAAAAACAAGCGACGCGGATTTACCCTGATAGAACTTCTTGTCGTCATTGCCATTATAGCTATCCTGGCCGCCATTCTTTTTCCGGTTTTTTCTCGTGCCCGCGAAAATGCCCGGCGCACCAGTTGCATGAGCAATCTCAAGCAGATTGGCCTGGGCTTCATGCAATATGCGCAAGATTACGATGAGCGCTACCCCGGTTGGGTAGAGATGGGTAATTCCTGTAGCGCTACCGCCGATGCCGGCAAGCCATGCCGCAAGTTTTCGGTCATTCCCGGTAACGATGCCGCGGGAGTTGCCTGGGGCAACGGTTACAAGAAGACCTGGATGGACTTTATCTATCCCTACACCAAAAGTTCGCAAGTCTTCGTTTGTCCTTCGACCGAGGTTCGCGATCAAGACCCCAGTTACGGTTACAGCATCGGTATTAGTGGCGGTAAATTTGGCTCATATTTCAATTCCGGAGTACGCGTTGATAATATGCCGGTTTCGATGGCCCAAGTGCTTCGTCCTGCAGAGATTGTGATGATATTGGATTACAACAATAGTTATGCAATGGATGCCGGCCCGCGTGGTACGCAAAATCTTTTGGGAAATTCGCTTCGTGAAACCATTATTCGGCATTTAGACGGCACCAACATTGCCTATGCTGATGGTCATGTGAAATGGGCACCTGTAGGAAAAATGGATACTTTGCTGCCCAAATCGGTAAGCCAATGCCTCCCAGCCGATCTTGCTTCGGGTGCCGCTAACAATAAGATTTATTGCCACCGCGATTGGAACCCGGAAATGCCCTGAGAACGTCGAACGTTGAACTTCCAACGTCGAACTTTGAATAACGGCTTCGGCCACTGTTTTTGCAGTGACCGAAGTCGTTTGGTTTTTTAAATTTACCGTTGCCTTATCCCATGAAATGTTTATTGCTGCTGTTTTCCATTTTTATGCTCTTTGTCTGTTCTTTGCCTGCCCAAACCATTCTCACTCAAGATGGCAAAGCACAGATTCCCATCGTGGTGAGTCGCACGGCCGATGCCCATACGCGCGAACAAGCGGTGACGCTGGCACAATATCTGGAAAAAATCAGCGGTGCGCAATTTGAAATTAAAGAGGGCAACACCGATGCCGGTATAGTGCTTGGAGTGGTAGAAGAGTTTCCCGATTTTAAAAATCAGTTCCGCTATACGTCCGAAACCCGGGAAGATTATCTTTTGCGCAGTCATGCCGGTGGAGTTCAGCTTATTGCGGTGAGCAAATTGGGCGTGCGCCATGCGGTGTGGGATTTTCTCTATCGCCTGGGCTATCGCGCCTTTTTTCCCGGCGCTAACTGGGAAATTATCCCGCATGAACCAAACCTGAAGATCACCGTCGATGCGCAGGAACACCCCGATTTCCTTTTCCGTCGCATCTGGCCTGGCAGCGGCAGTTGGCCCGGTAATGTGGACCGCTGGAATAAATGGGATGAAATCAACCGCATGGAAGGCGGCGTTGTCGTCAATACCAATCACTCCTGGAACTTGATTGCTTCGACTCACAAAGAAGAGTTCGAGAGGCACCCGGAGTATTTTGCATTGGTTGATGGCAAGCGTCAGTTTGAAGCGGCGCATAAGAAATTCTGTATCTCCAACTCCGGCCTGCGCGATTTGGTGGGGCGTTATGCATTGGACTTCTTCGAGAAAAACCCGACTGCCGAAACTGTCTCCATCGATCCCAGCGATTTTGGCGGTTGGTGCCAGTGCGAACCTTGCCGCGCTATCGGCACACCCAGCGACCGGCAAGTGGTGTTAGCCAACCAGACTATTAAAACCGTGCGTGCCAAGCACCCCGATAAATACGTGGCTTTTTATGCCTATTACGACCATTCTCCACCGCCTTCCATACAGTTGGAGCCGGGTATTGTGGTGAGCGTGGCAACGGCATTCATTCGTGGCGGACTGAGCTTTGAAGACCTGGTGAAAGGCTGGCGCGAGAAAGGCGCGGAGATCGGCGCGCGCGACTACATGAGCGTGAATATCTGGGACTTCGATCTTCCTAATGAAGGCAAGGCTGCCCAGTTAGATGGAATGCCGATTTCACTTGCGGACTATCATCACTTGGGCGCTCGTTTTTACATCGCCGAAGCCGGTGATAGCTGGGGGCCACATGGCCTGGGCTATTACCTGGCTTCCCGCATTCTGTGGGATATCGATGAAGCCGGGAAAGTCGAAGAGCTTTTCACTGATTTTCTCGATAAAGCATTCCCCGGCGCGCAGGTGCCCATGCGCGAGTTCTACCAACTATTAACCGGCATCGAATATAACCACGGACTTTCGTTCAATCGCGATTATATTGGCCGCCTCTACCGTCAGCTCGATGTTGCATGGAAAGCGACTTCCGATTCCGGTGTGCGTGCGCGCCTCGGCGATCTGACCGGTTATTTGCATCATCTGGAAAATTATCTGGCCTATCGAAAGGCCACCGATGCCCCGGCCCGCCAGGCTGCCTATGAAACCGTGATGCGCCACGCCTATCGCATTCGCGAAAGCCAGATGATTCACGGCTCTTATTATTACCGCAAGAATTTTCATCAGAATCTGGTGAAGCTGCCCGCTGGTGTCGGTCTGCAATCGCCGGTTGAGAAAGACCCCTGGAAAAATGTTCCGGCGTTCACACCGGCCGATGCCGCGCGCATGATTGCAGAAGGTGTTGCCGCCAACCCGGTGCAAACCCGGCCGTGGAAGGTGACACTGGCACCGCCGATTTCTCAAACCGCTCCCACAGCGCTACTGCGCTTGCGCGGCAAACAGACCATGTTGCTGCACGCCTTGCAGGACGGTGAAATTCGCATCGAACCGAAGATGCTGGAAACTGCCGGGCAGTTCTACCTCACCGATACCTATAGCGTCACCGATCTGGATGGAAAGCTATTGCAAAAAGGTGTCTTGCAGCATGAGAAGCCTTTGACCGTTTCGGCTAAGAAGGGACAGTCGTTTCTCTTCCATGTCTTTAGCGGGGTAAACGATTTCACTTTCGATAATGCTGCCGTGGCCTATCGGACTGATATCTATCGCCCCATGTTGCCGCCCGGCTACGAGAGCTTGTTCTTTTTCCGGCGTGGCGGCAGTTTCTACGTGTCGGTTGCTCCCGGAGTGGAGAAGTGGAGCCTTCAATTGGTAACCCAGGCACCGGGTGAAACCGCGCAGGTAATCGTGACCGATCCTTTGGGCGTGCAACAGGCGCAGTTCTCCACTGCAAAAGAACCGGTAGAGCGAGTAGAGTTGAAAGGCGCTCCCGGTTTCTGGAAAGTCGATTTCGATAAAGCCGAAACCGGCGCGCTTTACAAAGTGTTTCTTTCGGTAGGAGGAGAAGTCTCACCGTGGGTGAGCGCCGATTCGCGTTATCCGCTGATTGTTACGAAATAAAAGTAAAAGCCTTTTTTGGAGTGCGGTAACTTGTCACCGCGAAGACATAACAGCAACGGATTCGTTTCAACCAAACATCGACACGATACGGTGACAAGTCACCGCACTCCAAAAAACAAACCATTTCAATAAAAATGTTTAAAACATGAAACGGTGGGGTATAATGAGTGAACATGTTCGCTGCCGTGCGAATAGTATTGATTCATTTCTTGCCCATGTCCGTTACTCATCAGGAAATCGCCGACCGCGCCGGTGTCTCACGCACTTTGGTAACCCGTACCCTGCATGGCACACATGGTGCGCGTGTCAGCGAGGAAACCCGCCAGGCGATTTTAAAAGTGGCGCGTGAATTGGGCTATCAACCGCGCAGCTTCACGACCTATAACATCGGTTACGTGGGTAATTCCGATACCCTTTTCCTGGCGGGCGAAAGCCGGTTTTTGTTGTTGACCGACAAAGCCTTGCGCCAGGCCGGTTTTCGCCTGGTGCTCACCAGTGTCGATCGCGACGGCAAACCGGTGCTCAGCGAGGTGCTGAACCCCAAAACCGTAGACGGTGTTATTTTCTCCCGCTGGTTCGGCTCGGCCATTCACCAAACATTGCCCGCAAAGATGCCCTGGGTCGTGCTTTCGGATGAGGACGAAATTCCGGTGACTGTGGATAAAGTGACGATGGACACCGTGGCCACCACCGAGCGTATTGCGGCTCATCTTATTGAAAATGGCCACCGCCATTTATGCATTTTAGCTAACCCCAGCACCGGCAATGTGACGACGCACATGCATGTCGGTATCCGCCAGGCATTGGCTAAAGCGGGCCTGCCGGAAATTGTTTCCAGTATAGAAGTGACCGCCGATAGCCAGATTGCGATGCCGCTCAAAGTGAAAATGCGCCAGCAAAATGCTCCCACTGCGTTTGTCACCTTCGGTGCGGAAAAAACCGTGACGCTGCTCAACATTCTCAATGCCTACGGCTACCGTGTGCCCCAGGATGTGAGCCTGGTTTCGTTATTAGACAGCCATTTGCTGGAGCCGCTCATGCCGCCGATTATGGCAACGACGGCCATGGGGCCGGATGTCGCCCAGCAGGCCGTGGCGCGGTTATTGGAGAAAATCCAGAATCCGGCTTCGCCACCCAAACACATCTATATTCCGGGCGAGTTGATTTATCGCCCTTCTGTTGCGACGGTGAAGGTGAAGCAAAACATTTAGGAGGTTGTGATGAAAATCGTCTTTCGTGAGAGAAGAGTAGGAGGCCGGAACGGGGACCGACTGCGGGCGTTTACCTTGATAGAGTTACTTGTTGTTGTCGCTATTATATCACTGTTGGCAGCAATTCTATTTCCGGTGTTCGCCCGTGCCCGTGAAAATGCGCGGCGGAGTTCGTGCCAGAGTAACCTCAAACAGATAGGTTTAGCTGAAATGCAGTATGTTCAAGATCACGATGAACGCTACCAGCTTATGGCTGTCCGTTACATGACAGGAACCGTTCCGGCACAATATTCCAAATACACTTCGACTCATACCGACAGTACGACGCAAGTCTACTGGCAGGGAATTTTGAATGCTTACATCAAAAGTTGGGCCGTTTTCGATTGTCCGTCGAAACGCATCAACACGATTAACTCCTTGAATCAGAATTATGGTTTAAATCCTCTTTTAGTGGCTTCGTATCCTGTTGCACCGGCATCGACGATTCATAGCTCGGTTGTTGTGTCACCGGCTTCGACATATTTCGCGGCTGACTACACGAATTACAGCTTTGCAACCAATTTGCTGACCACGGATGCAACCCGCTATTTGCCCGGCGTGGGAGATGCTGCAGGCTGGGCTTGCCCGGTAGGTTCTTATAGCGATTGCCAGAGCGGACGGCATTTCACCGGCATCAACATACTGTATGCCGATGGGCACGTTAAGTGGCAAGCGGCGCGCGAAGTTTATTTTCAGGGCCGTGAGAAAATAGCTAATCGTCCCAGTGCTTTCGACCCAATGAAGCCGCCTACCAGTTAAGTGTTCGCGCCATCAGGCAATTTAAAGCAACTCCTCATTGAAATGAAACTCTTTCATCGTGTCGCCCTCGCTCTGGCCTGTTGCGTGCAGGCAGGTATTCCGCTATCTTCGTGTGGTGCTCAGACGACTGCCCCTGCGGCTACCCTGGCGCAGCAAAATCGCGTGATTCAAACAGTTGTAATTTCAGCCAACGCCACGCCTCGAACCAAAGAGCTGGCGACGACACTGGCCGAGTATCTCACCCGCATCAGCGGGGGCAAGTTTGAAGTGCAAACCGGTGATGGTAAAAGTGGATTGGCGTTAGGGACGGCCACCGAGTTCCCGGAATTAAGTCTGGGCAAAGAGTTCGATGCCAACGATTCGACACGGCGTGAAGAGTATTTATTGCGTTCCCACAGTAACGGTGTTTACCTCGTCGGCGCGACGGAACTGGCGGTGAACCATGCGGTGTGGGATTTCCTGCATCGCCTGGGCTACCGCAATTTCTTTCCGGGAGAGCACTGGGAAGTGGTGCCCAGCGTGCCTGATTTAAAGATAGCGGTGAATGTCAAAGAATCGCCCGATTTCTTCGGACGCCGCATCTGGTATGGTTTTGGCGATTGGCCGGATAACAGGAACGACAAGGTAAAATGGGATGCTGCGAACCGGCAGGGGAGTGGGCTGACCATCAATTCGGGCCATGCCTGGGATGGCGTTTATAAAGACCGCAAGGCCGAATTCGATGCCCACCCCGAATACCTGATGTCGCAAAAGCCGGTGAAGTTCTGCGTATCCAATCCGGGTCTGCGCAAGCTGGTGATCGATTGGGCGCTGGCGGCTTTCGACAAGAATCCCAACCTCGATTCGATTTCGCTCGACCCCAGCGATGGCGACGGCTGGGACAATCCCGAAGGTGCATGTCGTGACGGTGAGGTTTACAAAAGCGTCAGTGACCGCGTGGTTACTCTTGCTAACGAAGTG
>DAITOV010000216.1:0-8517 GCA_036833945.1 Abditibacteriia bacterium
TGGGCAACAGCAAATCGGCGGTCGAGGGTGCCAGCAGGTTGGGCACCGTCATCAGTTCTACACCACCGCTAAAGGCATTGAGCTTCCACACCTTACCATCTTGCCCGGTGGGAACTGCCACCCCGAAATAACCGGGCGCGGTGATGGTGTGTTGCACCGCACCGGTCGAGTCGCGAATGGTAGGCGAGGGGCTGGTTGGTGCTCCCGCCGCATAGCCGCCGATGACCGTAGTCCCTTTAGGCACATAAAAGAACATATAGTAGCGGCCACTGGTCACCATGTTGGCATAAGGTTCCCAGGTCAGCGGATGCCCGCTATTCACGGCCAACCGCGTCGTGCCACTACCATCGGATAGCTCC
Source organism: Abditibacteriia bacterium (assembly GCA_036833945.1). GTDB lineage: Bacteria > Armatimonadota > Abditibacteriia > Abditibacteriales > Abditibacteriaceae > DAITOV01. Next base: position 360 of record DAITOV010000216.1, read on the forward strand.
AGAGTGTGCATGCCGGGGAAGATGGTATCGAGCGTAAACGAGCGTGTCACTTTATCGGGCGGCGATTCTACATAATCGACCAATCCCAGCGTAGCGTCTTCACGGGCATACAGCTCTACCCTCGCCGGGCCACGGTCGGAATAACTCCAACCGGCCGAAATATCGAGACCGATAGTGGAAGGCGGTGAATTCACCCAGGTATGTAGGGTATGCACTCCCCGGAAGTAAGGAAACGAACCGCCGGTAAACGAGGTCAGGCCCAGAGGGGTATTGGGCACCAGATCATCACTGAAGGATTTCGGCGTCCACGGCAAAGTCGGGTTATTGGTAATGCCGTTACTCAGAAAATCGTCAATGTTAGTATTGCTGTAAGGGTCTCCCTCCTTACAGGGATCGTCTTCGGTGGAACCGTAACCGCAATCCTCCGGCATAGTAACGCCGTTATCGCGGCCATCGTCATCGCGCCACAAGCCATAGGAATGCACCATGCGATGCTCGCGAATGCGATAAGTAAAGTTCAACATCTCGGCGAAATAGTTCTGCCGGGCCGTTCCCGTAGAAGTGGAATAAAGCCGATATAGCTCCACGTAGCGCGTGTAAAGAATCAGGTCGCGAATGCGGCGGCGCACGTCGTTATGGGCCGTCGCTCCCAGCGCCGAGTTCAAGTAGCCGTACATCCGGCCGACGAGATCAGTGCTGAGAAGTGGAGCGTTAGAGCCGTCGATGAGGTTAAAGAAACTGTTCATCGGCCCGGTGACATCACTGAAGCACTTGTTGACAATTTCGGTTTGCAGCGCACCCGGGTTACTGGCTTCATCGACATTCCACCAACCGCGCGCCGTAACATAATAACCGATGAGATGCGGCCCCCAGTTGTCGCCCGATTCGGAGATCATGAACCGCGCGCCTTGATTATAGAACTTGGGAATCGTGTTTTTCAGATAGGTCAGGTTACTGGCGCGCGATTTACCAGGCAAATCTTTATCCCAGGGACGAACAGAATGGTATTCGCGAATCCCCAGCGTTGCGCCTTTGCCTTGCCAACCGGGAACTAACTCGTCAACGGTATAGCCTTCGCGGATAAACGCCGTAGCTACATTCACCACCACGCGCGGGTTCACGGAAATCGTCGGAGGCGGTGAATGCTCGTTATAGGCATACATACCGATATATTTCTGATTGGGGTAAACGGCGTTCACCGCAGTTGCGACTTGATTGGCCAGAGTCACCACTCTATTGGACACGCTACCCATGGCCGCACAAAAACTACATTCGCACCAACCGCCGCCATCACTGGGTTCCATTGATACTGATCTCAGCGCCGGGTTAGCGGCAAAGCGTGTCAGGGCGTCGTCGACCACCAACTGACGCAGGTCAGCGTTGGAGATACAAAACTTCGTTCCTTGCCGCACTCCTCCCACTAACGCCCGGTATTCAGGATGCGCCGTAAATTCGGCGGAGTTACGTGAAATAATGCCTTCGTAAGCATGGCTGGTCGCGATTTTCAGTCCCGCACCCAGCCGATTGCGCTTTTGCCAGGTGGCATACGAACCCCGCAATTCCGTCCAGGTGTTGTAACCAATACTCAGGGTGCGGTCGTAGTAATCGGGATGCTCGTGCTTGTCGATATCGACGGTCAGTTCAGGTTGGAAAGGAATGATCTCCCAGTCCGAATCGGGAACATAATAACGATAGCCGATGTGGTGCAACAAATCCCACACCGCCCAACCCACAGCCATTTCAGTAGCACCCGCTACCCACACACCATTGGAATGCGAGCGCAAGTCATAGTCTTCCGTCATGGTCGCATCGCTGGGCGTAAAGTGTGTGCCATCGAATGGCCAGGTGGTGAAATCGTTGCCCACCCCCACGGCAATGCCCGTGCTCCCGTCACCGGTAATCACGGGCACTGTCTGGCCGACGATCTGGCTCAGCTTACCGGCCAGGTCGACTGCTTCGTTATAAACCGCCGTTGAAGCACCGGGCTTCACCACCACCGGCATCGGGGCGCCGGAACTGGTCGCAAGAACTGCGGGAACGGCTCGCGCGCGCCCCGGCATTAGGACTAAAAAAAGAGCAAAGACAACTAGTAACAAAAACATGCAACATCTGTCGATTCGACATTTCACACTGCCGTCCGTTTGTGTCATGTATCCTCCTTGCAAAAGGCCCGGGAAGAAGGTTTCCCTTCCGCCCAGGCTCACTCAATTACCGACCACTTCAACTACGAACTGCTTCAACCTTTGGAATCGGCTTCGACGACTTCTTTGGGCAACAATAATTCGGCACCGCTACGAGCGATGTAAGGTGGCACCGTCATTAACATCACGCGCCCCGTAACCGATGAAAGAGTCCACAGCTTGCCATCCTGGCCGGGAGCAACCGGCACACTCCAAAAGCCGGGATCGTTTTCATCCGTCAGCTTCAACACGGCTTTGCCGCTCCCATCGAGAATCGTGCCCTGCCCGCTGCGATAACCGCCCACAATCTTGGTGCCTTTAGAAACATAGAACACCATCGTCCAACGGCCTCCGGCCAGGTTGGGAGAGTTTTCCAGGCTCGATTCGAATACCAGCGGCACGCCTTGCGGCCAGGTAATGCTGGTACCGGCTGAACCATCGCTGATATTAACGCGATGCATCCCGGGGAAACTGGTTTCCAGGCGCACATCGTGCGCTGTTTTATCGGGCGCAACTTCGACCAGCGCCACCGACTTCATCTCGGCTTCGGCAGCGGGGAACAGCTCGAACTTCGCTTCACCCCGATCTCGGTAGAGATGCCCGCCTGTGGCCTGGAACGATAAGGCTGTTGGGGCACTCGCTACCCAGGTGTAGAAGTGCTGGTTACCGCGCAGCATATTGAAACTACCCTGCTTACCCCCGGTGAGATTCAGCGGTGTGGCCGGCACCAACTCGGTGCTAAACGATGCCGAAGCAAAATCCAGCAATTTATTGTTGGCAATGCCCTCGGTCACAAATGCCTGAATTTCCTGCGCACTATACGGCTCACTGCTTTTCCAGGGATTTTTGGGTTCGGGGGTACGATAATCGGCACCTTCGGGGAATTTCACAGACTTATCGCGATTATCCAAATCACGCCAGAGCGCCAGTGTATGCACCATGTGAGTGCCACGAATACGCCAACAAAAACGCATTAACTGCTCGAAGGCCGCCTGATGCGCCGGACCAGTCGCTTGCGTGTATGCGGAATACAACTCGACATAGCGCGTATAGAGTGCCAGATCTTGCAAGCGAGCATACACGGCCTCGTCCTGAGTACTTAAACGCGCCTTTTCGAGTAGGCCGTACATACGCCCGATGAGGTCGCTGCTCAGCAGCGGCTTGTTGCTGCCGTCAATGAGACGATAGAACTCGCCCATCGGCTCTTTGGCGCTACCGAAAGCCTTACTCAGGAAATCGTCGGTGAGTGCCTCCACGTTAGCGGCTTCGCTGGTATCCCACATCAAACGCGCCGCGATGTAATATCCCAAACCGTTCGGCCCCCAGTTATCGCTGGCTTCTGCCGAAAGAAACCGGGCTTTCTTGTTGCTGAAATCGGTGATGGTGCGTTTGAGATAATCGAGGTTTCCGCCCCGCGCACGGCCCGGCAAGTCGCGATCCCAGGTGCTGACGCTATAGTATTCACGCACGCCCAGGTGGGTGGCCTTCTCGCTCCAACCGGCAAAGAGTTCATCGAGTGTAAAGCCGCCCCGAATGAACGAAGTTGCAATACTGGGAATTACACGCGGATGTACCGGGATGGTGGGCGGTGGCGAATGTTCGTTATAGGCATAGATACCGATGAACTTATCGGGATATTTTTCCGCGATGGCCTGCGCCACCACATTTGCCAATGTGACAACACGATCAGTCACACTCTGATAAACCTGCGCATCGCGACAAGAATCGCTTTCCCAGCCGCCGCCATCGGTGGGGTCGAGGGAGATGGATTGCAAATCGGGGTTCTTTTCCAACTGATCCAGTGCATCCTTAATTACCAGCTGCTGCAAGCCAGGTTCGGAAACACAGAACTTACCGCTACCCGGCTTGGTAAAGTATTCGGGATGTTTATCGAATTCGGCTTGATTGCGCCGGATGATATTACCATAAGCATGGCCGGTGCTCAGCCGGATACCGGCTACGGCACGATTGCGCGCGCCCCAGGCGGCGGCCCCTTCACGATTCTCCGGCAAATACCCAAACCCCGGCCAGATAAGCCGCGAGTTGTAATCGGGATGCTCAAAACTATCGACTGTAATGCTCAGGTTTTGCGCTTTCGGCACAACTTCCCACTTCTCACCGGGAAAGAATTGGCGGTGCCCCAGGCGGTAGAGTAAATCCCACACCGCGTGTTCGACGGCCAATTCGCTAGCCCCAATCAAAGCGATGCCGTTAGTGTGCGAGCGTAAGAGATAATCTTCCGTCGCTGTGGGTTCATCGAGTTTGAAATTACTGATCGCCGGTGTCATACGCGCGGCCGTGCCCAGCACGATGCCAGGCGATGTGGCCGAGAGTGTCGCCGCAGTCTCCACTTTAAAATCGGCCCCGCTCATGCGTTTGAGATAGTCGCTTAAAACTTGCGCGGCGGCTTTCTCGCCCTCACTGGCTTGCGCCGAAACCACAATCGGCAACAACGCCCGGCCGTTTTCACTCAGTTTGGTTGCGTTGGCAGCCGACGTCAGCAACGTCATCGCCAGGGCGCAAATCATACAACGAAAGAAAATGTTCATGGTTTGATTGATCTCACGCAGAGACGCAAATGGTGGGGAATGAGGAACCACGCGCGTGAGCGAGTGGATTGATGAAGCGTAATGCTAAGCCGGACGGATGCCGGACATAAGCAAAAAGATGAAACAATCCACTTGCTTACGCGCGTGGTTCTTCACACTCTCTGCGTGAGATATAAATTCTCAAGGAAAAGTCGGTGACAGTTCACGTATATTGTCGGGCTGAGAGTCTGTTGCCGGGACATAGAACATCACCGGCGCTGTAATACCTCCTGTCCCAAGCTCGTTCACAACTTCGTTGAGCAATCGCACCGAGACCACGTTTTTCTGGCCCGGCTTGACAGCCTTGGTCACATCGAACTCGAACGGCAGGAACGATGCGCCGTGGCTGATGCCCACTTCCTGGCCGTTCACCCAAACTTTGGCTTTTTCATCGACCCCGCCAAACCACAAGAAGAGTTTCTTACCGGCCAGGTTTTGTGGAATCGAAACTTCCTGCCGATACCACGTCTCGCCTTTGTAGCCGCGCAAACCCTGATCGCTCCACGACATGGAAGAAGTTTTCAATTGCTGCCAATTGCCACCTTGAACACTCGGACGCCACAGGCCAATATCTTCACCAATACCCTGTGGATCGATCTGGAATTGCCACTCGTCCTGCAGCGGCACGACCTGGCCTTTGGCAACCTGAACACGCTCGAAGCCTTGCTCCACGGGCTGACGGAAAAAGCGCCGCAAATAGTTCGGCGCGCCCTTGGGATGAACCAACGGCGGGTTATAGGCCAGCAGCACTTTTTGCAACTCATCAACACGCTTCAAATCTTTCTGCGCCGCACCAAAATCCACTCGATTCTGGTTTTCCAACATCGAATTAAACGCATCGAGATAATCGAATGTCGTGCGGAAAACCTTCACTCGCTCAGCATAGACCCCGCGTGATTGACGCGAGGCCTCGCTTAGCAAGGCTCGTGCCTTTTTACGCAAAGCGACCGGATAAAAATGCGGCAAATCGAACGAGGAACCGGTGTGGTAGTCGCCATCCCGCAAGGCTGCGTCCATCAGGGTAAAGTATTGTGCCATCGGCTTTTGGGCCGGGCCGAAGAACTTCTCATAGAAATCGGCTAACATCGCATCGACATCGGCGCGGTGGTTCCACATCAGCTTTCCGGCGATATAGAGCGAAGGGGTTTCGCTGCCCCAGTGGTCGATGGTTTCCACGCGCCACCCCTTAATGCCTAATTGGTGCGCCGTGGGGATTTCATCGCGAATGCGATGCACATGGCTAAAGGGAAAGCCGGGGTCGGCCAGATTGAACCAATAACCGCGTTCATAGACCTCGGGCATGATCTTGCCCCAGTCCTGCATCAGGGTTTTGTAGTAGGAACGTTCAGGACAAATCGGATTGTTAATGCCATGCACACGGCACAGCGCAATAGGGGCAAATGCCGGAACGATGTGCGGATTGGGTTTGGTTTTTACAGGTACCTTCATGTAGGAATGATAGCTGTAGAATGCGACTTTTTTATCGGGGAATTCATCCTTGATACCATCAAGAACCTGATTGAAGAACCAGATATAACGGTCGGTTACACTCGGCTCGTTGGAGAAGGGGTCGAAGTCGCCTGCATCGAGGGCCCGGCAATTGGGACACTCGCAAAACCCACTGCCGTCGTTGGGCCCCATCCCCAGCCACTCGGCGGTAGGGTTCTTGCGAAAGTATTGCCTGGTTTCTTCCACGGCAATTTTCACGACCTGGGGATTGGAAACACACACCTGCGACTGTCGGCGCTGCCCTTTCACCAGGGCGAAATATTCCGGGTGCTCCCCAAAAATCTTCGCCGTTTCCACGCCGGGAATACCGTGCGCGCTGGGAAAATAGGAGCCACCCATGCGCAGATGCTTACCCCAATCTTTGTAATTAACACCTGCGTTCATCCAACGCCCGGTAAAAGAGGGCACCTGCACTGTTAACTGCGGAGCAACACGCAAAGTTTTACTTTGCGGCACCACGGTGCCCAACTCGCCCGGCATAAACCAGCGCACGCCCAGTTGTTCGAGCAACTCATAAGTACCGAAAAGCGTGCCTTCGGGCGAAAGCCCGACAATGCGGATGCCGTTATTATCAGCCTGCAAGGCAAACGAAGCCGGGTCGCTGCCTTTGGCCTTGATCGCTTGCAACAATTGCGGTGTTGCAGCCGCTTCGCCAATACGGATTGGCAGTTGCCCGGCTTGAGGCTGCGCCGCAATCGCGACGGTAGCTCCGGAGATTTTTTGCAGATACTCTTGCAGTTCTTTGGCAGCTTGCTGTTCTTGCGGAGCTGCCTGGTTCGCAAGAACGATCACACTCCGGGACAGGCTGTTTTCAACTAAGACTGGAGCCGGTTTGACAGAAATAGCCACAGGCGAAGCGTTCACCTGTGGCAGAGAATAAAGAGTCATTGAACTCGCCAATAACGACAGTGCTAAAAGCACCTTACCGCCCTGCTTGATATTTGAAAAATACACGCGACGATCCTTTCTCTGTTCATTCGTAGCCACGACTGAACAGTGTTTCGTTTAATTCCAATAGAATTTGATAGTTGTATTCGTAGCCTGTGGAATGGAAACCACTTCTTTTTTCAGCCATTTCACATGCCCGTCCATAAAGGCATAGTTGCCGCCTTCAAAATGCCGATCCAACACCGGAAGACCTCCGTAACTTGTATCATCAACGGCAGTACCGTCGAAGGTATGCCAACCGGTTTTGCCGCCGTAGGTGCCTCCCACACGCACTGTTTCAGCAAATAAGCATGTGACCGCCGCTTCAGGGATAGCATCCATGATTGTCACGGCACCTCCATAGCTAATGTTAGCCAAAGCGGCCTTACGTGGCGGATAGATGGACGGCATTCCATATTCAGTTCCGTAATAGCTGGTATCGGGATTGAAATTCTGGCTATTTACCAGCGCAGAAGAAGGACACTTGTAGACCTGCCTGTTCTTCACATAAGGAAATAAAACCGCCATAGCACTGGGCGGATTGCTATATTCAGGGAGACGCCCGTCAAAATCCTGGCTGTACATATGCGCACCTAATGCCAACTGCTTTAAATTGCTCAAGCAAGACGCCCGCCGTGCATTTTCTCTCGCCCTGGCAAACACCGGAAAAAGAATTGCCGCCAGTAATGATATGATGGCTATCACGACAAGCAATTCTATAAGGGTAAATCCTTGCTTCTGTCCTGTGTGGATGGACTTAGTCATCTTCTCATCACTCCAGATTCATTAATACCTCCATTATTCCCTTTTTTTAATGGCCAATAACGCAACTTATGGGCATCATTCGCAAATATTGAACCATAATTTCCGTTCCATCTCTTATTCTTGCCGATCGGGACGCGCAATAATATCCCCTGCGGCTTCCCGGCACTGTTTCCGAAACGCCAATGGCGA
>DAITOV010000217.1:0-8512 GCA_036833945.1 Abditibacteriia bacterium
GATGAGTTGGTAGGTGCCGTTTTCGCGAGCCGCTTCAATACATACAAAATAAGCGCCCTGGTCGAGCAGTTTGCCGTCGTCGTCGCGGCCGTTCCAAACCAGGGTGTAGTTGCCCGGTTTACGGGTGGCGCTGGAAATGACTTTCGCCAGGTCGCCACCGCGTTCAGCCTTCCGTTTTTTCTCAAGGCGATACCAGCGTTTTAAATCCGGCAGCCAACGAAAACCACGGTTGGTTTGCTGATACCAGAGGCACAGCGTGCGCACCGATTTGCCGTTGGAATCTTCAATCCAGGCCGCTACGAAAGGGCGATGATAGCGAGTGCCGCCGGGTTTGTTGATTTTAAAGTTGACGGCCAATTCAAAATCATCTTTCCATTTCGGTGCGGCCGCGCTTACTTGAGTGAGCAAGGGTAGGGAAGTCGCAGCCAGGGCGAAGGCAGCGAGTCGTTGGCAAAAACCACGGCGGGTCATGGTTGAGGAGTCTTGTTGTTCTTTCATTTCAAATTCCATAAAGTAGTGCGGTATTGGTTAAAAAATCAGCATTGCTGTTGATTCCAGAGGTTGTTGGTGAAACGCTGACCGGTGGGAGTGATGATAAAGACGCCCACTCCGGTGAGGCTATTAGCAATGCTTAAACTTTGCTCGGGAGATAAGACGCTGAACGCTGTCGCCAGCACATCGGCCGACTGTGTATTAGAGGCGATGACCGAAACGCTCACGGTTTCTTCCACCGGTTTGCCACTTCGCGGATCGAGCATGTGCGAAAAATGTTGGCCCTGGATATTAAAACCACGGCGATAATTACCGCTGGTCGCTAACCCCTGATTGAAGAGATGAATAGTTGCGGCCGGCAGTGCATTCTCAGCATCGGCAAAGGGGTCGGCGATGGCAACTTCAATCGGTTTGCGGCCCATGTGACGCAGGTCGCCTCCGATGCTGACCAGTATCTCTTGGATGCCTTCGACTGATGCGGCCTTGCGGCAAGCGCAATCGACGATAAAGCCTTTAGCAATGGAGTTGAGAGTGACGGGGAGGGGAGAAAGACGACGTGCGCGTGGCCCGGCCCAATCGATTTCCCAGAGTGGTTTGTTGAGCTCTGCCACGGTTTCTTGTAAGACGGTTTCTTCCACCAGGCGATCTTGCTCGTCTGCTGCTGCCCAGAGCCGGGTGAGCGCTTCCACAGCCGGGTTGAATGCCCCCTGGGTTTTCAAACGCCAGTTCTCCGAGACGGCCAGCAGCTCGGCCAACTCGCGAGAAACGGGGACCGACTCTCCAATGGTTTGTTGCCAGCGGGAAAGTTCACTAACGGGTGCATAAGCATTAAAGATAATTTCCAGGCGATCGATCTCGGCCAGCAACGCAACTTCCGCCAAAGGTCCGGCGCTATGGTTGGTGCCGATGGTCTGGAACTCCAGCGAGGTTCCCAGCACATTTTCGTAACACGCAAAATGGCGGCGTGGACGCATGGCGTAAAAAAGGGATTTCATGAAGGCGAGACTCAATTGTCGGGGAGAACGCCTGGCCTGTAAGGATAGCATTGGTGCGATTCTAAAATATACGAAAAATCATCGCCCCGGGCGGCTCCTATTGAAGCCACCCGGGTGATGTTTATTTCACGACCCTGGAAAAGCGATTCGCTTTTGACAGCATTAACTCAGCCGTTGTTGCTGGAAGCGCTACGGGACTTCTTCGACTTCTGCCAACGAGCGAGCTGGTCTGCAGTGAGAACAGCTTCGACCTTGCCGCCCACGCTGTTATGCACGCGATGCATTTCTTCTTTCTTCTGGGCATCGGTCAGGGTGGTGTTGCCATCGGCAGCACGCATTTCATCGCCAGCCGCTTCCATGATTGCCAGAATTTTGGTTTTCTGGTCGACTGTCAAATCGGTGATGACGGCTTCGTAGTTCTTGAGCAGGCGGGCACGCTTTTCTTCGCGGCTTTCACCCGGCAAGGCACCGCCCTGGGCGGCCTGGCGGCGTGCTGCCACGGCTGCGGCCCATTTCACGCGCTGCGACTCCGTGAGGATGGCATCGATTTTCGTGCCGCTCTCGCTGTGGGCTTTGCGAATAGCCTCGCGGCGGTTCGCGTCGCTCAATTTAGTGTCTTCGCGCAGGGCTTTAATCTTGGCACTGGAGCTATCGAGAACGGCTTCGATACCGGCTTTCTGCCCGGCGGTGAGGTCGGGCAGGGTGTCGGAGTAACGCTGCAGGGTGCGGGCACGGCGTTCTTGCGGGGTGAGGTTGGAGTTACCGGCGAAATCGCCACTGCCGCCACCACGCTGCGACTGCAATTTGCTCTGCTGGGCCGGAGTCAGGGCGGGGCGAATGCGGTTAAAGACATCACCATGAACGCGACGGACAACTTCATTCTGCTGCTCGGCTGTCAGCGAGCTATTGGCACGGGCTGCGCCCATTTCATCACCTGCAGCGGCCAGGATTGCCAGAATGTGGGTCTTCTGATCGGCGCTGAGCGGGCCGACCTGCTTTTCAATTTCCTTGACCAGGCGTTCGCGCTTCTGCTCGCGGGTTTCGCCCGGTAACAAGCCGCCCTGCTGGGCAGTGGGAGCGACTTTTTCCTTTTTGGTTTCGTCGGCGCGGGCAAAGCCGATGCTCAGTGACATGGCAACGCCGGCCAGAAACAGGGTGGACAACAGTTTTTTGTGAGTACGCATAATGTGGTTTCTCCTCAATATAAATAAATGGGTGATAATTCGGTTTCGGGGTGGGCTTTAGCGCTGATTGGTGGCGCGGTCCACAATTTCGTGTTTATTTGCCATCAGTTCGCGCAGTTTGGCTTGCTGCTTTGCATCTAAAATTGGTAGCACACGTGAGTAGAGTTCACGGTGGTAGTTACCGACACGCTCGCGTTTTTGTGCGGATGACAGTTTTTTGTCGCTTTCCGTCTTGCGAATCTTTTGGCTGACATCGTCGATGACGGCATCGATTTTCTTCTTCTGTGCCGGGGTGGGCTGGACGGCTTTCTCGGCTTCCTTGAAGAAGGCCTCACGGCCTTTGCGTAGGCGCTCGGCGCGCTGGGCATCGGTCTCATTGGCCGGTGCTTTAGGAGCTTTATGAGAAGTTTTGGGCGGTGCGGCACCAACTTCCGGGATAATGCTACCTGCCAGGGCGATGGGAATACTCAGCGCCAGGGCAGTCAGCATAATTTTGTAGTGTTGTTTCATTTGCCTTTCTCTCAAAATGGAATGCGATGCGACAAAAGTTACTGATGTGGCGTCTGGGCAGATGCCTGGTCGGGAGATGCGGATGCCATGGTGGGGGCCACGTCCGGCTCGGCTTTGGCATTGCGTCCGGCTGGAACCACGTCCGATACAGTTTGGGCCGATGGTGGGCGGAGAATTGCCAGGGTTAGCGTTATCGCCAGAACTCCTATCCCTAAGGCCCAGGGCCACCAGCCCGTCTTGGATTGTTTTGATTGTTTCATGGTTAGGGGTTCTGGGGGTCAGGTGGATTCTTCACAGCACGCCACAAGTTCTGGTCGCGCACGGCATTGATTTTCATGGCCTTCACGTGGCCATCGAGAAACAGCACGTTGAGTGTTTCGTTATGGCGTGGCCACAGCCGTCCGAAGGAATCGCTGCCCCAGGTAGCGCTGTCGTTGGGATCGTATCCTGTCCAGGCACTTGGCGGTTTGATGTAGTAGTAACCCGAAACCCATCCGCCGCCAGCGGCACTGTAGATGGTGCTTTCGGAAATCATCAAGGTATTGGATGGCTCGTCGGCGGTGCTGAGTGTTACCGGTTGGACATAAGGACTTGCTGCTCCGCCTGAACTGCTGTAAGCGGAACAAGCTCCACCGATGGCATTGGTGCCGCCACTATCGATGCCCGCCGTGCAGCCTGTGTCTGGTGCCAGATACTGCGCGTTATAACCGTAGGTCGATTGATAATAAGCGGCTGAAGTACCATAAACCGATTGGCTGGCAACCGTACTGTTTTTGAACGAAGGGCAAATCAGAATCTGCTTGGTCTTGATGTAGCTTTTGGGCAAAGAGTCGGCCCAGATTGCCTGGTAATATCCGTCAGCGTAACCCGAAGTCCACGGAATCATCAGCCGCTCATCGTTGTCCTGTGTATACAAGGCTACCGCCAGGCCGATATTGCGCAGGTTGCTGGCGCAGCTTGCGCGGCGTGCGCTTTCGCGCGCCCGTGCAAACACGGGAAACAAGATCGCGGCGAGGATCGATATGATGGCTATGACGACCAGCAACTCAATCAATGTAAATCCTCTTCGTTGTCTTCGGACAAGCTCGCCGCCATTATTGCGGCCAATACTATTCGACATTACTATCCCTCTTTCCGGCGGTTAGGTTTTGAGTTGCCGCCAGGCATTTACATTCCAATAACAGCCGGAAATGGGTAGACTTCTCATTTAACAGGGTTGAGCGTGCTACCACACGTCCGACCTGAGGAGACGCAACTCTCGTCTCCGGCAGCTTCTCCCTTCGCTGCAACGAAGGGAGAAGCCACTTTTTATATCCGACTCTGTAAATCGGAATTGCGCGCTCAGATTTTTAACAGATTTAGGATAGGTGCGCAAGTAAAGAAGTTTTTTAATTCGATAAGATTATTTAATAGGAGGTGTGAGACAAGAAAGATCAGCTTTTCTCGCGCTAAAATCGTATACTCTAATACGCCGTATATTCGAATATGTGAATATTCTAATGTGCTGTAAGATGGAGGTTTTCCCATGCCGGACGTATTACGCCAATTCAAAGCCAGTGTTTTTCAGGCATTGGCTCACCCCACTCGTATAGCTATCGTTGAAGTGCTTCGCGATGGTGAACTATCTGCCGGAACAATTATTGAAAAGTTGGGATTAGAGCAGGCCAATACTTCCCAGCATCTTTCCGTGCTGCGCACTAAAAACATCGTGGTCAGCCGTAAAGAGGGCAACCAGGTTTTTTATGCGGTGCGCGATCCCTTATTGATTGAGGTGCTGGACGTCATGCGCCGTTATTTCCAGGCACATATCGACGATTCGGTTTCCTCATTACAGGAAATCGATCGCATGGATCGAGGCAATGCCCAATGAATGCTGCTGCTGCTACCCAAACGAATGAAAGCCATTCTCGTTGGCTTCCCAAGTTATTGCTGTGTTTGCGCCACTATTCCCTGCAAAATTTCGTTGCCGACCTGATTGCCGGGTTGACGGTTGGCCTGGTAGCTCTGCCTCTGGCGATGGCGTTCGGCATTGCTTCAGGCGTAACGCCCCAGGCCGGTATCTACACGGCGGTTATCGCCGGTTTTCTCATTTCGGCATTGGGTGGTTCGCGGACTCAAATAGGCGGCCCTACCGGCGCATTTATCGTTATCGTTGCCGGGATTATTGCGAATTACGGTTTGTCGGGCTTGTTGATGGTTACCATGATGGCCGGTGTGTTACTGGTTGTCATGGGTATTACCGGCCTTGGAACAGCGGTTAAATTTATTCCTCGCCCGGTTACCATCGGTTTTACCAACGGCATTGCGCTGCTGATTGCCTCCACACAGATTAAGGATTTCCTGGGATTACAGACTCCGGAAAATCCCGGTGAATTTTTAGAGCGCATGAAGGTGTTGGGGGCGCATATTGGTAGCCTGGATATCCCCACCGTCGCGCTATCCGTGGCTTCACTCATTATTATTTTGGTAATGCCGCGCCTCAACAAACGGATTCCCGGTTCCATCGTCGCCCTTTTGCTTGGCACACTGGCGTCGGCTTTATTCCAGTTACCGGTGGCAACTATCGGCAGTAAGTTCGGTGGTATTCCTACCGGTCTGCCACAGTTTGCAGTGCCGGAATTTCGGGCCGACCTGATCATCGTGCTGTTACCTTCGGCTTTAACGGTGGCGCTGCTGGCGGCGGTGGAAAGCTTGCTCTCTGCCGTGGTGGCCGATGGTATGAGCGACGACAAGCATAACTCCAACGTGGAATTGATTGCCCAGGGTGTTGCTAATATCGCAACCCCTTTATTCGGAGGCATACCGGCGACAGGTGCAATTGCGCGCACCGCAACTAATATTCGTTCTGGAGCGAAAACCCCGGTGGCGGGCATCGTTCATGCGCTGGTACTCTTGTTGATTCTCCTGGTAGCGGCACCTCTGGCGCGTTTCATTCCGCTGGCGACCCTGGCGGCCGTGCTTTTCGTGGTCGCCTACAACATGGGGGAATGGAGAGAGATTGGTGTCATCTGGCGTCTCTCGCGGGCTGATAAATTAGTCTGGATTGCAACCTTTGCCCTGACCGTATTGGCCGACTTAACCATCGCAGTGGAAGTCGGCATTGTGCTGGCTGCGTTGCTCTATATTTATCGCATCTCACAAACCACAACGGTTTCGACAGTCACTTCCGATTATGTGGAAAGCGGTCGACCGCATATTTTGCAGGATAAAGTCGTGCCGCCCTATGTTTCCATCCTGAGGATTCACGGCCCGTTTCTTTTCGGCACCACGGATAAGTTAGCCGAGGAGACAAGCGATTTAAGCCAATTCGCTCCAGTTGTGATTTTGCGTTTGCGTAATATGACGGCTATCGATGCAACGGGGTTACACGCCCTGGAAAGCCTGGCTGAGCGCTTACACGGGGCAGGGCACACTTTGTTGCTTTGTGGGGCGCGCGATCAACCAGCTCAACTTTTACGGCGCGCAGAGTTCGTCAAGCATATCGGTGCCGAGAATATTTTGCCGCATGTCGAAGCGGCGTTATTGCGAGCGCAGGAGATTGCAGAAGATTTTGAAGGGGTAGGGCATGAGGCGGCCCGAAACTACACAACACATGCACCGATGTGACAACGAAGGAATGAGGTTTGCACAGAAAGAATCCGGTTAATTCAGGCTTATTGCCTGTTATGCCAAATATCAAATTTTTTGAGGATAATCTTTCATGTCCGACACTCTCTCGCCTCTCAACGAACGCGAACTGGTTATAACACGATTTATTAACGCCCCACGCGAAAAACTCTATCGTGCCTGGACAGAACCCGAGCTGCTGATGCAATGGTTTGCGCCCCAACCCTGGACGACATCAAAAGTTGAAATCGATGTGCGTCCCGGCGGGGCGAGTTTGCTTGTGATGCGTAGCCCTGAAGGCGATGAATACCCCAACCGCGGTGTCTACCTGGAAGTCGTGGAAAACGAGCGCATTGTAACAACAGATGCCTATACCATTGCCTGGGAACCTTCAGAGAAACCGTTCATGACGCTGATCCTCACTTTCGAGGAGGAAGGCGATGGAACTCGTTATACGGCGCGCGCGCTGCATTGGACAGTGGCCGATCGCGAAGAACATGAAAAAATGGGTTTTCACGAAGGTTGGGGGCAGTGTGCCGATCAGCTCGAAGGATTAGTCGCTACGCTTTAATCTAATCGTCGTCATCTTCATCCGGCTCGGAAGTGGAGGGTGCATTCACACTCCACTTCTGTGGTGCTACCAGGTCGAATACGTCGTCGACCGTGACGATGCCCAATAAATGACCGTGTAAGTCGGTGACAGGGAGCGAGAGCAAGTCGTATTTAGCAATGAGGCGGGCGCACTCTTCGGCTTCGGTTTCGGGATCGACTACGACCACTTCATCGAGTTCGAGGTCGGCAAAGCGTGTGCTGGGCGGCACCAGGATAGCCTCGGCCAGACTGACAACCCCAATGAGTTTTTCGTTGTCGTCTTCAATGTGCAGATAGTGCAACGAACTGGCTTCGGGCGGATTGGCACGAAGTTCGGTGAAGGCTTCGGAAATCGTCATCTCGCGTCGCACTATCGCTACATCAGTCGTCATCAAAGCTCCGGCGGTGCCTTCATCGTAACTCAGAAGATGTTTAATATCGGCAGCGTCTTCGGGGTCGTCAAGATGTTGCAAAATCGCTTCGGTCGCCTCATCACTTTCGACTTCTCCCAGCACGTCGGCCGCTTCGTCGGGGTCCATCTCTTCGATGATATCGGCAGCGTCTTCTGGCTCCATTTCTTCCAGAATGTCGGCGGCAATTTTATCGTCCAACTCTTCGAGGGCCTCGGCCGCGGTTTCGGTATCGAGGTGCTCAAAAAGTTCGGCACGTTCTGCCGGGTCCATCTGTTGTACGATGGCAGCCAGGTCGGTCGGGTGTTTACGCGAAAGCTTTTCTACCGGCACTTTGAGCTGGATGCGGCCCCCGGTTTCGGTTTGCAATACCTCCACTTCATTCCAGGGGATGTGGCGGCGGGAGATGGGCACTTTCAGCTTCTTCGCCAGTTTGGTTATCGGCGCTTCCACGCCAATACGACGCACCAGACCCCTGAACGAGACATCCACCCCGGCGGCGCGGAGGCGGCCATTATCATCGACTAAGAAGACATCGTTCACGCGCACCAGGCGGTTGCTGCTCATGTCGATGATCTGTTTATCGAGAACATCACGGCGCAGGAAAATCTCGCCGCCTTTTTCAGCCCCGACGGTGAGATGAGCGCGCGGCGAATCGAGCAGGGCGGCACTGCCGCGCCCGCCGGAGTTGAGGTCGGCTATCAGTTCCCAACGCAGGCGCAGC
>DAITOV010000218.1:0-8433 GCA_036833945.1 Abditibacteriia bacterium
AAGAACATTTTGTAAACACTATTCAGTTTTCAAAGAGCTATTCGCCTCTCGATTCACTCTCGTTTTCACCAGAGCAACTCGTCAGGGGCAAGAAGATATCTTAACGACTATCCCGTCTCGTGTCAAGGCCTTCGATAAAAAATTTTATTTTTTATCGAAGCACTTTCTGATTTAATCGCCTTATGGATAAGAGCTAAAAAACTTTCAGGAGTCTGCTACGAGAAGAAAAGATTAAGACTAGTAAGGTTCTGCCCTTCGTCAGGATTTTCAACATCCTTTCGGTCAGGCTCATATACAAACGCAACTGCTCACAAACGGTTCCCACTTTTTTTAAAGTTTTTTTAAACTTTTGCTGTGGACCCTTTTAAGACTGCCTACAATGGATTTAAAGGGCCTTTCTCTACAGACCACCTCGCATACAATTTCACCGCTTTTTTGCACGCCGATTCTCTAAAAGCTGTGAGAGACAAAGTATACTCCCATATATAGTCACAAATTATTCTTATCCTCATGTTAACCGTATAGAGGCAAAATCTTATGACTCCCCAACAACAAGTCGAACAATCCGCCCAACGGGCTAAAGCTGCCACCGCCAAACTCCGCACACTTTCGAGCGCCGTCAAAGATGCCGCTCTTCATGCCATGGCCGATGCTCTTATCGCCCGCCAGGAAGAACTGTTTGTCGCGAACGCCCGCGATCTGGAAACCGGGCGCGAACGTGGCTTGAGCGAAGCCATGCTCGACCGTCTCAAGCTCAACGAAAGCCGAGTGCAACAGATGGCCGAAGGCTGCCGGCAGGTCGCTTCACTCCCCGACCCGGTAGGTCGCGTCATTAGTGGCTGGACACAGCCCAATGGGTTGAAGATAGAACAACTGCGTACGCCGTTGGGTGTAATCGGTGTGATTTATGAATCGCGCCCCAACGTCACCGTTGAAGCGGCTGTGCTTTGTTTGAAAGCGGGAAACGCCGTGGTATTGCGTGGCGGGAGCGAAGCGATTCATTCGAATGTATTGCTGGCGCAGATTATCTCCCAGGCTGCTAGTGATGCCGGAGTGCCCAATGGCGCTATCGAGATCATTGAAACCACCGATCGCGCCGCTACCAACCATATGGTCACGCTCAACGAATATATCGATCTGGTGGTGCCACGCGGTGGCGAAAATTTGAAGAAGTCGCTTTCCGCTGTCGCGACGGTGCCGCTGATTTTTGCAGCGGGTGGTGTGTGTCATATTTTTGTCGATGAAAGCGCCGACTTGAAACAAGCCGTGGAAGTGGTGCATAACGCCAAAGTGCAGCGTCCCTCCACTTGCAACGCTTTGGAAACACTTTTATTGCACTCGGCTACGGCAGCGGAGCAGTTACCGCCCATCGCCAAACGCCTGGAAGAATCGGGCGTGGAACTCCGTGGTGACAAGGCCTCGCAGGCGATTGTTCCTTCTATCAAACCCGCCAGTGAGGACGATTGGTATGCCGAATATGGCGGACTGACGCTGGCAGTGCGCGTGGTGGATGGTTTAGATAGTGCCATCGCTCATATTGAAACCTATGGCACCGGCCACTCGGATGCGATTTTGACACAGAACTTTGGCAATGCGGAGGAGTTCATCGGACGTGTTGACTCGGCTGCGGTCTACGTCAACGCCAGCACCCGCTTCACCGATGGTTTTGAATTTGGCCTGGGTGCCGAAGTGGGTATTTCCACCCAGAAGCTTCATGCCCGTGGGCCGATGGGGTTAGAAGCGTTGACGACGACGAAATACGTGGTGCGCGGCGATGGGCAATTACGACAATAGGCACGAGGCACTGGGCGCGGGGCACGAGGATATTCCAGTACCCAGCGCCCAGCACCCAGTGCCCAAAACAATCCTTCTCATCGGCTTCATGGGCTGTGGTAAAAGCAGCGTAGCCCGTCTGCTCGCTAAGAATTTGGGTTGCAATACTTGTGATGTGGACACACTTATCGAAACCGCTGCCGGTAAACCCATCTCACAAATCTTCGCCGAAGAGGGAGAAGAAGCGTTTCGCGGGCAGGAAACGACGCAGTTAAAAATTGTGTTGGAAAATAAGGGAGAGTCTGCGGTTGTCGCCAGTGGTGGCGGTATTGTGACGCGGCCCGAGAATCGCACTCTCTTGCAATCCGCCGCAGATAATGGTGTGCTTGTGGTGTATCTCAAAGCCTCCCCCGCCGTGCTGGCCAAGCGTATTCGTTTGCAGCCCGGCAAACGCCCTCTCATTGATGGCAACGGGGAGTTGAATTTGCAACAGACGCAGGAGCGCGTGAGCGAATTGCTGCAAACCCGCTCGCCGCTTTATGAAAGCGTAGCCGGTTTAGTCGTCGATACCGACGCGCTTACGTTGGAAGAAGTCGTTCAACAAATCGTAATGGCCGCCGCAGGAATGGCGACCGACAATTAACTCAAGAAGAAGATCACTATGGCAAAAACTACCCGCTTCACCATCCACCGGCTCTCAGCCATGCCGTTCGAAGTGGCGTGGGCCAGTGAGTCGAGCTGGCAACCACGCGTCGATGTTTATCAAACCGATAGCGCCACTTTGATGCATGTTGAAGTGCCCGGAGTGGCACAGGAACGCTTGAGATTACACCTGGAAAACGGTCGCCTGGTGATTGAAGGTGAGCGTGAACAACCGCCACTGCCCTGCCCGCAACACTGCCTGCAGGTGGAAATTACCTACGGCGCGTTTCGCCGCGAGTTGCCGCTGCCGCCCGATGCCGACGGCAATGCGATTGAGGCCCACTATCAGGCAGGTATTTTGCAGATCAGCATTCCGCGCCGCAAACCGCAGAGCCAAAGCGTGAAAGTGGAAATTCGTTAAATAATGGCCCGCCGCAAAAGGGCGGCTTTCAAATATTATGGCTGAAAATCTTCCTCCTATTCCCGAGACATTGCCTGTTGTTGCCACCACCAACCTGGTGTTTTATCCCTCAATGCTCGCACCGCTGACGGTGGGGCGCCCGGCTTCACTACAGGCTATCGATGCTGCACTCTCTGCTGATCGCCTGGTGGCGATGACGATGCAGCGTGACGAAAATATCGAAAAGCCTTCGCCTGACGAGATATTTCATATTGGGTGCGTGGCAGCAATCGTACGTATGAATCGTATGCCCGATGGCAATGCCCAGGTCATCGCGCAGGGTATTGTGCGCGTGCGGCTGAGTGAATTTGTCGATGAAAACGGCGTGCTGCGCGCCAAAGTGGAGCCACTGCCCGACTCCGAAGAGAAGCCGATGGCGCTGCAGGCACTGATGAACAACCTGCTGGGCACTTTCCGCCGCATTGTGGAGCTTTCACCGATTCTCCCCGAAGAAGCTTTTCCAGCGGCAGGCGCACAAGATTCGCCCGGCCAGTTAGCCGATTTCGTGGCCAGCACACTCAACCTCGAACCAAAAGTGCGACAGGAGATTCTAGAGCAACTCGACGTTCAAAAAAGATTGGAGCGCGTTACCGAACTGGCAGCCGATGAAGTGAACGTGCTGGAACTGAGCGCCCAAATCCAGAACGAAACCCGCAAGGAACTCGACAAAGGCCAGCGCGAATATATTCTGCGCCAACAACTGCGCGAGATTCAGAAACAATTGGGCGAAGATGAAGATTCCGGGCAGGAGCTTGAAGAGTTACGAAAGCAAATCGAAGAGGCCGGGATGTCGGAAGAAGCACGTAAGGCTGCCGACCGCGAATTCAAGCGATTGGAACGGATTCCTTCGGCTTCGCCGGAATATTCCGTCACCCGAAACTACCTCGACTGGCTCATCGCCGTGCCGTGGAGCAAGGGAACCGACGATAATCTCGACGTCGCACACGCCCGGCAGATTCTCAATGACGAGCACTATGGCCTGGAAGAAGTCAAGGAACGCATCCTGGAATATTTAGCCGTGCGCCGCCTCAAGCCGGACGGCAAAGGCCCGATTCTTTGTTTCGTGGGGCCGCCCGGCGTGGGTAAAACCAGCCTGGCCCACTCCATCGCCAACGCACTGGGCCGCAAGTGGGTGCGCATGGCGCTGGGCGGCGTGCGCGACGAAGCCGAAATTCGCGGACACCGCCGCACCTATATCGGCGCTTTGCCGGGCCGCATCGTGCAAGGCTTACGCGATGCGGGAACCAACAACCCGGTAATGATTCTCGACGAAGTGGACAAACTCGGCTCCGACTATCGCGGCGACCCCACTTCGGCGCTGCTGGAAGTGCTCGATCCGCAACAGAACAATACTTTCAAGGATCACTATCTCGAAGTGCCGGTCGATCTGTCCAAAGTGATGTTCATCACCACCGCCAACGTGCTGGATACCATTCCCGAACCGCTACGCGACCGCATGGAGATTCTCAGCCTGCCCGGTTACACCGAGGAAGAAAAGATGCACATCGCCGCGCGGCACTTATTACCGCGCCAATTGGCCGAGCACGGATTGACTGCCGAGCAGTTGCAGGTGCCGGATGAAACCCTGCGCCATATCGCTCGCCACTATACCCGCGAGGCCGGAGTACGTAATCTCGAACGCGAGATTGCCACCGTTTGCCGGAAAGTGGCCCGAAAAATTGCCGAGCAAACGACAGCACTGGAACCGGAGAGCGAAGGCGTGTATCCACCACCGGCACCAGTTACGGTGCCCACCATCACTATTTTGCCGGGCGACCTCGAAGAGTATTTAGGTTCGGAAAAATTCCAGTCTGAAATGGCCAACGCCCAGCCGCAAGTGGGTGTCACGACCGGTTTGGCCTGGACTCCGCGCGGCGGCGAAATTCTCTTCATCGAAACCGCGCGTATGCCCGGCAAAGGTAGCTTGACGCTCACCGGCCAGCTTGGCGACGTGATGAAGGAATCGGCCCAGATCGCACTCGATTATCTGCGCGCGCACGGCAGGGAAATTGGTATTGCTAACTCCGAATGCGAAGACAATTGTAATTTGCATATTCATGTACCGGCCGGTGCCATTCCCAAGGACGGCCCCAGTGCGGGTGTGGCGATGACGGCGGCGATTGCCTCGCAGCTTTCGGGCCGGCCCGCGCGCCATGATATCGCCATGACCGGCGAAGTGACATTGACCGGCCGTGTGCTGCCGGTGGGTGGCATCAAGGAGAAAGTGCTGGCAGCGCATCAGGCCGGAATCAGGAATTTGATTTTGCCCGAGCGCAATCGCGCCGATGTCAAAGAGATTCCCGAAGATACCCGTAACGAACTGCATTTTGATTTTGTAAGCGATGTGAAGCAAGCACTGGATATCGTGCTGCTTAGTGCCGAGGAAGCCGCACAACAACCGCAAACGGAAACTCCTTCAATAACAACCCCAAGTGAACAGCAAGCTGTGGTATCGTAGAAAGCAAACCTAAACCACAATTAAGGAAGGCTATCGATGGAACGTGCCCAGTTTGTAGATACGGTTCGTAAGCTGGAAGAGTATGCCCAACGTGAACCCGAAAAATACCGGCGTCGCGTTGGGTTATTAGCCGCGTTGGGTTATGGCTATGTTTTGCTGATTCTCGCCATTGCACTGGCGATGTTAATTGGTTTGCTCTGGATTTTCCTGGTCGGCCACCGCCTCAACGCCTTGATGATCAAGGTTGGCATCTTCCTGTTGATCTTCACCTTTATCGTCTTGCGTTCGTTGTTGGTTAAATTTTCACCACCCGAAGGCATTGAGCTTTCACGCGAACAGGCTCCCGAGCTTTTCACGATGGTTGACGACTTGACCACCAAACTCGCTTCCCCGCGCTTTCACCACGTTTTGCTCAACGACGAGTTCAATGCCGCCGTGGTGCAGATTCCACGTTTAGGCATTCTCGGCTGGCAAAAGAATTATCTTTTGCTTGGCCTCCCACTGATGCAAGCCCTTAGCGCCGAAGAGTTTCGCGCCGTAGTGGCGCACGAGTTTGGCCACCTTTCCGGGAATCACGGACGTTTCGGTGGTTGGATCTATCGCATCCACTTGACCTGGGATCAGTTGCGGCACAATTTAGCGCATGCCGAAAGCGGCGGGAGTTGGGTCTTCGAGAAGTTTTTTAGCTGGTATGCACCCTATTTCGGTGCTTATTCGTTTGTACTGCGCCGCGCCGATGAATATGTCGCCGATCGTTGCGCCGCCGACCTGACGAGTCCTCGCTCAGCAGCATCGGCATTAGTCAGCGTCAACATGAAGGGCCGTTATCTTGAAGAGGTGTTCTGGCCGGGTCAGTTCAAGCTGGTGAAAGAATCGGCCACCCCGCCCGCTGCGCCATTTACGCAAACGGCTCAACTGCTCGGTTCGCCCTTTGCTTCGCCTTCAGTTGCGGCACCTTCCTCCCTCGATTTCAAAACTTCACCGCTTCCCCTTTCCCGCTGGTTATCGCGGGCATTTCAGGACAAAACCGATTATGCCGACACCCATCCCTGCCTGGCCGACCGCTTGGCTGCAATGGGCTTTAAAGCGGCCGATAGCTCTCTGCATAGTCCTGAATACTGGGGCTGGCTGCCCGATCAACAAGCACGGACACCTCTCCCTTCGGCAGCAGCACATTACCTGGGAACGGCCCAGGCCGAACTGACCCGGCAACTAGACGAGAAGTGGCACAAGACCGTCGTCTTTCAGTGGGAAGAACGGCATAAAGAGATGCAGGAAGGTAAGAAGCGTTTGCAGGAACTCCAGCAAAAATCGCAGGATGCGCCGCTTTCAAAAGACGAACTCTGGGAACAGATCACCCTCACGCATGAACTGGAAAATGCCGAAACTGCCATTCCATTAGCACGGCAATTATTGGAAGCCGACCCAAAACACGCTCCGGCGCAGTTCGCTTTAGGGCAAATGCTTCTCGACCAGGACGATGAAGCCGGTATCGAACATCTGCTACGGGCATGCGAATTGGAAACGGATGCGACATTGGCTGCCTATGGCTCGATCTACCATTTCCTGAGTGAACACGGCCGTGTGGAAGAAGCTGAAAAATACCGAGATAAATCCTACGATTTCCAGGACACGTTCGAATTGGCAATGGAAGAACGCGCTCAAATCACCGAACGCGATGAGTTTCTCGCCCCGGCACTTTCGCCGGAATTAATGGCAAAACTGCTGGAATTTCTTCACAACCAAAAGGGTGTCGCCGCCGCTCATCTGGTGCGTAAGAAAGTGCAGCATCTGGAAAACAAGCCGGTACATATTCTTGCCGTCACTAAAGACCGTGGTGCCCTCATCCAGATCTCCGATGATTCAAAGGCCCTGGTCACCGTCATCATCGGGCAACTGGAAGAATGGGAAGACAACCCCATTAGCTTTGTCTTCATAACGCAAGACGTCAACAAAAAAATCTGGAAGAAAATTGAAGCTATTCCTGAAACCAAAATTTATCCGCCCCCAGTATGATTCTTTACCTGTCTACCGCGATAAACTATCAAAGATGCGCGTGCTAAAGTTCCCCTTTGTACCGAAGAAACAGCTCGACAACCGGAAGGAATAGCCCAATCCATTACGACTCCCGGCGAGCAGAACACCACGCGAACAGGAAGTTCCTGATGCGAATTCGTTTTTTTAGAACACTTGGTATTGCCGGTTCTCTTATCGCTTCCAATACAGCTTTAACACTTGGCTCAGAACCAGCGGATAATGTGCTAAAGCCGTTTTCCGCTCAATCAAACTATATGTCGCAGTTAGGGTATGCACGCTGGAATCAATATCTCGGGACAAAATCTTGGCCGCGTTCGGTAGAAATTGAATATTTCGAAACCGGCGATTACTCTAATGATCCCGATACGATATCTATACTCCGTACTTTGCAAGGCATGATAAAGCGAAATCCCTTGGCATGCGAATACGTAGTTGAATGGAGCATAATGCGATGGGGAATGGATTGGCGCGATGAATATACCGGGAAACGAATCTATCGCCGTCATGAGAGAAAACTTCTCTCTATTGCCTATGATACTCTGCAAACGCATCAAACTCGTAGATTGGACGATGGCCTACTGATCCGGCTTTTGGCTCACTGGGATGAAATTAAAAAAAATGAGTGTGATCATGACAAAGCCTATCGACATTGGTTTGATTGGTGGGATGCACAAAAATGAATTCTCTCCACGACCGCTTCAATCGGGTAATTTCCTACCTCCGCATCAGCGTCACCGACCGCTGTAATTTCCGTTGCACCTATTGCCTCCCTGCCGATGGCATTGAGTGGCTGCCCCGTAGCGAAGTGCTCAGCTTCGAAGAAATCGCCCGCGTGGTGCGTGTGGGCAGCACACTGGGCCTCACCAAAATTCGCCTGACGGGAGGCGAGCCGACCGCGCGCAAGAACTTGCCCGAACTGGTTCGCCTCATTCGCGCCGTGCCCGGTATTGAAGAGATTTCCATAACAACCAACGCTTCGCGGCTGGGCGAATTGGCGAAGCCGCTACGCGACGCAGGACTCGACCGCGTCAATATATCGCTCGACACGTTGCAGCGCGCAAAG
>DAITOV010000219.1:0-8403 GCA_036833945.1 Abditibacteriia bacterium
CCACATGTCGGGCAGTGCCATCGATATTTCGGTTTTCGATCGCGATACCCGCACCGAAATCAATCGTGAGCGGCCTTACCTGGAAATGTCGGAACTCACACCGATGCAATCGCCGTTTGTTTCACCCGAAGCGTTAGCGAACCGCAATGCGATTACCGATATTATGGAGAGGCACGGTTTCATGGCCTATCCTTTCGAGTTCTGGCATTACAACGGTGGCGATGCCTATGACGAGTTCCTCAATAAAACCGGCAAACCGGGCCGGTATGGCGCAGTGCATTTCGATGAAAAGACCGGCGAAGTGACCCCTGTTGCCAATCCCGACGAGTTGCTGCAGCCGGTGGAAGTGATGCAAAGAGAAATTGCAGCGGCACTGGCGCGGCGAGCCGGATAGAGTGCTGGAAAAATAATGAGTTCCGGTCTTTCTTCGCCTGGCGCGCCATTAGCCCATGTTTTTCAGGACATTCTTGTGCCCTGGGTGGAAAGCGTAGGCTTGGATCGGCTAATTGTCGCTCTGCCTTCGCATCAGCAGCTCTTGGCCAGAAAGCGGGAATTTCCACCTGGTGTATGGGTCTCGCCTAAGCCGTTACTCAGTCCGCGCAGAGCAGTGCACGGGCCTCGAACCTATGGTAACGCGGCGCTGGTGGAAGCCCATTGGCGCAAGGATGGGCTGCATGCTGTTCGTAGCCCGAAATTTTATTTTGTCCTGTCGGGCAATGTGGCATTGCAAATTGCCGATTACGTTGTGCATTGTCAGCCGGGTCATGCCTTTTTCATTCCGGCAGGAGTGGCCCATCCCGATGGCTCGCACCTTTTTGTCGATGAAACGGTTCCTGGTGCCGATGCCTGCAAACTGTTAATGATGATGCCTTATGGCAGTGGGGCGGAGTGCTGGCTCAGCCATACGCAAAACGGCCAGCACTGGAGCCATCGCAGCAGCGATGAAAGCTGGCAGGCATCGCACTGGCAGTTCAGTTTGTATTTCCAGGTTCTGGCCGAGGAGTTGGAAAACGATACGCTGGTTTCCAGGCAAATTGCAAAAGGTGCATTGAACGCCCTCATCCATTTAATGTGGCGCGAAGTGCAGTCGATGCCGCTCAGTCCGGTGGCCCGAACCGCTGTGCAGGCGTATTCCCCCCGCGATCTCGACCCCATCGTTTCGGCTCAAAACTATGTGCGGCAACATTTAGGGCAGTCACTTTCCATCGATAAGGTAGCGCGCTCGGTCTACATGTCGCGGCGACGTTTTACCGACCTCTTTTACCAGAAAACTGGCCAAACTTTCGTGCAGTTCGTCAACGAATGCCGCTTGCAGGAAGCGGTAAATCTGCTTGCAACGACCGATTGGCCCAATGAAGTTATCGGAAGTTTTGTCGGTGTCAAATCTGGGCGGCTGCGCATTTTGTTTCAGGAAAAATATGGAATAACGCCGGGAGAATACCGTCGTGCTGCTCAACAGCAACAGAAGAAATCCTCAGGGTAAAATGCCCGATAGTGATATTCAATGCTCAAAAAAGAGGTTTGGGGCGACGAGATGAGGGGTATAATCTTGGTGTCAGTTTAATTGAGGA
Source organism: Abditibacteriia bacterium (assembly GCA_036833945.1). Taxonomy (GTDB): domain Bacteria; phylum Armatimonadota; class Abditibacteriia; order Abditibacteriales; family Abditibacteriaceae; genus DAITOV01. The sequence goes on from DAITOV010000219.1 coordinate 1,572, forward strand.
AGGACACTATGTATTATTACCAGGAACAGCCGCGAGCCCGTGCTTTTACGCTGATAGAATTATTAGTCGTTATTGCTATTATATCAATACTGGCGGCAATATTATTTCCCGTATTTGCTCGCGCCAGGGAAAACGCACGGCGAACCAGTTGCCTGAGCAACCTTAAACAGATTGGATTGGGGGTCATGCAGTATACCCAGGACTACGATGAAAAATACCCCTTGGCACTATGGCAAAAAACCGGCGCTTTTGGAACTGGTAGCAGTTTGGCGGCAGCCGACTTTTACGGCCCGGCCACGCTCGATAAATCCGTGCCGTCGGGAATCTTCAGGGTGAGCCCAGGAACCAATACCGCCAACCTCTATACCTGGATGGATTTCATTTTCCCCTACGTCAAAAGCACCCAGGCTTTTGTCTGTCCTTCCTACACGGAGACAAACAACGCACCCAGCTACGGTTACAGTGTCTGGATCAGCAGACTCAAAGGCGGTTTGAATGGATCGGGCAATAGCATTTTCCCTTCGCAGCAGCCACGGTCACTCGCTGAAATTACGCGGCCTTCCGAAATCGTCATGAACATGGACTATCATCTCTCGTATTCGGTATTTGCCAATCCGGGCGACTATTGTGGTGCGAATTTCTTGAATCCGGCTCATGCCTATAATGCGTCTGGTTACCCACACTTTAATGGTGGCACCATCACGTTTACCGATGGACACAGCAAATGGTATAAAGCCGGTTCAAGCTCCATCTGTCTCATTAAGACTTCGCCCAACGTGGGGCAACCGGCCTGGGATCCTACTATGCCGTAAGCGCGCGAGGTATTTATTATTGCTTACTCCAACACTTAAAAAATGAAAACATTAAAATCTCCCTGTCGGATTCTTGCAGTCATCGGCGTAATTGCTCTATTTCTTTCGACATCAGTGTCTGTAGCTCAACCCGTGCGTAAGAAGCTGATCCATGCCGGTTGGGAACGCCCCAATTCTTCGGATCTCATCCAATATCAAAAAGAAATCGAAGCTACGCCCTACGACGGAATTCTCTTGATGCTCAGTGGCAAAGATGATGCGGGCAAGGACGTCTCTGTTGCCGAAGGTGCATTTACCACCCGGCGTTGGAAAAAAGCGTGGTTCGAGCAGAATATCAAGGAGCTGCGCCAGTTCAAATCGAACAAGCTGACTGAGAATTTGGTGAGGGTGAGCGTGAGTCCTCATGCCCCCGACTGGTTCGATGATGCCGGTTGGGCCCAGGTGGTGGAACATTGGAAAATCATTGCCACCATTGCCAAAGAAGGGAAGCTGCGTGGTTTGCTCTTCGACCCCGAACAGTATAATAGCGCAACGCTCTTTACCTATCCTGACCAATATCTGGCCTCGCAATATAGCTTCGAGCAGTATGAGGAAAAAGTCCGTCAGCGCGGACGCGAAGTCATGCAGGCGATTGCGCCAATTTACCCGGACATGCTCTTCTTCACGTTCTACATGAACGACCTCAATCGCTGGTATGCAAAGAACCTGGACGCTGCCAAATATGGTTTGTATCCAGCGTTTATCAACGGTTGGCTCGATGCCGCGCCGCCGCAGATGACCTTTGTAGCCGGAGGAGAATCGGGCTATCGCTACCAGGAACCTGTTCTTTATCACGAAGCGGCCAACTGGGTGCGCAATAGCGGGCGTGTTCTGGTAGCTCCCGAAAACTGGCAAAAATATCGCACTCAGGTTCAAATGAGTTTTGGAATATACCTGGATGCCTATAGCTATTATGCCGAAGGTACCAAATACTACCAGCCGCCACTGGAGGGTTCACGACTGAACCGCTTGAGGCAGAACGCGCAAACTTCGTTTGCAGTGGCGGATGAGTATGTCTGGACGTGGGGTGAGCGCTACCATTGGTGGCCGACCAAAACAAAGAATGTTTTGCCCCAAACCTGGGAAGAGGCCCTGCCAGGGACGGCAAAGGTTCTACAAGATGCCAAAAAGTTTAGCCTGGAACCATCGGCTCCAGTCGGAAATGATGGTGGTAAAACGCAAGTCGCGCTGGCCAGGCAATACGCCGGTTTGCTCGAAAAAAAGCCGTCTGCCAATTTGTTGAAGAACGGTGATTTCGCCGATACAAGTAAGAACCCCGGGCCGGGTGAAGGCGATTCCAGTGCTAAAGATGCTCCGACAGGTTGGTTGACGTGGCAGAAAAAAATCGGGGGCAGGCCAGCCGGTATCTATGCGACGGATATTATTGAGGGTAGGCCTGCAGTCCGGCTGGAAAATATGTTGCAGGGTTTTTACCAGCAAAGTATTCCAGTCGAGCCGGGAGAAAAGTATCTCGTGCGAGCCAGGGTGCAACGGCAGGGCGGCGGGCAGGGCAGGTTGGATATTCGCTGGCAAGACCAAAAGGGCTGGACCAAACCTACCGATTATTTGATTATGCGTTCGCTGAATACGCCTGCCGGGCAATGGGTGCCACTTTCGGCTGCCGTAGTCGTGCCCGAAGGGGTGACGAAGTTAGTCGTTCTTCTGGGGGCGAGTTCTCAAAAAACGGGCGATCAAGTGTGGTTTAGTGAAGCGGAAGCATTCCGTATCCCTTGACCTGGGGTGTGGATAAGTGCTGTTTGGTTTAGTCCTTATCCAAACGATAAAAAATGTCGAAGCTTGACATTTTTTATTTTACTTTGTATTTTACTATTTAGTTAATTAACTTTGAGGTTTAGTAAAATGCTTTCCCCCCAGTTGGATGCAACATTCGCTGCTTTAGCCGACCCCACCCGGCGCGCTATTCTATCGCGGTTGGCACAAGGCGAGGCTACAGTTACCGAATTGGCCGAGCCGTTCGATATGAGCTTGCCTGCCATTTCCAAGCACTTGAAAGTGTTGGAGCGGGCGCACCTCATCGCGCGTAGCCGCGATGCCCAGTGGCGTCCCTGCCGCCTGGAAGCGGCACCGCTCAAGGACGCTGCCGATTGGATTACGAAATATCAGCAGTTCTGGGAAGAAAGCTTCGACAGACTGGACGATTACCTTCAGGAGCTGCAGGCCAGCCCGGAAGGCGTGGCACTCACACCAAGCAAGGAGAAGAAAAATGTCCCTAAAAAACGAGTCGGTAAGCACCACGAGTGATCGTGAGATTGTTATTGAGCGCGTCTTTAATGCACCGCAAGAATTGGTGTTCAAGGCGTGGACATCACCCGAGAATCTGGGAAAGTGGTGGGGGCCTACTGGCTTTACTACCACGACCCACGAGATGGAATTTAAGCCGGGTGGGGTATGGCGTTTCATGATGCACGGCCCCGATGGTACCGATTTTCCAAATATCGTTCGCTACAAAGAAATTGAACCGCCCCATCGCATCACCTATGCCCAGGGCAATGATATTGATCCGGAAATGTTCGAAGCGACGATCACATTCACCCCGCAAGAAGGCAATAAAACCCATCTGCAACTGAAAACAGTCTTTCACTCAGCCGAGGTTTGCGAAGAGGTTAAAACCAAATACGGTGCGGTGGAAGGCGGACACCAGACACTGGCGCGCCTGGCCGAATATCTCGAGCAGCAGTAACTCTTGGCCTCAACACAAGGAGACAAAAATGCCCGGTAAAAATAGTTCGACCTTTAAAATCAGCCTGCCTTCCGACTTGGAGATCGTCATGGAGCGCGAGTTTGATGCGCCGCGTGAATTAGTGTTCAAAGTGTGGACCGAACCCGAACACGTGAAGCGTTGGTGGGGCTGCAATGAATCCAAGCTTGTTGTCTGTGAAGCCGATGTGCGTCCCGGTGGCCAATGGCGCTATGTGATGCAAATCGCCGATGGTTCGCAGTTTCCTTTCAAGGGCGAGTATCGTGAACTAAGCCCGCCTGAACGGTTGGTGCATACTTCCATTTACGACATAGAGCCCTATAATGCCGAAGAGGCATTAGTCACGGTGGTCTTTCAAGACCTGGGCGGCCGAACCAAGATCGTTGAAACCACACTGCACACTTCCAAAGAAGCGCGCGACGGTCATGTCAATTCCGGTATGGAATACGGCGCAGCCCAGAGCCTGGACAAGTTGGAAGTATTGCTGGACGGTTTGGCATAATAGCCGTGTGAAGAACCGCGCGCGTCAGCAAGCCGGAAGGGGCTGGAACTTTTTACCAGGACCATACGGATGTCTGGCTAAGCAAAAGATCTTGGCCCTTCCGGCTTGCTGACGCGCGCGGTTCTTCCGTGCGTTGCTTCTTCAAACTATGCGTGATGAATCCGATAAATGGAATGGATATAGGCTATGAGCAAAGGAATAAAAGCAAAAGCCGATAAAGTGCCCATAAATTCGGCAACGCTTCTTACCGGATTGCTTTGCGGGGCGCGGGTTCCGGCCATGCCATCGGTGATGCTGGCAGCCACGGCAAGGACTCCGGCTATAATGACAATAATGGAGAGTGGCAGCAGCACGCCGACCAGGCTGTGCCACCAGTGAAGCTTGGCACCGCGAATGAGATAAAAAAGGAAAAGTGCCACCCGCCAGACTGCCACAATGCCCAAAACCGTGAGGTTCACTACGTGCGACACTTCAAGATTCATCCAGCGCTCAATGGGAATGGCATAAAGAAAAGCCGGCGGCGCTGTCATGCAGACGACGGTCAGAATTTGCCAATCACGACATCCTACCGGTTTGAGTGGTAAGAGAAAGAGCCAGAGATAGCCGGATAAAAAGAGAACGTAGATCAACGAGCCGATACCACTGGCTTGGAGCATACTTGCTTCGGCATCGTCCCAATGCCGCCCGACTCCGGCCAACCATACCAGCAAGAACCCGAGCACAAGATAGCGCTTATCGAATTCGGTTAATTCCTGCGTGCTGGAGCGAAAGAAGATAAAACGTCCGATACTTTTTAATGCTTCAAGATAAAGTTGCATGAGCGGTGAAAGTGCGGCGTGCTTTCCGGCAAGCTTTAAAATGGGCCTTCCTTTTAGCGGTTTCCACAGGATTATACAACTCGCGCATGAGCCAGGTGAAACCTGAGTGCAATTCCTGCGCACTCAGGTGCGCGGGCAGGTAGTTAATATCGAACAAAGTGCATCTCTCCCAGAAAATAGGTTGCAATAATCGCTTTTGGTGGGAAAGTTGATGATAAAGACGAGTGCCGGGAAACGGCGTGAGAAGGGTAATTTGCACCTCCGATAAATTACTGGCCCGCACCCAGTTTCGCGTGGCTTCAAAAACATGCTCATCGTCTTCATCCAGCCCTAAAACGAAACAACCATTGACAGAAACGCCGTGCGACTGGATTTTCTCAATCGCAACTAATGTCTTGTCGGCGCGCCTTGCTTTCCAGTTGGCGCGATCGATATCTTTCAGCGATTTATAATTAGCCGACTCCAACCCGACAAGCACCTGCGCGCAATTGGCCAGCGCTAATAGCTCCAATAGTTCATCGTCATCGGCCAGGGAAATATCGCTTTCCGTGAACCAGGGCACGTTATATTCACCCAGCAGACGCACCAGTTCGCGCGCATATTTTTTATCGGCAAAGCTGTTGTCGTCGGCTAGTTCGAGGAAAGGTCGCGGCCAGATTTTCAGAATCGCTTCCAGGTCGCGCCGCACATGATCCAACGGTTTAGTTTTCCAGCGGCTGATGGTTTTGGAAGCGGCGCAAAAAGCGCAATCGAGGGGACAGCCACGCGTGGTTTGCAGGGTAAGGCGGTTATATTTACTGATATCGAGGAGATCGTAACGCGGCGTTCTGGAATGACAAAATTGAAAAGGCTGTGAGAACGAAGAGTATTGCGATTGTAGGCGTTGCACTTCAAAATCGGCAATCAATTGCGGCCAAACTGCTTCGCCTTCGCCCACCACCACGGCATCGGCATGTAGAGCGGCTTCGTAAGGGAGCGCGGAGACATGCAACCCGCCCAGTATCACCGTGATATTATTTTCGCGCAATGTATCGGCTAATGAATAGGCTTCGAAAATGCGAGCGGAAAGCGCCGAGATAGCAATAATATCGAATCCACTGCCCAGCATCCGGGCCAGAGCCTGATCGGTGAGATCGTTGATATCCAGATATTCAATTTCCCAATGTGAAGGAGTGTGAGAGGCTAACGTCAGTAGTCCCAGGCTGGGTAGGGAGGCAATGACTTCGCTCCGTTCAACAAACCCCGGTAGCGTCATGCCTTCGCGCAGCAGCACTTCGTCGCGCACACGCACGCCGCTTAAGCTAATCAGCCCCAGGCGCGGTGTTTTCATCCGCCGATAGCAATCATTTCCTTAGCAGAATAAAGCGGGATGGTATCGTTCATGTGATGCCCCGCCCATTTCAAGTGAGCGGCGTCATGGAAAGCCTGCGTTAGTTGCTGGTCGCTGCCGCTTTCGCGCAACAGTGCCCGGATATTCACTTCGGCATTCTGGTGTAGGCAGGGCCGCAAACCACCTTCGGCAGTGAGGCGCATGCGGTTACAGGTGTCACAGAAATGCTCCGAGATCGAGGTGATGAAACCCACCGTCGCACCGCTGTTGGTGCATCGCCATAAGCGGGCCGGGTCGGTGGGGTTGGATGAGGTTACCGGCTGCAAATCGAAGCGTGCAGCCAAAATCTCCCGCATTTCCGGCGCGGAGATGTATTGCTGTTGCGTGGTGAAACGCGCCTCGCCCATCGGCATATATTCGATAAAACGCATCTGCGCGCTGTGACGGTGTGCAAACTCCAATAAATCGCAAAACTCATCGTCGTTAATGCCACGCATCGCTACGCAATTGAATTTCAGCGGAGATAAACCGTTATCGACAGCAGCCTGAATGCCTGCCATTACCTCATCATAAAAATCGCGACGTGAGATCTGCTGCATCTTTGCGCGCTGC
>DAITOV010000220.1:0-8397 GCA_036833945.1 Abditibacteriia bacterium
ATGGCTTCACGCGTCTGCGGCATGACGCCGTCATCAGCCGCCACCACGAGAATGGCAATGTCGGTGACGTGAGCGCCACGAGCACGCATGCGGGTAAACGCTTCGTGACCGGGCGTATCGAGAAACACGATACGCTCGCCATTATGTTCGGTCTCGTAAGCACCGATACGCTGTGTAATGCCACCCGCTTCGCCGCTTTGCACGTTAGCCGAGCGGATAACGTCGAGCAAGCTGGTTTTACCGTGATCGACGTGACCCATCACGGTCACGACCGGCGGCACGCCGACCAAAGCATCGTAATCTTCTTCTTCCAGGTGATGCTCGACACGTGAGGTCTCGACTTCGATTTTATAGCCGAACTGATCGAGCAACTGGCCCGCTACGTCGGTTTCGAGAACCTGGTTGGCCGAGCGCATGATCTTCATGGCAAAGAGGCGCTTGATGAGTTCGGACGGCGACTTACCGATTTTTTCGGCTAATTGCGCCACCGTCACGGCTTGCGGCAGCATGACGGTCGAACCCGGTTCCAGAACCGGCTCTTCGGGGACAGGAGCAGCAAAACGCTCGTCGCGCTCACCCGGACGACGGCCACCGCCGCCACCACGGCGGTTATCGAAGCGACGGAAATCGCCTCCACGGCCAGAGCCGGGGCGACGGCCAGGCCCCAGAGGACGGCGCTGAGCGGCTGAGAGCGGAGCCGCACCATTGGGGGCGGGAGCGCCGGGAGCGGCTGTGGGTTTGGGCGCTTCTTCTGCCGCCGGTTTCCAATCGGGGTCGGCCAGGTTTTCGTTCTCATCCTGCTTGGCTGGTGCCGGGCGCGGAATGGGAGCTGGCGGCGTGGGCCGTGCTGCCGGAGGGGCTGCCGGTTGCGCGGGAGCTACCGGGGCTTTAGCGACAGGCGCTTCACTCTTCACCGGCGCGCTTGCGACCTTCGGCTTCTCTACAGGCTCTGCGGGCTTGGCCACGGGAGCGGCAGGCGGAGCACTCTCGGCTGCCACAGGCGGGGGCTTGGGAGCGGGAGCTGGAGTAGGTGTGGGCGCAGGAGCGGCAACCGGCTGGCGCTTGGCACCTCCCGAACGTGCATCGCGAAATTCGCTGGCACGGAACGATTTGAACGTGGAAGGTTTGGCAGGCGCTGCCGGTTCGGGCGCAGCCGGCGTTTCAGGCTGGGGATTATTCTTGTTGGTAACCATCTGCCGTAGCGAACGTGCCGCGGTGTCTTCGATGGACGACGACGGGACTTTATTCGCCACGCCGATCGTTTCCAACATCTCCAGTAATTCTTTGGGTTTGACATCGAGTTCTTTGGCTAACTCGTAAATGCGCATTTTCGCCATGCAGCCTCACTTCCTTATTATCGAACGTCCAACATCGAGCGCCCAACGTTTGCTTTTATGCTCCGCGCCATCTCATCCCAGACATGGTGCCCAGCGCTTTCACGCAACTTCAAGGCGCGCTCAAGAGCGCGCCTTTGCCGTGCGCGTTGCAGGCACATGTCGTGATAACACACATAAGCGCCACGCCCGGGAGCGCGCTGCGCTGCGTCGACAATCGGCGGACCTCCGCCAACCGACGCTACCCGTAACAACTCATTTTGCGGCCGCACTTGGCCACAACCCAGGCAACGGCGTTCAGGCCGGGTTTTGCGTTTCTCCGTCTTCCCCGTTTCCTGCCTCCTGAGCGCCTTCTCCGGCCTCATCTGTGCCTTCTACTTCTTCCTCGGGTTCCACCGCGAACAGGTTTGCGGTTTCATCCAGGGTTTCCACCACGGTGACCTTGGCGTTATCGTCTACATCCAGGTCTTCATCGTCACGGAACATTTTCTGTGCCTGTTCTTCGGCGAACTGCTTTTCGGTGCGGATATCGATACGCCAGTTGGTCAGGCGCGCCGCCAGGCGCACGTTCTGCCCCTGCTTACCGATCGCCAGCGACTGCTGGTCTTCGGAAACGATGACCGTCGCCGTACCGATAGCCGGGCCAGAAGCGCCATCTTCCTTGAGAATGACCTTGGAAATCTGCGCCGGTGAAAGAGCATTGGAGATATACGACACCGGATCTTCGTTCCAGCGCACAATATCGACTTTTTCATTGCCCAGTTCAGCCACCACTTTACCCACGCGCAAGCCACGCGGCCCTACGCAGGCACCCACCGGATCGACATCGGGATTCTCGGCGTAAACCGCAATCTTGGTGCGCTGACCGGCTTCACGCGAGACATTCTTCAATTCCACGATGCCGTCGGCAATTTCAGGCACTTCGAGCGTAAACAACTGGCGGACCAGGCCGGGATGAGTGCGGGAAACCGTGATCGACGGCCCCCGGAAGCTCTGGCGCACATCGGTGACGAAAACAAAGAGCTGGTCGCCGAAACGATAAACCTCGTTGGCAACCTGCTCACGACGCGGCAATACCGCTTCGGCCTTACCGATGGTGAGAATGACGTTGCCATGTTCGAGACGCTGCACCGTGCCGCGGAACATTTGGCCTTCTTTATCGCGGTATTCGGAGACGACCTGTTCGCGCTCGGCTTCCTTGAGCTTCTGCAGCAAAACCTGCTTGGCAGTTTGCGCGGCAATACGGCCAAAACCAGCCGGAGTGACTTCGGTTTCCACCGAATCGCCCAGGTTGATGCCGGGATTATCGACCTGCGCTTCGCGCCAGGCGATTTCGGTATTCGGGTTCAAAGCACGCTGAACCACCAATTTCTGCGCGAAGACGCGAAAATCGTTGATGGCAAAATCGACGACGACACGCACCGCGCCCACGCCGCCGAACGCCTTTTTATAAGAAGAAACCAGCGCACCTTCAATCGAAGCGACCAGCGCCTCCTGCGGGATGCCTTTTTCTTCCGCCACGTGACGGATTGCATCCAGCATCTCCGACTGCGTCTCTTCCTGCGATTTCACTTTGGATTTCAAAGCCATTTTTCGTCGTCACGCTCCGTTAAGACAGGTGATGGGTCATCGGTTATAGGTCATGGGAAAAATCTTTCAATTTACGACACCCCACCTATAACCCATCACCTATAACCCATCACCTAAAATAGACAAAACAAAAAGCGGGTCGCGCGGCGCCCACTTTCAATCACGTCAACGGCCTCACCCAATTGTCACCGGATTGTCCCGCCTACGCTGTATACATATTAGCGCGTTCTTTGGGTAGGGGCAAGTACGGCTACACTATTATTAATGACAATTATTTAGACCGCAATAAGCTGGATCGAGTGAGATTTGACACATTCATGCCGCTAGCTTTTGGCATAGACACCTGAACAGGGAACGCATGTTCACAGTGGGCAGGCCTGCATCTTCAGTTAAGGTTTGAGAGGATAAGTAGTCTGTAAAATAAATATTTATGCGTATTTGGCAAGTACAGTCGATGCCTTGAACTCAATTTGCGAACCCCGAGCGTGAGCGACGGGCACGGGCAATGAGCCTGGTGAAGCAAAGAAAACGTGCCCGTCGCTCACGCTCGGGGTTCGCAAATAAATGCACCCGCCCAGACTTAAAACCAGGAAGAGATTTATTTTACAGACTAATAAACAGAAAACTCTGCACCTTCTCTTTACTCTCTATTATTTACAGGCTATCCCGCTTTATACATTCTCCTATTTAATTCTGGAAATGAATCTCTCACGTGAGTCGAAGGATTCTGCGACAAACCGCCTCTAACCAATACTGCCCGTCATTTTGCTCGCCTCGACTAAGATTGCTTTAAATTACTACAGAAGCAAGTATTTTTCCATACTTTCTTTACTTTCTCACATAGTTAGAAAAAAATGTTTACCTCCCACATGATTTGGGTATAATTGGTCTGTGCACAACGCCACTGAGTTCATAGCGGCGACCATACCCCTTAATTTCTGATTAAATTTCTCGGTCTTCAAAAAAGATGTTTATTTTTTCAGGAAATGGGGTATAATTAGAGCAGTCCGCCACTATCCGGTGTGTGGCACATGCATTCAAACATTATTATTTCAGGAGAAAAAGATGCAAAAGAAGAAAGGTTTTACCCTTATCGAACTTTTGGTCGTCATCGCGATCATCGCGATCCTCGCGGCCATTTTGTTCCCGGTGTTCGCTCGTGCCCGTGAGAACGCCCGCCGCGCTTCCTGCCAGAGCAACCTCAAGCAGATCGCCCTTGGTATTTTCCAGTACACACAGGATTACGACGAGAAATATCCCGGCGTTAATGGAGTTCTCCTCGCCGACATTACTGCTACTAACCCTTATGGGTGGGCAGATTCATTGCAGCCCTATTTGAAAAGCACACAGCTTTTCCAGTGCCCGAGCGAGACCGCTGCTCCTGGCCCTGCACACGCAACAATCACCACCCTGAGCCCAGACCCCACACAGGCTGGGTATACGGATTATTGGTTCACCTCCACACTGGGTGGACGAAGCCAAGCATCTATTGAAGCAGTTGCGTTGACTGTCATGAACGGGGATGGCACAAGCAGCACATCTCGCTACAACTACAACGGCCAATACACAGGTTCGACCGGTGTTGCAACGGCTTCCACGTTAGTAGCAAATGACCCGATTCGGGGACTTGCCGCTGCTCACAGCCGCCACTTGGACGGTGGAAACTTTGCTTTCGCTGATGGACACGTAAAATGGCTGAAGGGTGTCGTGACCACTTCCACTACTGCCGTTGGCAGCAGCGCTGTAGAAAGCGAAGCAACCTTGGCCACCCGTGGCAAACCCTACTTTGGCGTTAGCTAAGATTCACACGTCGTAACAGCAAAACCCCCAGGCACCGGAACCTGGGGGTTTTTTGTGTTTGCTGCCTTGGGCCACACCCTCTTTCACCACCGGTCAGTCCCGACACCCCCATGAAAGAGGGCTGAAAATACATTCAGGAACAATTAACAGATCCGTTTGGATAACTTATTCGGAGATTCTTGGCCTCTTAAAACATTATTTTCCAATTTGGATCTTTTTACCGCATTCGCCCTTAAAAATCTGTCGACTATTAAAAAGATTTTTTTATCAATCGGTGCGAAACGAGTTTTTTACACTGCTGTCAAATTGCGCACTCTATCGTTAGTAAGCCTTGAAATTATTTTTCATTCATCGCCGCGACGCATTCAGGGAACAGGCATGATAGAGCAAATTGGCGCAGGTGCGTGACTGGCCGGTCGGGATAAGCACTGGCGCACTACTTTGTGATTAGGAGAAAAAGATGAAAAAGAAAGGTTTTACCCTCATTGAGCTTTTGGTTGTTATTGCTATCATAGCGATCCTTGCGGCCATCCTGTTCCCGGTCTTCGCCCGCGCTCGTGAAAATGCCCGTCGTGCTTCTTGCCAGAGCAATTTGAAGCAGATTGCACTTGGTGTGTTTCAGTACACACAGGATTATGACGAGAAGTTTCCCAAAGCTGTCTTGCTCATTAGCGGCAGTTCTGCCGACCCCACAAATGCTTCCCCGAGCAATCCCTATGGTTGGGCAGACGCATTACAGCCCTATTTGAAAAGCACTCAAATCTATCAATGCCCCAGTGAAACGGGAGCTCCGGTTTCGACTGCAGCTGCCCCGTGGAATGGCGCGGTCGATCCCACTCAAGCCGGTTATACCGATTACTGGTACAACATCAGCCTGTCAGAACAGAGCCAAGCCGCTATCGAAGCCGTGGCACTAACCGTCATGAATGGCGATGGCAATTCAGCTCAAGGCTATAGTTACTATTACTACAACGGCTGCAACGTCAATGGCGGCACCACCAACATCTGCGATACAACCTCCACCTACAGCCTGGGCCTGGGTGCGGGGCACGGCCGCCACTTGGATGGCGGCAACTTCGCCTTTGCCGATGGCCACGTGAAATGGCTCAAAGGAAATGCGGGCAGCGGCACCACAATCGATCGCACAACGGCAGTTCTGCCGTCTACAATCACCGTCGCCAATGCGGGCGGTAAACCCACTTTCAGCCGTAATTAATCAAGCGCATTTGCTGTAGGAATAAAGGCCACTCCAGGTACCGGCACCTGGGGTGGCCTTTATCATTAGTCTGTAAAGTAAATTTTTACGTATTTCCTGTATATGAACCTCGCGCTCTGCCATTCCGAGGCACGAAGAATCTCGTAATAATGAATTAAAACATCTACCCCTGTCATATAAGCTTTAGGGAGGTGGAATGAGATTCTTCGCTGGCTCAGAATGACAGATTGCAAGGCCAAGTCTGCGAACCGATATTCCCAACACAGGAAGAGTAAAAATCTATTTTACAGTTTAATCATATGGATTTTAGTAATTTTAATGCGATTTTGGCTTTTCCTGGTGCGTATTGAAAATTCATCCTTATCAACAAGCCGCAATTTGTTTCTCAAAAATTCGTATTATCTACTGCGCTCTATCCCACCCCACCATTCGCCAACACATTCTGCGCCGTCAGCCACCTCGCATCCTCACTACACAAAAACGCGACCACATCCGCAATATCAGTTGGCAAGCCCAACCGTCCCAACGGCGTCTGGGCGATAAAACCATCCAATACCTCACGCGGCGTCACTTCCAGCAGCAAATCGGTTTCGGTCATGCCTGGTGAAACCACATTTACCGTAATGCCGCGCGGCCCCAGTTCGGCGGCCCAGCAACGGGTGAAGGCTTCAATGGCCGCCTTGCTCCCGGCATAGGCCGAACCACCGGCTACGTTAGCACGCGTGATGCCGCTGGAAATGTTCACGATGCGTCCGCCTTCATGCATTTGCCGTGCAACGGCCTGAGTTAAGAAAAACAATCCCTTGGTATTGGTCGCAAACATGGCGTCGTAGGCCGCCTCATCGACTTCCACCAACGGCCCGAATTGCGCTTGCCCGGCGTTGTTGACGAGCATGGCAACAGAGCCAAGCGTGCTCTCAACCTCAGCCGCCAAACGCTGCACCGCTTCAATATCTCCTAAACTGGCCTGAAAAGCCGCTGCGCGTCCGCCTGCGCTTTCGATTTCCTGCACCACTTCAAGAGCGGCATCTTCACGGCTATTATAGTGGACGGCTACGGTCGCTCCATCGCGAGCCAACCGCAACGCAATCGCCCGCCCAATGCCCCGGCTGGCACCTGTCACCAGGGCGACTTTATTTTGAAGTTTGGAAGTGTTTTGCATGGGAAGGAGTATAGTAAACAGAAAACAGGAAACAGGAGGCAACCGGAGTATTAAGTCAGAAGTAGGGTAGGAATGATGAATGCAGAAGTAGAAGACGAGCACAACGCTGGTGCATCTTACTCCCTGTTTTAGGTATTTGCCGTTCGGTTGCCTCCTGTTTCCTGTTTCCTGTCTACTATCTACTGCCTTTCCCAAAATCAGCTAAACTTGCCGCGCCATGTCTAACGACTTAACCAGTAACCCAAGCGCTCCGCGTCCGGTGATGCTGCTCATCCTCGACGGCTGGGGCCTCACCGATCAGCATCCCGAAAGCAACGCGGTCCATCTCGCTCAAACGCCCCATTTCGACCAGTTGTGGCAAAACTACCCGCACACCAAGCTCATCGCTTCGGGCGAAGACGTGGGCCTTCCGGCCGGTGTGATGGGCAACTCCGAAGTCGGACACCTGAATATTGGTGCCGGACGCATCGTATGGCAAGATTCGTCGCTCATCGACCAGTCCATCCGCGACGGTTCCTTCTTTGAAAACGAAAACCTGCGCGCTGCCATGCGCTCCGCCAGCGAGAAAAACAGCCGCGTGCATCTCATCGGGCTGGTTTCCGATGGCAGCGTCCACTCCTCGCAAGGCCACTACGAAGCGCTGCTGGAAATGGCAGCCAACGAAGGTCTGAGCGGCGACCAGGTGCTGGTTCACGCCTTCACCGATGGGCGCGACGTCGCGCCCGATTCGGCTCCCAAACACATCGCCCGCCTGCTGGCAAAAATGCTGGCCACCGGCGTGGGTGCCGTGGCTTCGGTTGTCGGGCGCTATTATGCCATGGATCGCGACCACCGCTGGGGCCGCACCCGCCGTGCCTATGAATTGCTGACCGAAGGCAAAGGCCATGTCGCGCGCGATGCGATGGAGGCCATTGAAATGGCCTATGAGCGCGGCGAAACCGATGAATTTATCGAAGAAACCGTCATTCTCGACCCACAGGGCAACCCGCGCCCGCGTATTCAAGACGGTGATCAGGTCATTTTCTTCAACTACCGCTCCGACCGTGGCCGCCAGTTGACCCGTGCCTTTCTCGAAGCCGATTTCGAGGCCGAAGTCGCGGAAGCAGACGACGCCAAAAGCGAAGACGAACGCATCCGCAGCAAGTGGAAGCGCCAAAGTCCACCCAAAGTGGAGTGGATGACGATGACGCGCTACGCCTCCGATATCCACTGCCCCATCGCCTTCGAACCACGCCCGCAGCGCAACGGCATCGGCGAAGTGGTCGCCAATGCCGGAAAAGCGCAACTCCGTGCTG
>DAITOV010000221.1:0-8397 GCA_036833945.1 Abditibacteriia bacterium
GCAACATTTACTACGCTCGTTCGCAGGCCTTGCGTCGTCGCGGTATCCCTTCCTGGGGCATGTTCGTTTCGAAGGAAAAGAACGGCGGCGGCCCGCTGATCGACATCGGCGTACACATTCTCGATGCCACCATGCACATCATGGGTTTCCCCAAGCCGATTGCAGTTTCGGGCAAAACCTACCAGATGTTTGGCAAGAAGAGCGATGTCGTGGGCTTAATGGGCCAGTGGGACTACAAGAATTTCACCGTCGAGGATTTTGCCGTGGCGCAAATTCGTTTTGAAAACGACATGGTGCTCACGCTCGAATCGAGCTTCTGCGCCAATATTGCCGAGCGCGAAATCTTCAACTTCCAGATTCTGGGCGACAAGGGCGGCTGTACGCTCGATCCGTTGCAGATCAACACCGAACAGGACATGACCCTGTTCGACATGCAGCCTGCTTTCTTGCCGCAGGGCGTAAAGTCGCACCACGCTGAGATTGCCTCGTTCGTCGATTCGGTTCTCAACGACAAGCCGGTCTTCACCCCCGGCGAAGAAGCCCTGGCGATCACCCGCATCATCGACGCCATCTACGAATCGAGCGCCAAAGGCCGCGAAGTGAAGCTGTAAAACGGCGGAATACAGTAGATAGGAAACAGGAAACAGGAAGTGCTTTAGGCGCAAAAATCCTGTTTCCTGTATTCTGTTTCCTGTCTACCGTCGTTAAAGGAGTTCGTCATTGCATTGAAGTTCGCCGGGCGAAAGCAGCCCCGTTTCTTTCCCCGGTTGTTGAAGCGCTCCTCGGTTTTAGGAACGGCCCCTTCATTTGCCGCCACCTCGCTCGCATTGGGGTTGGCGGCTTTATGCGGCGTGGGCTGGTTGGCTGTCGCGTTGCTGGGTACCGTCCTGGATGTTTCGGCCTCGTTGCCGTTTACTTTTGCGGCCAGCCACGCCGTCGCCGATGCTGGAATCGGTTGGTGGATTGCAGCCGCTATCCTGGTGCTTGGCTTAGTCTGGCTCTACCCGGCGCGCCAATGGCGCCGCCAGCCGTTCGATGCGCTCTTTTTCGCGCTCCTGGCATTTGAGCTGTTTACCCTCATTCGTTGGCAAGGTTTGCTGTCGTCGCCCAGTGCAGTTCCTGAATGGCAGGTACTGTCGGCGATTGAAAAATGCACCCTGGCCCTGGCGGTTTCCTTGCTTTTATCGTTGTTGGCGGCATGGATGTTGCGGCCTAAACATGGCAAAACTTATCAGATGTCGGCTCCCACAAGGGTGACCGGTTTTCTGAAGAAACGCCGCCGCCGGATGCTTTTTATCGGCGGCATATTAATGGCTGTGGCTGTCATTGGGGTGATCGCCGCCACGCAACTGGCTTTTGATGGCAGTATTCCCGGGCTATATCGCGGCGGCGAGTATGAAATCGTTTTAGCTCCCACGATAGCCATGCTGGTTTTTGTGGTGTGTGATGCGATTTATCTGTTAGGCAGGCATTACTGGTATCGTTTGACTTAGTCTGCCCGAAACATTGCCGTTGCCCCGTCGCCAAGGTAAAACCTCTATTGTATGCAATCAAAAAATTCCGCGTCATCAACCGAAATCGAACCTGAACCGATTCCGGTCGCCATCCCCGCTCTCATTCGTGGCGAATTAAATCGCCTGGGTGTTGAGCAATCCGATGACGAATTGTTGCATATCCAGTCCGACCTCGACGAACAGGGCAGTTGGCGCGAGCGTCATCTCATCATCACGCCCCACCGTATTCTGGTTTTCCAGATCGAAAATCCCGCAATCCCGACGCATCCCCCGGGTCTCCTGAAAAAGGTGTGGAGACGCGTTGCCGGAAAGTTGCAAAAAACAGCCGAAAAGCCCGATACCCGTCCCATCAGTCTCGAACGGGATATTCCATTTTCCCAGGTTGCCGGTTCCCAGGCCAAGAACCTGGCCGGTGCCACTTCGCTGGAATTGCGGCTGGTTGAAAATGGGTTGGAGCACGCTGCCGCGCCGGGCCGAGTGGTGGAGATTCTGCGTTCGACCAACTCGCATGCCAAGCAGTTGACTTTGGCCGCCCGACAGATTGAACACCTACGGCAATTCGGCGAGTTCCAGAAAGATGTCGATTCGGCGCATTTCGAGCGCCGGGTTTGCCCGCAATGCGGAAGGGCGCTTCGCCCCGATTCGGATGTCTGCCCCACATGTTTCAATAAGTGGCAGGTCGTGCGGCGTTTGCTGTCTTACCTGTGGCCTTATAAATGGTTGGTGCTGGGCAACGGACTTTTGACGATTATCGGTGTAGGCCTCTCTTTTGTGCCGCCGATTGCCCTGGCACAAATGGTTGACCACGTCTTACCCAACCCCGATCAGCAAAATGCCGCTGGTTTTGCAGCCAGCCAGGCCGATTATCGCGAGCTGGGAATGTGGGTCGCCCTGATTGTGGGAGCCAGTTTCCTGGCCATGATCTGCAATGTGGTGCGTGGGCGCTGGGTGGCTAAAGTCGGCTCCAGCGTGTTGCACGATATTCGCACCCAGGTCTACGAACAACTCCAGAAACTCTCGCTGGCCTTTTACGATAAGCGCGAAACCGGCGCGGTGATGTCGCGTGTGCAAAACGACGTGCAAATGCTGCAAAACTTCCTGCTCAACGTGCCGGAAGATTTCATCATCTCATTGCTCACTGTGACGGGCGTTATCATCGTGATGCTGACTCGCTCGCCGATGCTCACCGCGTATGTCCTGCTGCCGATTCCACTGGTGATGTTCGGCACCACCTACTACTGGCGCGGGCTGATGAAGCTGTGGCGGCGGGTATGGGCGCAGAACTCTTCGCTGAGTGCTCGCCTGGCCGATACGTTGGGCGGCGTGCGCGTGGTGCGTGCTTTTGCCCAGGAGAATAAGGAAGTTTCCCGCTACACCAGCAAGAGCGGCGAATACCGCGACGCTATGGTTCGCGTCGAGCAAAAAGCCGCCTCGTTTTATCCGGTGATGGGTTTCGTCATCGGGCTGGGTGCGCCTATTACTTGGCTCATGGGCGGCTGGCAGGTGTTAGACGGCACTCTGACTTTGGGTGGCCTGACGCTGTTTACAGTGTTGTTACAACGCCTCTACGAACCCATCGGCGTGCTGACCCGCCTCATCAACGTACTCACTCGCGCCATGACCGCCGCCGAGCGGGTATTTGAGATTATCGATACGCCTGAAGATATCCGCGAAGCCAAAGGCGCCGTGCCCATGCCTCACGTCAATGGCGCGGTTGAGTTCAAGGGCGTAACTTTCGGCTATGAGAAGCATCGCCCGGTGCTCAAGGAAGTCAACCTGCAAGTGCAGCCTGGCGAGATGATCGGCCTGGTGGGCCATTCCGGGGCGGGCAAAAGCACGCTCATCAACTTGCTGATGCGTTTTTACGATGTGGATGAAGGCGCGATTCTGGTCGATGGCGTCGATTTGCGCGACATCGCGCGCGGCGACCTGCGCCGCCAGATCGGCGTGGTGCTGCAAGAACCGTATCTTTTCCACGGCTCCATTGCCGATAACATCGCCTACGCCGATCCCAGCGCCACCCCGGCGCAAATCATGGCCGCCGCTAAGGCTGCTTACGCGCACGACTTCGTCGTCAACTTCCCCGATGGTTACGACACTATGGTTGGCGAACGCGGCCTGCGTCTTTCGGGCGGTGAGCGCCAGCGCATCTCCATTGCGCGCGCTATTTTGCACGACCCGCGCATCCTGATTCTCGATGAAGCGACCGCTAGCGTCGATACCGAAACCGAAGGCCAAATCCAGAAAGCCTTGCAAAACCTGGTGCAGGGCCGCACCGTATTCGCCATCGCCCATCGCCTAAGCACGCTGCGAGACGCCGACCGGTTGATTGTGATCGAGCATGGCAAAATTGCTGAAATCGGTACTCACGATGAATTGCTACAAAAACGCGGCACTTTCTATCGGTTGGTGCAGGCGCAGCAGTCGATGAACGAAGTGCTGGCGATTGGCGGTTGAAAATTATTCAAAAAAGCCGGGAACAAAAACCAGCCGTGCCGGGTCGAACGCTCAAACCAATCCTGGAGAATCCTGATTATGAGCACACGAAGAAGCACACTCCTTTCATTAGCCGCATTAATGGCGGCACCGGCGTTTCCTTACCTGGCCCAGGCCGCGACAGACAATTCACCTTCACAAGGGCTGCCCCTGCGGCATGTGGCACTGTTTTCGAGTGGCGTGGGCTATTTCAGCCGCGCGGGCACAGTAGATGGTGATGGCGATGTCGAACTCTTTTTCCAGCGCGACGATTTGAACGATGTGCTGAAGTCGCTGGTGGTCACCGATCCTTCCGGAGAATTGCGTCCGGCGACTTATTCGGTGGAAGAATTATTGGCGCGTCGTCCGCAGAACAATGATTTGCCGTTGCCGCCGGGCGAAACGCTGGGCGGCATTTTGCGCGGCTTTCAGGGTGCCAATGTGGAGATCGAAATTGGCGAGCGCACAGTGCGCGGGCGTTTGCTGGGCGTGGCGACCAAACAGGTCCGCGATAAAGACGGCATAGTGACTACCGTGGACTATGCCAACGTTTTGCAGGAAAACGGCCTGACTTCACTCCGTCTCGATGACGTGGAAAACGGCGGCGTGGTGCGACTGCTCGATGAAAAGCTCAATCGCAAGCTGCTGGCACAACTGGAAAATAACGCGCTCAACCTCACCAGTTCCATCGATACCGGCTATCGCCCGGTAAAGTTGCGTTTTGCCGGGAAGGGCAAGCGCACCGTCAAAGCCGGTTATATCCAGGCCACTAGTGTGTGGAAGACTTCTTATCGCCTGGTCTTCGATTCGCCTAAAACCGCCAGCAAGAATAGCAAGGATAAAAAGGCGGATGCAAAATCCAACGAATCCAAGCCGCTGTTGCAGGGCTGGGCGATTGTCGAAAACACTACCGATGAAGACTGGAAGGATGTTGGCCTGAGTCTCATCGCCGGGCGTCCGGTTTCATTTTCGATGAACATGGCCGCGCCGCTGTATGTGCAGCGCCCAGATGTGGCCCTGCCGTTTGCCGGTGCGCCACGTTCGCAGGTGTATGAAGAGGCGGCTAACCTCAGCGCTGCCAAGCCTGTGGCGGCTCCCACTGTGCGGCGCAATCCCGCATCGCCCCCGGCGTTGTCGCAACGTGCGGCCGGTATTTTCTCCAATGCGGGCGATTTCGAAGGCCGCGCCGATTATGGTGTGTCACGCGAAGATGTCGTTGCTGCCGAGCAGCTTCGTTTGCAGCAGGGGGCGGCTTCAACCGGTGAACGGGGTGAATTGTTTGAATATGCCATTCGCCAGCCGGTTTCGCTGAATAAGGGCGAGGCTGCATTGGTGCCGATTGTTTCCGAAGAAATCACCGGCGAAAAGTTAACGATTCTCGATACCCGCGAACCGTCGTTGCAGCCTGTCTACGGTATGCGCATTTGCAACACCACCGGCTTGCACCTGGCGGGTGGGCCGCTCACCATCTATCAGGATGGCCTGTATGCCGGTGATGCGCAGATCACCAATATCGCACCGGGCGATTTTCGCTTGATTTCCTACGCACTCGACTTGGATTTGGTGGTGGCCCGTGAAACCCCCACCATGACCGCCGATTTAGTGGGGCTTTCTTCCAAAGCCGGTGTGCTCACCATCACCCGCAAGCAGCGCCGCACCCAGGCCTACAGCCTGCGCAACAAAGCGGGCGAGGCTAAAACCGTGCTGCTGCAAACACCGATCGAAGGCGATTTCAAGCTGGTAGAGCCGCAGCAGGCTTCGGAAAAATCGCCCAATGAATATCGCTTCGAAGTGAGCGTCCCGGCCAAAGAGACCAAAGTGTTTAAAGTTGTCACCGAACGGGTGGTCTCCGAAACCGTGGCGATTCTCGATACCGATGTCGATGCGTTGCTCTCCTATGCCCGCAACGCCAGCGTTTCGCCCCAGCTCAAAACCGCTCTGGAAGGCGTGGTGACACGGCGCAATAAGCTCGAAGAGTTGGAAGAGCGCCGCGAGCGTCTGGAAACGCAGTTGAAGGAGATCAGCGAAGAGCAGACCCGCATTCGTTCGAACATGAACTCTCTGGCCCGTGAAAGCGAGTTGTATAAGCAGTATGTCGCTAAACTATCACGCCAGGAAACACAGATCGAAGGCTTGCGCGAACAAATCGCTCAATTGCGTGAATCCGAAGCCCAGGCTGAGCGCGAATTGAGTAATTACGTGCAAAGCCTCAATATTGAATAGGTCGTCAGAATGCAGGTGTCGGGCAAGCTCATTGCCTGACACCTGACACCTGACACCTGACACCTGACACCTGACCATGAATTTCGACTATCTGGATTTAGCCCAAACCCGTTTCGAGCAAGCGCCCGATGGCACTTTACGTGTGATTTTAGAAGGCGTGAAATGTGCGATGGGCGTGGAGGCGCGGTGTGCGTTCGCGCTGACCTATCCCGAGGAACATATCGTGCTGCGCGATGGGGCCGATAAGGAAGTGGGTGTCATCCAAAGTTTGTCGGAGGTTTCCCAACCGGCGCAGGAGTGGCTGCGCGCCCAGTTGGAGCGCCGCTACTTCCTGCCGCAGGTGACGGCGATTCACGGCATTGTGGAACGTTTTGGTTCTTCGGTGTGGGATTTGGATACAGACCGGGGCCGCGTCGTGGTCAGCACGCGGCAGATGCACGAAGCATTGCAGGAAATTGAGCCGGGCCGGTTTCTTATTACCGATGCCGAAAATAACCGTTATGAAATTCGGGATATCAAGGCGCTTGATGAGAAGAGCAGGGCGCGGTTTATTGGGAAGTATTAGTGAGGGGGGCTGGCACAGAAAGAGGTTCGTGGCAATAAACCTCCCCTCCCTCAGAGAGGAGTTGGGGGAGGGATTTGAAGAGTAATCGTAATGACGAATGCTGAATTAAGAATGTCGAACTGCGGTGTTCTTTATTTATAATTCTCGGTAGTTATTACGCTTCAAATCCCCCACCCAGCCTCCCCCTGTGGGGGAGGAGTTATGGTCAACGCCGTTCCCAGCCTCCAGCCTCACTCCTCTTCATCCGTCTGTGCCTCGCGAGGCGCAGAAGCCCCCTTCCGTAACGCCACCGCATTACTCTCCAACCCCATCACCACAGTGTTACCGCTGTTCTGGGCGAAGCCGCGAGCGACTTCCAACTCACGCAAGCGCAGCAAAGCGGGGTTTTCCTGCACCAGCTTGGCAGCGTTGGCCAGCGCGCGCATGGCGGCGACTTCCTCGCGGGCACCGATCAGCATGGCTTGCGCCACACGCTTGGCTTCGGCTTCCTTCATCAGTAAGTCGCGGATTTTGGGTGCCAGGATGACATCCTTCACCGCTACGCTCATGACCGCAATTCCGTATTCCGCTACAACGGGAGCAATAGCCACCAGTAACTGCGCATTGAGAGCCACACGATTTTGCATCAACTCATCGACCGTCACGCTGCCAACGATGTTACGCGCCGCCAATTGCACATCTTCATGCAACTGGTTGCTATAGCTGGTGACGCGGTGGGTGGCCGCTACGACATCGGTAATCTCGTAATCGGCAGAGATATTCAAGGCCACCGTGATCTGGTCGCTGGTCAATAGCTTCTGGTTGGTGATGTGGGCTGTAGCGCGGCGCACATCGACGACGACGATCTTGGCGCGCTGGAAACGAGACAGGCGGTAGCGTCCGGCTTCTAGGACTTTTTCAAATTTTCCCTTGCGGTAGAACAAGCCGCGCTCGTATTCGTAAATCGTGACCGTTCCGCGCTCAAATTCGCGCTGGCCGGTCAGGTAGTTCCATCCGTAGTGCATTGCTGCACCTCCTTAAAAATTTGGCATTTGCTGTCTCGTGCTACGCCGTTTCGGCCGTGGTGGCGGGAAGTCATGTGCTTCTGTGCTTCGCAAAGCCACCGCGACGCAATGAAACGGCGTAGCGGAGAACGGGTCAGATTTTCAGTCTGGAGGAATTGCCAATTCCAATAGCGGCGCACCGATTGCAGAACGCCTGCGAGTTTCCTCGCTCACGCTGCTGGCGTCGTCGCTTGGTGAGAATGGAAGGATTCGAACCTCCGGCCTCAGGTTTCGCAAACCTGCGCGCTATCCATCTGCGCCACATCCTCGATTACAAAAACAAAAAATCCGCTGATGCACCGTGGCAGCAGCGGAGGGAAAGAAAAAGGGAAGAATAGGTCAATAACGACGAATTCGGTTTCCGTTTAATCTACCGCCCCGCAGGCCGCCTGTGCCCGAGCCGAGCCATGCGCCGTAGCGCCGTATTTCGCTCGTGGTGGGAATTGGTGAAAAGGAAAATCGGTTCGTCATGAGAAATCAGTGCCGCGCCTTCCAGAGAAAGGTTTTCGGCAACGGAGCAAAATTCTAACTGCCTATAGAGGCGATGTCAAGAGGTGAAATAAATATTTCTTATGAA
>DAITOV010000222.1:0-8386 GCA_036833945.1 Abditibacteriia bacterium
AGGTGCAGGCCGATGTGGAAGCGAGGCGTTTTGCAGGTGCTCAAAGCCGCTACGGTCGTTGGAACGGCGAAGCGGTGCGTGTTGCCGCGAGCACCCAGAATTTAGTACGCGGCGTGTGGAGTGGTGTAGCGGCGCTCGGCGAGGTTGATGTATCGCGAGTGAATAAGAGCGCGATTTCTCCATCATTGGCGAACTACGTGCAGCAGGCAGGCACCGTCACAGCGAAGGCACGTTTCACCAATGTAGGCACCCGCGATCCAATCGTGAAAGGCCGTGCCCGGCTTTCCAACCTGGTGTTGCGCCAACAAAACAATACAATAGCCCTGCGCGAAATTGAAACCCAAATCGCCTATGGCGGGCAGCAGCTTCGTTTAGCCGGGCTTAATGCCCAGAGCCAGTTCGGCCCGCTCACGGCCAACGCCCAGAGCAATATCGCGACCGGTCGCACCCGGCTTTCGCTGGTGGCCCCGCGTATCGAAGTGGCAGGTTCGGCTCTTAATCCTTACCTGGCCTCTTCCGGAGTGCGGTTGAGTGGCACGACCATCGGGCGTTTGAGCGTGGAAAGCACCGATGCTGCAACGCCCACCTATCGCACACAATTTGAGTTTGCCCTGCCTCGCGCTCAACTTCATACCACCCAGGCGCGTAACACGAAAAACCCGGTGCGTGTGGCGAACGCCAATTTACGTGGCAGTGGCGAGTTGCGCTTGCGTTCCGAAAACGACTGGCAGTTCTCCGGTGATGCCACGCTCTTTGCTCGCCATCTGGCCGGTTCCGGCTTCTTGAATAACACCGATGAACTACGCGCGACCGATCTGCGTTTAACGGCACGGGGCGTGGTCGCAAAGCAGGGCGCGCGCATCTCGCCGCAGGTGCAAGGCGAGTTGCGTGCGGGTAGCCTACTGGCCCCATTGGCCGATGGTGAAACAGCGGCTTTACAATCGGCAAGTGCGCAATTCGTAGTGCAACCGGATGCGGTGAGAGTAACCCGCTTCGAGGCCGGAGCCGGAGGCGAATCGAAGCTTTACGGACATGCTGCTTTGCACCAGGCAGCTAATGGCCGCCAGACAATCGATGGCCAGCTCTTATTAGAGAAGTTCGATGCCGCGCGTGGACAAGCTATTCTGACGGCGTTGCAAACCAATGGGCGTGAAGCCGCGCCCTTACCTCAACTCGATGGCGTTCTTTTCACGAAAGCCGATTTTAACGGCACCTTTGAGCGGGGCAGGCTTGCCCTGGACAAGATTGCGCTGTTGGCCCGGCTTTACCGGGGCCGTGTAGCCTATGGCGAAAATCTCCTGCCGCTCGATGCAGCCCGTTTGGAAACGACGCTGCAATATCCGCTAAAACGCGAAATTTCCCTCGATCAATTCATCGTCTGGAGCCGTGGCGCGCGGCTTTCACTCAACGGCACGCTGGTGCCGCAAGATGACACGTTGGCATTAGCGCTCGATGCCAGTGTGAATACGCTCCGCGTACAGGACTTATACAACATCTCGGCACTGCGTCCGGCGATGCAACAAGTCTCGCAAAACGGCGATGTCGACGGCTTGCTCAGTGGCCAGTTTAAGATCGGTGGCACGCTTGAGCAGCCGCGTATCGAAGGGCGCACCACATTGAAACTGGCACAGGTGTTTGGGCTGGAGGTCGAAAACTTGGGAGCGAATCTGTTGTTTGAAACCAATCGCCCCGACCACTCTCCCGCCGCCGTGCCCGAGTTCCGCCTGGCCGTCAGCGAGTTAAATGGTATTGTCGAAGGCACACCGGTTTCCGGGGAGTTGGTGGCCGATAGCGCGCAAAACACCTGGAACCTGAATCTGGAGACCGACGGTGAACTGGCGACGAATCGTTTGCTGCGGGCCATGCAGTCGCGCGACGACCAGCGCCTGGCAGCCTGGCGCGATGTGCCTTTGCGCGGCGAGTTGGGCGCGAAATTCCAGATGGCGGGGACGCTCAAAGACGATGAGGGGAATCGCCGCTTCGCTATGGGGGAAGGTTCGCTCAATGTTCAATCGGGAACTTTGCGTTGGCGTGGCAATGAATTGGGGCGTTTGACGGCCAACCTGCAACTGCAAAACGGTGTTTTCCATGCGCGGCGATTGGAACTGGTGCGCGAAGGCGAAGATGAGGCCGATCAGGCGAGATTGAGCATCGCCGGTGTTCTGCCGGTGGCCCTCGATACCCCCGACCTGGATGCTCGTGTCACAATTCAAAATGAGCGGCTTTCGTTCGTGCTCGAAGTGTTGCGCGAGGTGCGCCGCTCGTTAGCCGAACGCGGACAAAACGTTGCCTATCTGGATGCCGTGCTCAAGCGGCTCGATGACCTGCCTTCGACGGTGGATGGGCGTTTCGATTTACAGGCGCAACTGGAACATAGCTGGCGGGTGCCGGTTGTGGATGTGCGCTCGTTAGAGGCCCGCGACGTTTCATTCGTGGCCGAAAGTGGCGACAGGCGTCGTCTCCCCAATGTTTCGGGCCGCTTTATTTATGATGGTAACGATAACGGAGCCATTACGATTCGGAGCGCCGAACTGCGCCTGCCGGAACAAACTGATGATGAGGATGGCAGCAACGACCTGCTGATGCGCACCCTGCGCCCCGGACGTATCGTGCCGGGCGGGGAAATGGCACTGACGGTGGAAATCCTCAACGCCGATCTGCAACAGTTGGCTCAATGGTTGCCCGATTTGCGTAACGCCGATGGTGAATCGGCCATTAAAGGCCGTCTTTCAGATTTCGTATTACAACTGGAAGGCACGGTTACCGCGCCCACGGTAATCGGTTCGCTGCAAGGCGAAAACTGGGAGTATCGCGGCTACGGCGTCGATCTCGTGCGTTTGAATCGCTTTACCATCGCCGATGGCCGCCTGCAGGTGGCACCGGGAGCACTCACCGTCGTGAAAGGCGATTTTCAATCGGAAGCCGCCTGGGGCTATTTGCCCTGGACCTGGGGAGATGAGAGTGGAGCGACCGGGGTCAGCAAAACGCGGCCCATGGAGATTCATTTTCCTCTGGAAAAAGATAACCTGGGAGCTTTGGCCGGTATCTTCGTGCCACAGGTTGTGAATGTCGATGCGCAAGATTTCGCCGGTGAATTTACGGTGAAGGGAACGATTCAGCAGCCTCAGCTTGAAGGACAGGCTCGCATTGAAAACGGCGCGTTCCGCTTCCGTTCCGCTTTGGCCGAACTCGATGCCGGAGTGCAGAATCTCAACGGAACCCTCGCCTTCACTGGCGGTAATCGCCTGGAGTTTGGGCCAGGCGGTTTGAGTGGGAAATTGGTTCCTGCCGATAGTGTAAAGGCACCCACGACGGGTAACGAAGGCACCCCGGCTCGCCAGGAACGCGATGCCCGGCGTCCTTCTAAAAACCCACCGCCTCGCCTGGCCGGCGATTTCAATTTGCAGGGCGCAGTCGTGCTCGATCTCGAACCCGAAACCTGGCGTGAACCTCGCATGGCGTTTGCAGCCCATCGCTACGATCTGCGCATGAATTTAATCAATGGCAGCTACGCCACCGATGCCATTTCAGGCGTGCGTGATTTGCAATTGTTGGCCTCCTGGAAAACCGGTGGCACCAACGCTCGCCAGGGCCAGAATATTCAATGGGCATTGTTGGCTAAAGATAACCCCAAATCCGGTAACAAAAATGGCGGCGGGCAGATCGAGTCGTTCGTCTCGTTACAATTGACGCCGGATTTTGCCGTCAACATGGATTCGTTCCTGCGGGCGCGTGCTCAAAACTTTACGGCAGCTCCAGAGTTTGCCGCCTGGCCGGAAATTGAGAAGAATGCCGCTTTGCGGCAGGCTTTGTTGGCTGCTGCCGACCAGCCGAGCCGTTTGGAGTTGAAATCGTTTTACGCCGATTGGTCGCGTGTTGCCCGTGGCACCGTGAATGGTGTTCTCACACTGGATAACGAGCCTGCCGCGCAGCCGCAAACCGAGCCGCTCTCTACTCCGCGCATGCTGACCCGTGCCGCCAGAAATATTGCCGGGCGGCCAACAGAAGTCTCGCTGGCTCCTAATGATTCCGTGCAACTGGTGCAGCAACGGCTTCGGCGAGGCAATGAACGGGATCGGGGCAACCGGTCGGAATTGGTGTTGAATCGCCCGCCGTTGCGGTTGCGAGGCAACTTGCGGCTGGAACAAGCCGAATTATACGGCCCGCCGGAAACCTCCGAAAATGATGAAGCAGAAAATGCCGGTGCCGGTGCTTCGACTGCGGCGCGGGGCGTATTATCCCGTTTGCCCGATTCCCCGGCCTTCGACATCAAGCTGACGGCTGGTAACAGCGTGCAGCTTGTATCTTCGAATTTGCGTGCGGTTATCACCGGGGATATCGCTTTGGGCGGCACACCGCATAGCCCGGTAGTCTCTGGAAAATTGTTCACCCGCAGCGGCAATGTGACCTTCCCCAACGCTCGTGCCCGCTTGGAGAGTGGAGAAATTACGATTTCAGCCCGGCGCGATACCGTCACCGATACGCTCCGCTTGCGAGTCGATATCGACGTGGTGGCGCGCGGCCGCACTGGCCGCTACGACATCACCCTGCATGTACGGGGTCCGCTCGATACCGGCGAAGGTAGTACTCAAGATTTGCGAGTGGATATCTCTTCCAACCCGCCGCTCTCGACCGACGAAGCATTTTCTCGTTTGCTGGGCACTGCTGCTTTGAATCGCGGCGATGCCGGTGGACAAGATGAAACCTACGCCCGCGCCCTGGTCGGCTTTCTTTCGGGTCCGCTCTTTTCCGGCCTGGAGCGTTCATTGGAGCGCACCTTGGGATTGGATAGTATCGCGCTCGATTACCGCATTGATGAGCCGATTGGCGTGGAGATCGGTAAGGCGATCGGCGACCGGCTCTATGTTTCGTATCGGCGCGCCCTGACACGCGGCCCCGGCGAACGGACGCCGTTCGATTTGCGCATAGACTATCGCATCAAGGGCGATCTGCAAATCGGTCTGGAAACCGATGAAAACCGCACTCACCGCGTTACTCTCCGCCGTAGCTGGCGTTTCTAACAAGCTGTTTAATGCAGTCGTTGGATTTAACACAAAGAGCACCAAGTTGACACAAAGCTCACAAAAATCTTTGTTTTCTTTGTGAATCCTTCGTGTTCTTTGTGTTAATTTCATTAAGATTGCCCGCTCTCCAAAACAAGGATGTTATGGTGAGGCATTTATGAAACAGCTTCTAAAAAGTCTGCAGGCAGATTTCGTGGAATTATCGTGCAACCTTCGGCGGGTGTGGTTTTCTAAGACGTCAGTTTTTATTTTAAAACTTGCCGCAATATCTAACGTCATTACGACCAAAGCCGTCTATAAGCACTCATTATGGTATCCACGGAATACAATCCGGTGCGTGGTATAACCGGCGAGGAGCGTACTGCTGCAAGCCCGGCATCGCCTCGTTTGATAACCATGAGTGAGGTGCCGCGTCCCACTTCAAATACTCCCGCAAATGCCGGTGTGCTCACCTTTGAAGAAGTGGTAGAGCGTTATCACGGCAAGGTTTTTCAACTGATTTATCGCTACACCGGCGATTACGAAGAATCGTGCGACTTAACCCAGGATACGTTTGTGCGTGCCTATCGAGCCTGGCGCGAGTTTCGTGGCGATTCCCAAATCTATACCTGGCTCTATCGTATTGCGCTGAATTTGTGTCATAACAATCGCAAAAAAAGCGACAGACGCAAACGGGTGGAAGGTCCCTCACTGGACACTCCACTCTACGATGAAGACGAGAAAAAGAACACCGGTATGGATATCGCCGATGTGCGTCCCATTCCACCTCGTTCCATCGAGAACGACGAGTTGCGTCATCATCTGCATCAAGCCCTCACTTCATTACCGGATAATTATCGCACCGTGATTGTTCTGCGCGATATCGAAGGCCTCTCTTATGAAGAGATCGCGACTGTGACGGACTCCACCCTTGAAGCGATCAAAAGTCGCCTCTTTCGCGCCCGGGCAACTTTACGCGATCTACTTTCCCCCTACCTTTTTGGCATTAACGAAGATGAAAACGAGTCGTCTTCGACCACTTCCGGCAAGAATAAAAAACGTCGTAATCGCAGCAAGTAAATGGAGAGAATATTCTTGCTGCGCTGAGAAATTGCCAGGGACGGATTCTTGACGCAACCTCCCGTTTCATGTGTTAGACTGGGCGCCACATTGGCGTGTAGCCCAAAGCGGATATTTGCAGATAAATTTTTGTGAACAAGCTGACGCGGGAGACGTAACAATACAGCGCCAAGTCGTTCAATTTCTGGGAGGCATCCGCCGGAATGCAGCAATATCACTACGCAACATATACAGATAGCGCCGTTACATCGTCCAAAACAGTTCGTCATCCACGAGGCAAGTCTCAAAAATTTTCTCCCCTGGTCGTTCTGGGAGGGTGCGTAGTTTTAACTACGGCCAGCTTCATGCCTCAGGCACGGGCTGAAGAATCGGCTCCCGCTTCTGTGCGTCTTGGTCAAGTGCTGAATGCGCCTGCCGCGGCTCCTGAAGAAAAACCCGATAAACTTGAAGTCCCCATCAATCCCGATGATAAGGGAATTCCCGAGAAAACTATCGTCATTGAAGGCGATGGAACCACACCAGTAACTCCTCCCACCGCTGAAACCCCGACCATTACCCTGCCTTCGGCACCGGAAACTCCGGCTCTGGAAGTCGATGAAACGTTGCTTCTTCCCGAAGCAGCGGAAGGCAAGGAAATCGCCAATGTCCGCATCGTTGGTAACCGCGTTGTGAGCGGCGACACGATCTTGCTGGCAGCCAGCGCCTTGCGCCCCGGTGTTGCCTACACGGCTCGCCAGGCTCAGCTCGACTTGCGCCGCATTCGCGATCTGGGCTTCTTTGCCGGTGTTGAACAGCAGATTCTGCCGAACCTGCAAGACCCCAACAAAATCGACATCGTTTTCGTTGTCACGGAAAACCGCGTCGTCACGGGTTTTCGTTTTGAAAGCAATAAAGAAATCAAATCCGAAGACCTGGAAAAAGTTTTGGTCAGTAAGGTTGGTTCGCTGCTTAACTCCAATAACGTCAATGAAGACGTAAAGAAAGTTCAGGAGCTTTACAGTGAGCGTGGCTTTGCTTCATTGGTTACCGATGTGAAGCAGGATGACGATGGAACCGTGGTCTATACGGTCCAGGAAGGCGTTATCTCCCGCATTGAGTTGACGGGTCTCAAGAAGACCAAGCCATCGATCGTTCGGAGTGTCATCCTGGCCAAACCGGGCGATCCGTTCAACGAACAAGCCATTCAGAAGGATATGAACCGTATTTACGATACGGATTTCTTCGAAGATGTTAACTATAAAGTGGCCGATGATCCCAATACTCCCGGGGCATTGATCGTCACCATTACCGTTAAAGAAAAGCGCACCGGCCAGTTCTCCGTTGGTGTGGGCTTCGACAGCCGTTCGAAAATCAGTGGTTTCGTCGGTATTTCCGAGAGCAACTTCAAAGGCTCGGGTAAAAACGTTTCCGCCCAGGTTGAGTTGGGCGCACAGCGTTCCTTCAACGTTGGCTTTGGTGATCGTTTCGTGGGCAATCGCAACTCCAGCTACAGCGTTAACCTCTACAGCACCCGCATCTATCGCGAGCCGCGCTCGGTTGAAAGGTTGCTTGGTGTTGATACTGGTGAAGAAGGCAAGTTTGCTTATCAGGAAGAGCGCACCGGTGCCCGTTTGAATTACACGATGCCTCTTGACTTTGAGCGCACCAAGAACGTTTTGTTTGGTTATCGTAACGAAGACGTCAAGCTGTTTTTGACGGATGCTGACGATGATTCCGTTCCGGTCGATCTGCCGACCGATTCTTCGGGACGGATTTCGGCGTTTTCCATCGGTTTCTTGCGCGATAAGCGCGACTTGCGCCTCGATCCCTCGCGTGGTGGCCGTGAAATGTTCATGATCGAGCAAGGCGTCAGTTTGCTGGGCGATTCCAACTTTACGAAGTTAGATTTGGACGTCCGCCGTTACTTCCCGCTCATGCGCGCCAAGAAGCGCGGAGAATTGCCGCGCTTGGTTTTTGCCAGCCGTCTGGTAGTCGGACAAAGTCTTGGTCAATTACCGGCGTTCGAACAATACTTCATCGGCGGCTCGGAAACGGTTCGTGGCTATGATTCCGACGAGCAGTATGGTGACAACCAGGTTTATGGCAACCTTGAACTTCGCTTCCGTATTCAGCGTAAATTCCAGCTTGTCGCCTTTGCCGATGCCGGTTCGGCTTACGGAGGAAGTTTTGCTTCATCGCGTGGGTTCGATCCCATGTTTGGCGTCGGTGTCGGTGTCCGACTGCAGACTCCGATCGGACCGGTACGCCTTGACATTGCCAAAGGACAGAGTGGTGGCGTTAAAACTCACTTCGGCATCGGTTCG
>DAITOV010000223.1:0-8368 GCA_036833945.1 Abditibacteriia bacterium
GCCACGTTCACAGCGAGCTATGCATGCCATGCCTCGTGACGGCGTGGTGCCGGAAAGCTCTCATCATTCATTCACCCTCTACCTGAACGACATTGCTGATTTGCGCGAGGTACGACAGGCGTGGAACGGAAATGATATTTTCGACGACCACCCGTTTCATGCCGTTGTGGATTTTGCGTCCAGCGTTCATAACCAGATAACCATGGTTGGCGGCACTGCATTTTTCAATCAGATCGCGTATAAATATGCGGACGGTCGTGCCGCCTGGATTGCAGAACGATTGTTACAAAAATCGGAAAGCGACTGGTTCTCTTTTTCACAACGCCAGGGATATCATGCCGGATTAGCCCATAGCTTCCTTGCATATCAACCGGATATTCCGTCGCAAACTCCCCAAACAACTCGGCCACTACACTATTTTCCCGATAGCGGCCGAGTTTATTTCTCCAGCCCCGAACATAACATCGCCTTTCAAGTCACGTGCGCTCCTTTTGCCGGGCATCATGCCTATCGCCATGCCACCGGCCCTTGCGACCGCATGGGAGGCGCACCAGGTGCGGGGCACTTCACAATTCGACGCGGTAAAAAAGAGCTGCTCGCTTCGCCAGATGCGGGGTATGCCTTACAATCACTGACACGCTCTTGCTTGCTCGTTTACGGCAAAGGCCAATATGGCGATATCGGTTATCCGATGGCGATACCCTCCAAATTGCATCGCGGTGAAGAGATTGAAAACGTGCATTGGGATGAAACGACCCATGCCGGGACAGTGCGCTTACATCTTACTCCGGCCTACCCCGATGAGGCAGGAGTAGTGCATTACACGCGTGAATTTCTCATTGAACCCCGCCAAATGACGGTGCGCGATTACGTGATTTTGAACGAACCTAAAACTTTGAGTTGGTTGTTTCAGGGTAAGCGTGACATTGGAATTGAACTGCAGGGCACTTCCCAAGTGCGGTTCGGTGGTGAAAACGGCATCCTAATGCAAGCGCAACCGCTGGGGTTCACTTTACAATCGACAATTCAGCCAACGCCGGTAGTTTGGGCATACTCCAGTGTAAGTGGATACAAACCATTCGATTATGTGCGCTTCGACACCGATACACCTCTCACTCGCGCTGCTACCGACTTTATTTTCTATTGGTAACTATCAAATTTTCATTCACATTAATTAACGATCGCTAACCCTTTACACCACGCTCAACCCGTATTCCCCAAAATACAATCATTAAACATAACGGGTAATTAGACCTTTACATCCGATTATTCTCGCCATATAATACCTCTTAATCGGATATTATTGTCCTATTTAGAATTAAGGAGCTGTTTGCCATGTTATCACTCGAATCTCGTCCCTACATCGATGCTTCTGTTCCCGTGCTGCGCGAACACGGTGTGACGATCACCAAAACCTTCTATCACAACATGTTCAGCGAGCATCCCGAACTCACAAATATCTTCAATATGGGCAACCAGGCCAACGGCTCGCAGCAGCAATCACTGGCAGCGGCGGTTTTTGCCTATGCTGCTAATTATGCCAACCCGGATGCATTGGCACCGGTTGTTAGTCGGATTGTGCATAAACATGTTTCAGTAGGCATTCGTGCCGAGCATTATCCTATCGTCGGGCATCACCTTTTAGGGGCCATCCAGCAAACC
The DNA here is from genome assembly GCA_036833945.1 of Abditibacteriia bacterium. Lineage (GTDB taxonomy): Bacteria > Armatimonadota > Abditibacteriia > Abditibacteriales > Abditibacteriaceae > DAITOV01. Next base: position 1,663 of record DAITOV010000223.1, read on the forward strand.
TTGGGAGAAGCAGCTACTCCTCCCCTGATCTCGGCGTGGGGTGAGGCTTACGGTCTGCTTGCCAACGCTCTGATCGCCGAGGAGAAGAATCTCTACGAAGATTTATGCGTGCAGCCAGGTGAACTCAAGCCCATGCGTGTAGTAGCCATCGAGCCGCAGAGCGAACTCGTTACGTCATTCGTCTTGCAGCCAGTGGATGAGAAGCAAAATTTAAGATTTACCCCTGGCCAATATATCAGTGTTGCGGTCGATTTTCCTAACGGGCAACGTCAATTGCGGCAATATAGCCTCTCAGATGCGCCGGGCAAAGAGACACTGCGCATCTCCGTGAAACGCGAACCCGCAGGTGCCACCACGCCGGCAGGCCGTGTCTCGAACTGGCTTCACGATAATCTGAAAATCGAAGATATTTTGGAAGTGGGGCCGCCTTGTGGCGACTTCACTCCCGATACCGAAGGTGACCAGCCTATCGTATTGCTTTCGGCCGGCATCGGTCTCACTCCGATGATTTCGGCTTTGAATCGTATCGCAGAAGTGAATCCCACCCGCCGTGTCATCTTCGGCCATGCTACTCGCAATCGCACGCATCATTCGCACCGCGACGATTTAGAAGCCGCACTTAAAGTGATGCCTAACCTGACCGTGGCAACCTTCTACGAACAATGCGACGCCACGTCGGAAGAGAACATCTATCCTGGCTATCTCACTTTAGACAGCCTGCCTTCCTGGGAATATTTGAATACGAATGTCTATATGTGCGGCCCACTTGCATTTATGCAGATGCAGTGGAAAAACCTGGTCCAGGCCGGAGTTCCGGTCTCGCACCTACACCGCGAAGTCTTTGGCCCGGAGTTGTTAGACAATCTGTTATAAACGCTTGGCGCGTTTAGGAATGCACGCGTTCCGCCTTGAGCCGGCGAATGTGCCGAGTCTTACGACTGGCCGACTCAAGACGGCGTGCATGCGCCGAAAGCAAATCGCTCCGCGTGAGAATGCTGATTACCTTATCGGGGTCTTCCCGTGAAACGACCGGCAAACGGCCCACTTTTTCGCGCACCATGTGGTCGGCGGCCTCACGCAGTGAATTATCTTCATAAACAACGACCGGCGCGCGTTGGATGAGGTCGCCGACGCAAAACTTCCCCTCGCTATTTTCTTTCATCAAATCACGTCGTGTGACCACTCCAAGCAAGCAATCGTCTTCATCGACCACCGGATAGCCCTGGTGATGAGCCGCCTCGGAATCGTCTTGCAACCATTGGCGCACTTCAACCAGCGACCGCGTAGCGGACAACATAACCACAGGCGTAGCAGCCACTTCGTTCACATGCACCACATCCAGGTAATCCGCTGAATATTCAGCCGGCACCCGCACACCTCGTCTTACGATTTTTTCGGTCATGATGGTATTGCGCATGGTGACACAGGAAACCAGATAGGCCGCAGTACAGCCGCCCAAAAGTGGCAGGATACCCGGTAACTGATGTGTCGTCTCAAACGCGAAGACGACCGAAGCCAACAACGCGCGCGAGGCACCGGCAAACATGGCCGCCATACCCACCAGAGCAGCCAGCCGCACATCGATTCCCGCTGAGGGCAAAAGGCCAATAGCTACGCCGCCCATCACCGAACCGAGCGCGCCCCCCATGGTAAACAAAGGCGCAAGCGTACCGCCGGAAGTTCCGCTGCCCAGCGCAACACACCATGAAATGAATTTGAGAATGCAAAGCGTGAGAGCCACCTGCCCCACCAACCGGCCCGACAGGATATCGTTGATGTTTTCATATCCCACTCCCAAAGTTCGGGGCGCGAAATACCCCACGATTCCTACAACCAATCCCCCTATCGCCGGCCACCACATCCAATGAATCGGCAGTTTTTCAAAGGCATCTTCCATCGCGTAAACCAGCCGCGTAATGCCTACCGATAATAACCCGATCACCGCACCCAACAAGACATAAAACATCAAGGCGTTCGGACCGGGCGTCATTACGTTCGTCATTTCAAAGGCCGGAGCGTAACCGAACAAAAGCATCCGCACTCCCGCCGCACTGACGCAAGCCAATGCTACGGGAATAATTGAACGGGGCCTGAATTCAAATAACAGAAGCTCCACCGCCAGCACTACCGCTGCAATCGGCGTGTTGAAAATAGCCGTCATGCCCGCTGCCGCACCCGATGCCAGGAGAACTTTACGCTCCATTGCGGTCGTCCGTAGCAATTGGCCAATCAGTGAACCCAATGCACCGCCAGTCGCGATAATAGGGCCTTCAGCTCCGAACGGGCCGCCGCTGCCGATAGCCACTGCTGCCGAAAGTGGTTTTAAAATCGTGATTCGTGGCGGAATACGGCTCTCATTAAGCAGCACCTGTTCCATGGCTTCGGGGATGCCGTGCCCGCGAATTGCCTTGGAACCATAGCGCGCCATGATACCAACCACAATGCCACCCAACACCGGCGGCACCACCACCAGCAAGCCCAACGTATTGTGCGCGGGAGTAGCCGGTTCCAAAGAGAAATGTCCGTAAAATGAAATATTTGTGACCAAATCGATCACTGCCACTAAACCACGCGCTATAAAAGCAGCCGCACAACCCAGCAAAATTGCTAACGCGGCAATTAACAACACACGCCGATCCACCAACGTAGCCTGGTGCGGAACCCGGGTTTCCTGTAAAGCATCACTTAACCCGACAGCAACCGGTAGACCGTCGGTAGTGGAAGCCGAGGCAATCTCTGAATGAGATCCTTCTTTGAAAATATCCGAAACGTCTTTCTTGTTCATAAACACATCTTTCTTCAATCTAACCGTAATTTATATCTTAATACGATACTTTAAGGCTAACAAAATTTACCCTACCTTGTGTGTCGTATTAGTTGGTTGAATACGGTAAAATTACATATTATGAGCGGAATAGCTACAATTTCCGACAATCAGGCAGCCGAATTGGCCGTACTCAGTCAAGAATTTGAGTCGGCAACGCCTCAACAGATCTTGCGTTGGGCTATGGAGACTTATGGCGATCGCGTGACGATGGCGACTGCTTTTGGGCCTGAAGGCTGCTCAATCATCGCAATGCTGGCACAACTACGCGATGAAACCGGCATCACTCCCGATATTTTCAATCTCGATACCGGCTACCAGTTCCCACAAACGCTTTCGCTGAAAAACAAACTCGAGAAGAAATACTCTCTGCCGATTCGCTTGGTGACTGCGTCGGAATCGGTCGCCGATATGGAAAAGCGCTTTGACGGGCCTATCTACAAGACCAATTCCGATCTGTGCTGCAACATTCGCAAAGTCGTGCCGCTCAGTGATGCCTTGGCCGGATTCGATGCCTACATCACAGCCGTACGCCGCGACCAGACACCCGAACGCGCTGGAATTCCCGTGATCGGTTTCGACCCGCGCAATAAAAAGGTAAAGATTTCACCGCTCGTCAACTGGACTAAAGACGACGTGTGGGATTTCATCAAAGCCAACGGTGTGCCGACTAACCTGCTCCACGAGCAAGGTTATGCCTCGATCGGCTGCTGGCCTTGCACCCGTCCGGTGAAAGCGGGCGAAGACGAACGCTCCGGTCGCTGGCAAGGCACGGAAAAGCGCGAATGCGGTTTGCATCTGCACTCTCACGCTGTCGCGCCAGCCAGCGAATCGATCGTTAAACCCTAACCAGCCTCTTTATTAATCCGGGTTTCTGGTAAATCGGGCCACACGCGATCGTTTAATGGCTCTTCTGTTTCAAAAGCCCGAAGATTGCGAATAAAATGCCGGACCAACCGGCTATATTCACCTGCATGCCCGCCGCCCGAATGCGGGGTGATGTAGCAATTTGGTGCTTCCCAAAGTAAATGAGTAGTCGGCAGCGGTTCGGGGTCGGTCACGTCCAAATAAGCGGCTCCAACCTGCCCGCTTTGTAATGCTTCCAGCAAAGCATCCTGATCGATCGTCTTACCCCGGCCAATATTATAGAAGCGTGCTCCGGTTTTCATCTGCCCGAAACGCGTGCCATTCACCAACCCCAGAGTACTGGGGCTTTCGGGTAGCAGGTTCACTACGTGATCGGCGCGCGCTAAAGCTGCTTCAAGTTCTGCTTCGGCCACAATTTCAACACCCGGTTGCGGTTGTCCGCTTTTGCGCAGTGCGATAATTTCCATCTCATAAGGCGCAAGCATAGGAATTAAAGTCCGTGCGATGGCTCCCATACCCAGGAATAACACTGTTTGGCCATTCAGGAGATACGATGCCTGACGATGCGGCCTGGTGCGCCAGGCATGCGTCGTGCGCTGATCTTCGTGGCAGGGCAAGAGTTGACGTGCATCGGCCAGCATCATCGCCAGCAGGTGCTGCGCGCAGGGTTTGTCGTAGACACTCGAACTATTAGTGAAAAGAACATTACGGTCGCAGAGCGTTGCGCGGAATTCGTCCGTATCGTAACGGGTATAACCAGCGCTGGTGATATGTATCCACTTCAACTGTGACGAAGACAGGACCGCGTCAACTTCCGGTTGCCCTAAGGCGATATCGACTTCTGTGAAATCGCTGCAGTCCATGATTAATTCATAGCCTACCGTCTCTTCCTGCAACAATTTCCAGGCAGCTTCATCCAAACCTGCATTACAGCCAATCACGAATTTATGTTCCATATCCAAACGTATGTTCTCTTAAATTATGCGACATAGTTATGCCACAATCGAAACCGGATGCAAGAAATGCACCCAGTGCGCATGAAAAAGAGAGAAGCGAAAATTCGCTCCTCTCTTCACTACATCTTCCTTCTCATCCGACGTTTATCTGGCAATATGGTCACGCACAGCGCGGCGCATCTGTTGAGTTGCGGCGGCTGTATTCTCGTGCTTGGCGGTGATGTCGTTAAAGATCTTTTTCTCGCCTTTGAGATTGTTATACATCGCGTAAACCGAAGTCGGTGGGCACGTGGTGTCGATAAAACCGACCGTGAAGAAGCCCGGTACCTTGATGCGAGTAGCGAAGTTCATACCATCGACGTAGCGTGAAGCCTGCAAGATTTTTTCATTAGGCTTGCCATCTGCGCCCAGAGTCACCAATTTGGGCCAACCGCTGATGCGGTTTACCATCATACCGCTGTGGTCGTTCCCCGCCGGAACACCAGCCACGAAAAACGAAACCCGCGAATCGAGCGCGGCAGCGGCAATTGCCTGATAACCACCCTGGCTGGTGCCATAAGCAATTAATGTTTTGCCATCCCACTCCGGTTGGGCAGTGAGGAAGTCGATGGCGCGCACCATCCGCAAGAACATTCCCAGGAAATAGGAACTTTCCCGTGAATCGCGCCCGAAAGCCGGATAGCCTTTGTATTTGGCACTGGCATATAAATCGGTATAGTATTTCGTCGATTCGCCGTTGGGGAGGCCGTGAGCGTTGATATCCAGATGCAACATATTCTGGTCAACCCAACTCCCTACCCCTGTATTGGCACCCGCACTACGCACTCCGGCTCCATGCAGGGTGAGAATCGCCGGAAGGCTTTTAGGCTTCGCCCCCACCGGGCGCATGTAGTAGCCCGAAACCGGGGCGTCGCCCACGGCATCGGCCTGGAGATCGAAAACCTCTGCTTTCTCAGTCGAACGTGCGGGCACGGGAGTTAAACGAGCATTGACCGGCACCTGTGCCAACTGGGCTTTTTGCGCGGTCCAGAAGGCATCGAAATCATCCGGCACCGGTAGGCTGGGCTTAATCGAGAGCGGATCGACACCGGCTCCAGCCAGTTTGGTTTCTTTGCCCGAAGTCACATGGCACAAGATGAAGCCCGGTTCATCGAGCTTGCCACTTACTTTGGCCTCACCGTTTTGAAACTCCGCCACGCCCTGGGCAATCGTCGAATAATTATCCTTGGTCAGCTTCCACTGTACCGGGGTTGTGGGTTGTACACCGTCTTCCGCACGAATGATAAAAGTGACTTCCTCACCCTGCCGATACAACGCATTTTTATGATCGGCGGCAACAGTCAACTTCACCGGCACGGGCGCTTGAGGCGTGTTTTCTGTTTGTGCAATCGCAGCCGTGCTCATTGCCCAACCTGCGGCAGCCATCAGTAAGGCATATTTCCAACGATTCTTTGAATTAAAACCTTTCACGATCTTTCCTTTTGATATTTGATTAGCGAGAGGATAACTGATAGATTTGAAAATTATCTACCCAGAATTTAGTATCGGCACTCCGAAAAGCAAACAGGCCACTTTCATAAATCTCGGGGTCTTCAACGCGATGGGCTGTTTTTCCATCTATGCGCCATTCGATAGTTTTACCTTTCTTGATGATTTCAAAAAAGTATTTCCGATTGACGTGCCCCACCATGCTTTGATCTTCCGAAATGAGATTGAAGCCGGGATCTTTGCGCATGCGGCTCCATTTATAAGTGAGCGTGCCGATATAAGTTTTGGCTTCCTGGTGATACTGGCCGTAGCTGCTATCAAAGCGCCCCGGCGTCGGGAGTTCGCCATCGAGCGTGCGGCCTAAAAGGAAGAAATTCAGGTTATTCCAAACTTCGGGGTCCATGCACATTGTGTCGTAAGCGATATAAAAATCACCTGATAAAGGCCGGTTGAGCCACAGGGTAAACATGCCGCTCGTCTTGCCTGGAAGGCAATCGACAACCATCTTGCCACCTTCGAACCAATAAGGAGCGGTGCCGTCTTTAATCCACTCCCCTTTATCGCCGTCCAT
>DAITOV010000224.1:0-8291 GCA_036833945.1 Abditibacteriia bacterium
TTTATGCAAATCATGATTAAACGCTTGACATGACTTATTAAACAGCTTCTTAGGTAATGGAGTTGTCACTTTCATCTATTCCAGAATTAATGATTTTTTCTCATAACAAGACATCTCCTCAATTAATATTGAGTTCAAAATGGAAGTCGGTGGTAGACGGCTGCTAAGATACACAAAGAAAGACGCGCCAAAGGCGCGCCTCCTCTTGTTATTTCCAGATCACTGTAACGTCAGTGCCGGCAAGATGCCGGCGGTCCATGAGATATACCTGTCTGTCAATGCAGGCGACACACTTTAAGACAACACCTCAACGTCAATGCTTTGTCCACTATCTACTGCCTACCATCTACCCTCTCAGGCCGGAGCATAACTGACATTCACAATCCGGTTGCGACCGGTTTCTTTGGCTTTGTAGAGGGCGGCATCGGCCGTTTTCATCAACTCTTCCAGCGTGAGTTCCGGAGATGCCGCATAACTGGCCAGCCCAATGCTGACGGTAATTCTCAGGTCGGAATCAGATTCCAGCAACAGCGGTTGGTCGGCGATCGCTCTCAGGATTCGGCTCGCCATTTTTTGTGCTTCATCTAAATTTGCCTGCGGCAGAATGATAGCAAACTCTTCCCCGCCAATACGGCCAAATAAATCTTCGCCACGAATGTTTTCGTTCACCCTTTCTGCGACCTGCACCAAAATCGAATCTCCAGCGGCATGCCCGTAGCGGTCGTTAATGGCTTTGAAATGATCGATATCCAGAATTAAAATCGAAATCCGCTCACCGGTTTTCTTCGCTTTATTTAAGAGCGTATTACCGTCGCGGGTAAATGCACCGCGCGCCAGGGCTTTGGTGAGGAAATCGTGATTCGCCATAAACTCCAGTTCCTTGACGAACTCATTTCGCGAAAGACTAATACTGGCCACGGTGAGCGGCCCCAGGGCATAGACAGCGACTCCGAGGCGTAATGACGATACCGCATTCTTATAATCTCCTGCGAGTGGCGGAAAGAGAAGGTCGGCATCGGTAATCATCATCTTCGTCCAGCAAAGCAACATGGTCAGCAAAGCCGTTGTAAAGAGGCTGTAGCTCAAAGCGCACCAGAGCAAAGCCGGCAAAGGAAATGCGATCGCTGCCGGGACATTGACGGCAAGAGATATGATCACGGAGATCATTAAAGCAATAGCCGGTATGAGTTTGCTCCATTCAAAAGAACGGTTGCGCCGCAGATGGCCAAACAACCGCTTGAAAGACGGCACCGTTAACACAAGAGGAAGCAAAAGGATGCTATTAGCGAATTCGGTTGTCGACCATAAAACGAACGACGCTTGAATATCTTGCTTGAAATAGAGAGGGCCGGAGTAGCACGAAACGAGTCCTGCGGCCATGCCCGAAACCAGACAGGCAATGAAGAGGTGCAAAATCGAGAGTGGTTGCTTGAGGCGCAAATCGTTGCGCGATAACCGGCGAAACAAGAAAAAACCGGTATAAGCAGAAGTAAGGTTAGCTACCGTTAACCAAAGCGTGAGGATGAATCCTCCGCCGGTAATGAAATCGGCCGCCAGAAAACCAACTATCGCAGCGAACAGGCCTGTAGGAAAGGCCAGCCGGGGATTGCGAATTAGAATGCCCATCAACAAGGCATTCGCTGGCCAGAGCGCCGCCAGGAAACCAAAGGGGCGCGTATAAATACCAAAAAGAGCCGCCAGGAAAATAAGCAGAGTTAGCCAGGTCCCCTCCTCCCATGCTATCGACTGATAAATACGACAAAACAACCCGCTGGATGTTGCTTTGGAATCACTCACTCTCATACCTCTCTACATTTCACGGAAGCTCCCGGTTAACGATTCAATTTTTAAGGTTTAAAACTTCTGGTTGTCGAAACGCAGCCATGTGCGATCTATAATCCTACAGTATCTAAATGGGAACTTCTTTTTTGTGACACAGCTTTTTGCAAGATCGTTGCCATTTTCGCCCATTTTAGGATTAATAATTATTTCTTATAATAACTCACCTTCAGGGTTAATTATTCTTTAAATTAAGCTTTGACCATTCCTGGCATTTTCGTCGATGCTTTGAACTTTATTTGCGAACCCTGAGCGTGAGCGACGGGCTGACCTCCCGGTTTCATAAGCGTTTACGGCAACCCGTCGCTCACGCTCGGGGTTCGCAAGGGTGGCTCCTTTTTTGTAAGGGTCGGGAGAGGCAAAAAACAGGCTTTCAGATCATCGGCAAAAAGCCTGGCCAGGCACACAAATAAAAAGAGACGCGCCCAGGGCGCGCCTCTTTTCTTCAACTAATATAAAAACTGACTTAGCTACCGTTGCGGGTCAGGCCATATTCAATCGATTCACGCAGCGCCAGCCAACTGGCTTCGATGATATTGGAACTCACGCCCACCGTGCTCCAGCTTTCTTCGCCATCGGTGCTTTCCACCAGCACGCGCACCTTGGCCGCCGTGCCTTCGCGGGTGTTCACCACGCGCACTTTGAAGTCGGTGAGATGAATCTTTTCCATCGCCGGGTAGAATTCCAGCAATGCCTTGCGCAAGGCGCGGTCGAGGGCGTGCACCGGCCCATCGCCTTCAGCGGCGGTGTGGCGTTCCTGACCATCGACATTGATTTTAATCGTAGCCTCGGTCGTCCATTCGCCATCGCCGCGCCATTCGTTGATGGTGCGTGCCGAAGCCAAATCGAATAATTTTGTTTCCTGCCCCAGGGCACGCTGCACCAACAGCTTGAATGAAGCTTCTGCCCCTTCAAACTCCCAGCCTTCGCTTTCAAGCCGCTTCACTTCCTGCAACACCGCGCGTGCTTGCTCGCTGCCCTTTTCGAGGTTGAGGCCCGCTGCGGCGGCGACTTCGCGCACGTTGCTGGTACCCGCCAATTCCGAAACCAGAATGCGGCGCTCGTTGCCCACGCTTTCGGGTTCGATGTGTTCATAGGCTTTGCCGCCCACCTTCTGCACCGCATCGACGTGCATGCCGCCCTTGTGCGCAAAGACGCTACGCCCCACGAACGGCTGGCGCTCGTCCGGCGTGAGATTGGCCACCTCGGAAACGAAGAGCGAAAGGTGGGTGAGATGCTTGAGGTCCTCGGCATAAACGCACTTCTTTTCCTGTTTCAATTCCAGGTTGGCGATCACCGAAACCAGGTTGCAGTTGCCGCAGCGCTCGCCAAAACCGTTGATGGTGCCCTGCACCTGCGTGGCCCCCGCTTCCACCCCGGCCAGCGCGTTGGCGACGCCCATTTCGCAGTCGTTGTGGGTGTGGACGCCCACTTTGATATTGAGCGCACCGCGCACGAACTTCACGCCGCTGGCGATGAAATCGGGCATGGAGCCGCCGTTGGTATCGCACAGCACCAGAAACTCTGCGCCGCCTTCCTGCGCCGCGCGCAGGGTTTTGAGGGCATATTCGGGGTTGGCGCGCCAGCCGTCGAAGAAGTGTTCGGCATCGTAGAACACGCGGCGGCCTTCGCGGGTCATCAGGCGCACGCTTTCTTCGATCATGCGCAAGTTTTCATCGAGATCGATACGCAAAGCTTTGGTAACGTGAAAATCCCAGGTCTTGCCCACCAGCGTCACCACCGGAGTTTGCGCTGCCAGAATGGTTTTGAGGTTGGCGTCGTCTTCGGTTTTGATACCGGCGCGGCGGGTCATGGAGAACGCGGCTAACTGCGCATGCTTCCAGTTTTCCTTGCGCGCCAGGGCGAAGAACTCTTCATCTTTAGGGTTGGAACCCGGCCAGCCGCCTTCGATGTAGCTGATGCCGAATTCATCGAGCTTCTGCGCGATTTTGAGCTTGTCCTGCACGGAAAAAGAGATGCCTTCGGCCTGCGCGCCGTCGCGCAATGTGGTGTCGTAGATTTCAACGGCAAGTTGAGGTTTCATTATGTCAATTTCAAATCGTCAATAAAAAAGCGCCCATCGCGAGTAGTTCACTCAGCCGATGGGCGCTTGTCATTTCGAGATTTCGTGCGAAGAGAGGGACGCGTTTAACTTCGCCGAATCGCGGACAGAACGTCCACCGGCTTGCTAATTCGCGTAATAATCAAAAACGAAGACTTTCGCATCTAAAGGCATTATAGCAAGGGAGTGGTAAAACTGCTACTCATCAAATAGCAAGCAAACTCTTAATTGGTCTTGGATCTTTGGTCTTTGGTCTTGAAGGTAACCGGGCGGCGAAGATGACAGTTGACATCAACGCCCGGTTGCCTTTCTTCTGCATTCTGACTTTAAAACCCCCGGTTACCTCAATTCATAATTCATCATTCATAACTCATAATTTGCCGTTCTCCCCTTGACTCCCCTCCCTCATCCACTATACTATCGCCCGTTAATGATGTTACAGTAACATGAAAGCAACCATTCGCTCCGTGGCCAAGTTGGCCGGGGTTTCGCCGATGACGGTTTCGCGGGTTCTCAACGAGAACGAAAGCGACCGCAGCCGGGTCGCGCCCGAGACGCGCGAGCGCATTCTCGAAGCGGTGCGCGAACTGAACTACCTGCCGCTCTCCGGGCCTACCACTCACCGCCACAAAAACAAAACCTATGTCATCAGCATCGCCTTCGACCAGTTGGATGAGGTGCGCGATTACGTCGGTTCCCAGATTTACCTCGGCCTGCGCGAAGGTGCGCTACATCACGGCTACGATCTGCTCACGCTACTGCGTAAAGGGCCGGAGTGGGCTGGAAAGCGCGATGAAGTGCGTTTCCTGGATGGCCGCAGCGACGGCGTAATATTGGTGAACCCTTACAGACGCAATAAGCTTCTGGAAAAGCTCCGGGAAAACGATGTGCCCGTCGCCTGTTGTTACGGCCACCAGCTTCCCAAAGGCGTGCCGAATGTGCTGATGAACGAAGAGCAGGCCATGTCGCTCATCATCGAGCATCTCTCTGCGCAGGGCCACCGCAACATCGGCTTCATTGCCGGACCGCGCGAACAGGGTGCCAGCAACCGTCAGCTTGCTTTCTTGAATCAGCTTGAAATACGGGGGCTTAATGCCTCGCCCGAACGCGTATTCGCCGGAACCGACGATAGCAGTTGGCGCGCCGACCCCACCGCGATTGCTGCTGCCGTATCTGCCGCACAACAACAGAAGCTCACTGCATTGGCCTGTGCCAACGACTTTCTTGCCGCCGCCGTATTGCGGCATTTGCAACAGACACCCGGCAGCCCAGCGCTGGCTGTTACCGGTGTCGATGACGTGCCGGTGGCCGAGCGTCGCGGCATCACCACCGTGCATCACCCGTTTTCTCAAATCGGCCGCCACGCCGTCGATCAGCTTGTAGCGCTGATGCAAGGCGCGCCGGAAGTCGCCGAACTAACGCGTTGCGATGCCACCCTCATCGTGCGTGAATCCACCCAGAAAACCGTTCGTTCCAAAACCTCGAAAAGGAAAACCACCCCATGAACCTCCCCATCCGTTTTGCCGTTATCGGCGCTCGCCGTGGCCGCACCTTTATTAACTCGGCCAAGTCGATTTCCGACCGCATCCAGCTCGTCGCCGTCTGCGATACCCGCCAGGACATGTTAGCAGAATGGAGCGATGAAGGTGACATTCGCTGCTATGACGACTACCAGAAAGTTTTGGAAGACCCCGAAATCGACGCCGTGTGCCTCGCCACCCCGGTGCCTCTGCACGCCCGCCAGGCAATTCAAGCGCTCAACGCCGGTAAGCACGTGCTCAGCGAAGTGACGGCGACCTACGATGTCGAGGAAGGTTGGGAGCTGATTCAAGCTGTCGAGCGCACCGGCCTCACCTACATGATGGCCGAGAACTACTGCTTCATGCGCGACGTGCTGATGGTACAAAACATGGTGGAGCAAGGCGTGTTCGGCGAGTTGACCTTCGCCGAAGGCAGCTACATCCACGATTGCCGTTCACTTTATTTCCATGAAGACGGCGAACTAACCTGGCGCGGCCAACTGCGCCACGAGCGCGGCGGCAACACCTACCCCACCCACTCGCTTGGCCCGGTGTGCCGCTGGCTGGGCATCAACCGCACCGACAAGCTCAAAACCACCGCCACCTGGCACAGCCGCGCCCGCTCGATTGCCCATTATGCAACACGCAACATGCCCGAACGCACGGAATATGCCAACCACGATTTCTGGCCGCACTCCGACAGCGTGACCACCATGATTCGTACCCAGAACGAAGTGCTCATCGAAAGCCGCATCGACTGGGCCTCGGCCCGCCCGCACCACATGACCCGCTACGGCCTGCAGGGCACCACTGCCGCCTTCGCTTCGCAGGCCGACCCGCATCTCGATCCGCTGATCTGGATAGAAGGCCGCAGCCCGATGAAAGAAGACGGCACCGCGACCGAGTGGGAACCCTTGTGGAAATATGCCGATGAATTCGAGCATCCTCTATGGCGCGAGCACTTAGAAGCCGCTTCGAGCGCAGGCCACGGCGGCGGCGACTTCTTCGTGCTGCGCGAATTCGCCAACGCCGTCATCGAAGGCCGCCTGCCGCTGATCGACGTCTACGACGCCGTTACCTGGTCAAGCATTTCTCCACTGAGTATGGATTCGATCAAGCAGGGCAACGCGTCGGTGGAAGTACCGGATTTTAAAGGCAGTAGATAGTAGACAGGAAACAGAAAACAGGAGGCAACCGGGGGAATAAAGTCAGAATGCTGAATGCAGAAGGTGAGGCAACCGGACATTGATGATTACCGTTGTCTTCATAATCCGTCATCCTCGCGAAGGCGGGGATCCAGTACACAGCCTAACAATTGGACCATGATAAATTTGAAAGCTTAACCCCTATAGACTCCCGGCGGTCCATAAACGACAGGCACCTCATAAGCTCAACATTTCCAACTAAATCAATAAGCCGTGTACTGGATCCCCGCCTTCGCGAGGATGACGGACTTAATAAGCTAACCGTCAACTTACACGCCCGGTTACCCCCTAAGCTCTAAAATCTAAGTTCTAAGCTCTAACATGAAAATCACCGCCATTGAAACCCACGTCTGTAACGCGCGCATGCGCAACTGGATTTTCGTCAAAGTCCTCACCGACCAACCCGGCCTGTGGGGCTGGGGCGAGGCCACGCTGGAGTGGCACACCCGCAGCGTGGTCGGTGCCATTGAAGATATTTCGCAGCTACTGATCGGTGAAGACCCCACCCGCATCGAATATCTCTGGCAGATGATGTATCGTCAGCACTTCTGGCATGGCAACGGCATCGTGCGCGGCACGGCGATTTCGGGTATCGACATCGCGCTGTGGGACATTCTCGGCAAAGTCCACGGCGTGCCGGTGCATCGCTTGTGGGGCGGGCCAGTGCGCGACTACGTGCGGCTCTACTGCCACCTGGGCGGCGGCAAGATGGAAGATTTCTATGAAACCACCCCCGGCGACGCCACCCGTTTTGCCGAGTTGGCGCAAGCGGCGGTGGAAGACGGCTTCACCGCTTTCAAGACTATGGCCGTGCCCGAGACCGCACCGCTGGAAGGCTTGCGCCCCATTAAATATGCCGAGGCCTGCGTGGCCGCGATGCGCGATGCAGTGGGAGATGACATCGACATCATGGTCGATTGCCACGCCCGCCCTTCCCCGCGCATGGGGATGCAGTTCGCCAAAGCACTCGAACCCTACGGCCTCTACTTCTTCGAGGAACCGTGCTGGCCCGAAACTATCGACGATATCGCCCTCATTCAGCGCGCCGTCACGACGCCGATTGCCACCGGCGAGCGGCTCATCTCGCAGCACGCCTTCCGCGAACTGCTGGAAAAACGCGCCTGTTCGGTGTTGCAGCCCGATATTACCCACTGCGGCGGACTCACCGAAGCACGCCGCATCGCCGCGATGGGCGAAGCATATCGTGTGGCACTGGCTCCGCACAACCCGCAAGGCCCCGTCAGCACCGCCGCCTCGCTGGAACTGGGCTTTGCCACGCCCAGCTACTCCATTTGCGAAAGCGTGCATCTCGACGTGCCCTGGCGCAGCGACGTGGTCAGCGAAAGCTTCACTATCGAAAAAGAAGGCCGCCTGGTGCGCCCCAGTGATAAACCGGGGTTGGGAATTGAGATCAACGAGGAAGAAGTCAAGAAGCATCCGTTCGAGCAAGAAGTGCTGCAACGCACCTTCTATGCGGATGGGAGTGTTGGCGACTGGTAGAATGAAGAACCACGCGCGTGAGCGAGTGGACTGAGCAAGAGTTTTACCTCCGTTACTGCTTAAGGTAAACATACATCAGAAGACCAGTCAGGAAGCAAAAAGATACATCAATCCGGCTCGCTTACGCGCGCGGTTCTTCATGAGGAACCACGCGCGTAAGCAAGT
>DAITOV010000225.1:0-8281 GCA_036833945.1 Abditibacteriia bacterium
CCTCTACCGTTCCGGCCGTGCTCCGCGAACGCATCACTAACGGCTACAACCGCCATCGCAGCGGCGCGGTGCAAATCATTCTGCAACCGGCCTGGTATAGCAGCGGTTCGGCCCGCCCCACCGGTACCACGCACTCGTCCTGGAATCCCTACGATGCCCACATTCCGTTCGTGCTCATGGGCTGGGGCATCAAGCCGGGCAAGACTTCGCGTCCGGTGAACATGACCGATATCGCTCCCACGCTGGCGGCTTTGCTTAAAATCCAGCAGCCCAACGGCAGTATCGGGGTGCCGGTGGTAGAAGCGTTGAAATAAGGTAGAAGTCAAAAGGCAGAATGCAGAAGGGCACGGCGTGTTGTATCTCGCGCTGTGCCTTTTGCGTTGGTGAGGGGATGAATTTTGGGCCGATTTGTGATATAATTAAGTTATTCCCCACCTAAAAAATCCCCTGTATAAAGCCCTAAGCAAACATGGAGAGACACGATTTATCGCGTCTGCGCCGTATCCGTTTGCGAAGCATTGGGTTTGGTAAGAGGCTTAGACGCGATAAATCGCGTCTCTACGGTCGGGTAAGACTTTTCAGCGCCTTCCAACTGTTGCATTTTATGCCGTGCAACTTGGCAACAGTTGGTGGTGGAAAGCCGTCTGTAACTGTCACAAATAAAGGCCATGTAACTTTTAAAATCCCGTTTTTGATCTCAACTGTTACAGAGTTACAAAGTTACACTGTTTTTGCGCTTAATAACACACAGGTGGGAAAACTTGTAACTTTGTAACAGTTAGCGGGGAAAAGCTGTTTTCAATAGTGACAGAGTGACACCGTTTTTTATTTTGTAAGGGGTGGGAAAAAAGAATCACTCTGTCACTATTGCCGACGCGAGGGCATAACCGTTCTGTCTTATTTTCAACAAAACCCCGACACGACGCGGTGACAAGTCACCGCACTCCAAAATGCCGCCCGCCTCCCTTTCGAGGTGGGTTTTTTTGTGCCTGGCAGCAGGGGCCGCCGGGGCAAATGTGACAGTGTTGCACGTTTTTTTAGAGCGTTATTTGCTCTCTATAATAAACAACGTTATTTCTTAGTTGATAGTACTTATCTGCAGGGAGATATCCACCGCAGGTGATTGCATGAAACAGTTGGCGCGATCTGCCAGAAGGAGACGCGTTGCCAGTTCAAGCATCGATAACACAGCTCCTTTCTCTGGGCTTACAATTACCTACAAGCCGGAGGTGTTTCCTGTTTCCTACAACACCCTACTCCGCATTGTGTACAATCCGCAGATTACGCAGATGCCCTTCAAACCAGTTGCCTTTCCAGCCTTCGCCAAAGAGCGTGAAACCAAGGCTGCTGGCGGGCAGCGTGAGCGGAAATGCTTGCGACTTGCCGTTCACACTCAGCACCATGTTTTCAAAGTCATAGCGCACTTTCACGGCCGACCACTGATTGGCGGGCACGGCCAGTTCGGTGGCGAAGCGGTTCCCTTTCCAATCGGCATCGGGAAAGGTTGCCAGTAGCTTGCCGTCTTTAATTTCGAGCTCCAAACCTTTCAGGCTCCCCACAACACGGTTGACGACCAACACCTGGTCTTTCGCTGTAGCAGGCTTGATATCGAAGCTCATCGTAAACGCGCCACGCCACGGCAAGGCTTCGCGCGGCAGTTCCAGATAGGTACTTTTCCCGTCGAATTTCAACGCGATTTGCCCGTCAACGGTTTCCCATTCAGGAGCGGTGCGCTCGACATCGGCGGGAATCTGCCCGCGCAGTAAACCGTTGACGGTGCCGCGCCCGGTCGTGGTATTGCTATAACCGCCCAGGGTGGCCCAGAACGGCTGCCCGGCATTAGTGAGCAAAACAGCGCCGTGTTCGGGCGTGAAATCGTAGGTCAGGTCGGGGATGCGGTCCATACTTACCGGCACATCCACGCCGCGCTTTTGTACATCGGAATAAACCCGCAGGGGTTTCACACCCACCCTTCCCATGACAGGAACCACTAGCGGCTTGGAGCGGAACTGTTTACCATCGGTAGTGGTGAGACGCAGGTGGAACTGTTCGGAAGAAATCTCCGGCCACACCGGGATGCTAAATGTTGTCTCTTTTTTGTTGAGCGGACGCGGCATATCGATCTGCCGATGATAGGGGCGCACCGAAAGATGCAGGCCGTTTTCGCCGCCCCGGGCGATGATCTTCTTTGCCAGCACATCGCGCAGAGTTACCGAGAACTTGGCTTTATCGAAATTGAAATCGAGCTCGGCCTTATCGAGATCGGCTTTAGGCACGGCTAGATAAATCCAGCGCAAGTGCGCTGAGACCGGGGAGTTGAGCTGCACGCGATTGCCTTCAATCTCAGTTTCGGCCTTTTCCTGATGCAGCGGCGTGCCGTTGGTGAGCCAGTGGGCGGTGGCATTTTTCAGGGTGAGAGAACCCTTGATCTCCTGATCGTTCACCGAGCGATATTCCACCAGAAACAGCTCGCGGGTGGAATCGGCGCGCCAGAACTCATCGGTGGGGTCGAAGGCATATACCTCGTCGTCATCGCCCAGCACTTCCACCAAAGCCAGGTTGTCCGGCGACTTCACTGACGCTGTTAGCATGGACGGTTGGCCGGTTCGCGCCAAGCCTTTCCAAGCGAATTCCACGTCTACCGGTTTGAGCACATCACGTAGCGGCTGCTTGATATAGAGGTGATCCCAGTTCCAGGTTGCGCGCAGTTGAACATGCTGCAAACCGGCATCCAGCACTTGATCGCGGCCATTATAGCCGCGCACCACTAATGAAGGCACCAGGGCACGTACGTCGGGGATGGTCTCGGTGGCCAGCGTCAGGCGCTGTTCCTGCAACTGGTTGGAAGCGAACGAAACCGGCTCGAATTTCTTCACGACTTTGCCGTTTTCATCGGCCAGAGTCAGTTCCACGGTATAGCGTCCCGGCGTGGCGGAATCGGGCACGTTGAGCAGTTCAAAAACCAGGTTCTCGCCAATCACCGCCGCTTTGCGGGCGCTGAAAATGAGGTTGGGCACGGTCACATCATCACCCGGCACCGGGGTGGGCGCTTTGCTTTTGATTTTGCTCATGTAGTAGCGCAAAATCCGCATGCTGGTGGTGCCGCCATGCAGTGTGGGGCGGAAACTGGTGTTCTCGTTGACTTCATCCCATTCCGGCAATAGGATAACGTCCGGCTGCGCATCCATCGCGGCCTCGAACGAACGGCGCAAGCTGCGGGTGCCGTCTTCGTGCAGGGTATTGCCACGCTCAGGCGACATGTGCGAACGGTAAGCGCTCAGCCCCAGATACTTATTCTGGTATTTCGGCTCGCTGAGCACGCTCTTGAACATCGGGATGAAGATATCGCGGTAGAACTCGCCATCGAAGCTGCGGTCTTTGTTACGCAACGCGGGCGGATAGTTGAAATAGATGCCGTCGCAAACATCGAGGTATTCGCGCAAAAATGCTTTCTCGACTTCAATGGCGGCGCGCGTAATCGGCTGCCCCGCTAAATAAGCCGGGCGAAGTTTGGTGACATTGGTCAGAGCAGGGAGAAAGAGGAAGGTATCGCCGACCTGGGCGCGAATGTGGTTCAGGATATCTTTCCACTCGGCCGGTTTGAGCGATTCGGCACCATAACTGGTGATGAGCACCTTGCCGTTGATGCGCGGAGTATTGGGGCTTTTGAGCGCGCGACGCACAATTTCGGTTTTCACTTCAATATGATCGGGAGTGAACGCCCCCACGAACTCGGGCAGCAACCCGACACCGGCCACGCCGCTTTTCTCATGGACGTCGAACATCTCCATGCGGCCCTTGGTTTCCGGAAAAAAGGCAAGGCCGTCAATATCGTAATTGACGACCTCTTCGAGAATGCGCTTATAGCTGGTGGGTGAAGTGACGTAAGGATGTGAGATACGGTAATCCCGGCTCACCAATAGCGGCCGGTCATTCCACTCGTGGTAATAGTTTTTCTCCAACCCGTATTTCATCTGGGTGCGCGAAAACACCAGCGGGCGCGGTGTGAGCGGCTTACGGCTATTCGCCTGGGCACGCACCTCGTCGAGCGCCTTTTTAGAATCGGCCATCGCCTGTCCGGGCGAGACCGCCGCCGTGGCAACGGTTTCGAACAGTTCCGTCGCCGAAAGATGCACTTCGCCTTTCAACTGCGAAATGATAATGGAGCCGCTCAGCACGGTGGTCTTCTCGCCGGTAATAAGCCCCTGGCGGCGCGTGAGCCAGTCTTTCTGCGTGGGTTTGACTTCACGATAGCGCACGCTTTCATTATGATACGGCTGAATCGGCCGCTGCCCCTGGGCTTCGTGCTCGCGAATCATGATGCGCACATTGGCCGGAGCCGCCAATTCCTGCGCGCGCAGCTTGTAGGTAGCGTGATAGGCCTTTTGCGGTGCGACCTTGAGCCAGCCTAAATCGAGTACGATGGTCGCAGCGGCATCAGTCGAGGAGACGGAAAGGGTTTTGCCGTCTTCGATGACTTTGGTGGTGACACCGGGCAGTGGAGCGACGGTGTATTGAGAAGGAGCGACGGTGTGAACCGGTTTTTCCTGGGCTTGTGCGAACTGAAGAATACTTGTAGCAAGCAATACAGCGATGAAACTAAATTTATACTTCATAGAAGATTGAAACCTTTGTTAATGTAATACCGAATTCGCCTTCGACGATCAACTTCAATTAGCGATAGGAACACCAGTTTTGCGGAATGACAATATTGGTGAGTCTTTGCCACTTGGCATGTCCATCGGCGTACAGAACGTTCGCCCCGCCGGTATGAATTTCGGCTTCTCTCTTAGCAAAGCGATTTCGCATCGTCGTTGCATTAGAATTTGGAAAGAAAATAGAGAGATTGATGTTCGCTTGTGCGACTGTATATCCGGCGTCTATGACTAAATAATAATAATACAGCGAGGCTTCGGTCATTAGAATCGAGGTCGAAGGCTGGGTGACTCCCGCTTCGTTGACGCCATCGTAAATCGGAATAGTCGCACCGCAAAAACTGGCATAGTACGTTGGGTTTCCCGCACGGCTATCGCCCATGCGGTAGCCAAACATCTGGTTATAGGAATAACCAATTTCCCACTCCTCTGGTTGGCTCGGGCAAAGGGTCACCTGTGAATTTTTTATATAAGGATCTAAAAAGGCCACATACCAATTCTTTGTTGGAGCCGGGCTGACTCGGGCACCAAACGGATACCAACCGTCATAATCCTGCTTATATTGCTCCACGGCCAAACCCATTTGCTTAACGTTGGAGAGGCACGAAGCAGCCCGTGCTTTTTCCCGTGCCCGGGCAAAAACCGGAAAGAGTATCGACGCCAAAATAGCTATTATAGCAATAACGACCAGCAACTCTATCAATGTAAAACCGTAACGAATCGGACGTTTCATCCGTGCCTCCCAAAGGGAATAAAAATAATGACAAATTTAGTATTCCCACTCTCAAGGCAGACACATCTTCTATATCGTCTGTAAGTGTTCTTTATCGTCTTTCTTTTGTGCATTATGCTCACGATATCGTGCGGGTGATACCTCAAAATGCTTTTTAAAGAGGGTGTGAAAATGCGCAGGCGAGCGAAAACCGACGAATCCCGCAATGTAAGTGACTGTCCATTCCGACTCTGCTAAGAGCTTGCAAGCCAACTCTAATCGTTTCCGAGTGAGGTAACCCACTACGGTTTCGCCCGTCCGTTCATGAAAACGTGCTGCCAGTTGCGAGCGCGACATCCCCACCTGGCGTGCCAGCGATTCGATGGTGATGGAACTTTCCAGATTCATATCGAGATACTGCGTCGCCATCGCAATGGGGTCGTGCATCTTTTCGGTGCGCGGTATGGAATAGCCCCAGTGAGCCAGGCGCAGGTAGTCGTCGCTTTCAATTGTGCGCTGCATCTCCAGCAATAACAGCGTCATAAGGTGGCTGATGATGGGCAACGAAGAACCTTCTTCACGCACCGCCTCGTGGTGGAGGTAATCGAAATAATGGCGCAGGCGTTGGTCGCGAAAGAAAATGTTGCTCCAGGCCATGGAATAGTGCTCGTGATCGTTGCAGTAGCATTGCCAAAAATGCAGGTGTTCGCCAAACGGACTCAACCACCATACCTCCGCCTGGCGCTCTTTATGATAATCACGCAAGTGGCCCAACGCACCATCTGGCTGAGGTATGCCGGGCGGAATGAACAAAAACGTACCTGTCGGCAAGTTCAACTCATAATCGCCTAACTCAATTGTGGCTTCGCCTCGCGTTACACAGAGTATCTTGCCGATACGCAACGCCGAAAGATGATCATCGGGCCAGGTTTTAGCAATCACCGTGGCATTGCGATACTGGCGGGGAATACGATACGAAACAGCCCGGCTCTTCATTTCCCGCGGGTGCACCTCCACACGCGGCGGTAGTTGCAGTAGGTCGGCATTTTCACGAGCCAAGACCCAACGTAATACGCCGGGCTGAGCCCAACGCAACAATTTTTCCTCAACCAGATGTCTTAATTGATGCGGCGTGGACGGAGGCATTACTTTGGTCTTTGGGAGATTATGACAGCAGGCCCATTTTCTGGTGCATACGATTTATGCGCTTGGCATAGTTCGGGGAGATGAGCGGTGGTTTGCCTTTCTGGCACACCAGTTCGCCGTTTTCCACTAAACCGGCCTGACGGGGTTCGAGGGCTACGGCCAGCTTCTCTCGCCACTCTTGCAAGGTGGCGGTGTGAGCTTCCTGCACGGCCAGGTTTTCGGTTTCGTAGCGGTCGTTTTGCAGGTCGAAAAGCTGCTCCTCCCCTGTGCGTGGGAACCAGATATATTTCCAGTTGCCGTCGGTAAGGTATTGCATGGCGTTGTCAGGCGAATAGCTGGCTGTATGCTCACCGTGCACAAACTCACGCCACGGCGTTTTTTCGCCGCGCATCTGTCCCAACACGCTTTGTCCATCGACAGTATCGGGAATTTCCACGCCGCAGGCATCGAGGATGGTGGGCATGACATCCTGCAAACACACCGGCGCTGCCGAGCGCTCTTGCACCTCTTGCTTCCAACTCGAAGGCAGCGACACCAGGAACGGAATATGCGCCGAGCCTTCATACGCATAGGTTTTGCGCCACAGGTGATGGTCGCCCATCATGTCACCGTGGTCGGAAACGAAGACGATTAACGTATTCTGCAATGCTCCGATTTTAGTCAAGTAGCGGCGCACGCAGCCGATTTGGTGGTCGATGAAATTGATATTGCCATAGTAAGCCGCACGTGCGCGCCTCACTTCTTCGGGTTTGCGCCGCCCGTGCCAGGCATTGGGGTCGGCGGCGTCTCTGGGTACGTCGTGTACGTGCGCCCAATCGCCGATAGCGGCTTCGGGCATTTCCTTCTTATCGTAGAGATCGAAGTAGTAGGGCGGCGCATCGTAGGGCGAATGCGGCCTTGCAAACGAGGTTTTGAGGAAGAAGGGTTTGGTGGGGTCGCGGCGTTGCAGGAAGCGGATCGATTCGGCAGCCGTCCAGGCGGTGGGGTGCAAATACTCCGGCAAATGCCAGGGGCGTGCCATCCACGAGTTCCAGTCGATGCCGTGGTCTTGCCGGTCGCACTCGGCCGGCCGGTTGGCGTTGAACCATTTTACATAGTCGGATTCAAACCCCGGATCGACCACGCGCGACGATTCATCGAGCATTACATTGTGAAACCCCTGCAACGAACGTTGCGGATGAACGTGCATCTTGCCCACGCACTGGGTGTGATACCCGGCGGCAGCCAGCGATTCGGGGAGGGTGTTTTCCAGGAGTTGGGCATTGCCCTGCCCGCCTCCCATGCCCAGAATGCCGACGTTCCAGGGGTCTTGCCCGGTCAGCAGCGAAGCCCGTGCCGGAATGCACGAAGGTGTGCAGGTATAACCGTTTTCAAAGACGGTGCCGTTGGCGGCAAAGTAATCGAGATTGACGGTTTCGATGGTTTCGTTACCATAGCAACCCAGCGTATCCCAGCGCTGTTGATCGGTCATGATCAGCCAGACATTCGGCTTTTGCATTGGTGTTTTCTCCGAGATTGGCGTTTGGAGTACATTGTAACGCACTGTTTCGGACTGCCGTTGGTTTGGCTCACGCAGAGACGCAGAGGGCGCAGAGGGCGCAGAGAGAAGAAGTTAAGGTTGAGGGAGCGTAACTCCCCTCCCCCAGGGAGGGGTTGGGGGAGGGAGGTCTGTCTTGGAGCTTTCTCATTCATTGAAGTTTACGCAACCCGTACTCTTCAAATCCCCCACCCAGCCTCCCCCTGAGGGGGAGGAGTTTTGCGCCACTCA
>DAITOV010000226.1:0-8267 GCA_036833945.1 Abditibacteriia bacterium
AAGGGCAGCGGTGCCGGTATCAGCCTGATTGCCAACCCGGTATGGAAACGGCCCGACCTGATGAAGCTTCAGGAGTCGATGAGCAACATGGATGCGTTGATGCCATTGGCGGAGAACTATTATCGCGGCACGCAAGAAGCGCGGGATTATTATCAAAAGCATCGCGCCAATGGCACTGATTTATGGTTATATTCCTGCATGGGGCCGATTCGCTTGTTCGATCCCCAGCAGTACTACCGCGCACAAGCCTGGCGAGTGTTTTCCGTCGGTGGCAAAGGTATGGGCTTCTGGGCCTTAAATGATATCGGGGCAGGGGAAACTGCCTGGCACGATTACGCCATCCCGGCCAGCTACGCCCCGGCTTTTGTCGATACCGATACGGTGTATAACAGTGTCCATTGGGAAAGCGTGCGCGAAGGGATGCAAGATTTTGAGGAACTGGCGATGCTGCAAGATGCCATCAACAAAACTGTTGACCTCAAGCGCAAGCGACAAGCGGAAGAAGTGTTGAAACAGGCTCTGGATGCAATTCACTCTGCTTACGTCTTTGCCGGCCAGGCTCCGACCTGGGAGCAAATTCACTGGTCGAATAATCTGTCGGCGGAAATCTATGATGTTCATCTGCAAAGAGTCAGGAAAATGATTGAAACTTTGGAAGTAAATTAAATAGTCTGTAAATTAGGTCCTTACATGTTCGAGCACTTAGTAGGTGAGGCTTTTAACTCAATTTGGAAGCCCCGAGCGTGAGCGACGGGCACGGGAAATGAGCCTGGTGAAGCAAAGAAAACGTGCCCGTCGCTCACGCTCGGGGTTCGCAAATAGATGCACTCGCCCTGCGTAAAAGTCAGGAAGAAATTTATTTTACAGACTATTAAAAGGTAACTTCTCAAGTTCGCCACCTTTCCAACTCATTGCGGCCCCGAAACTTCTGTTTCGGGGCCGCAATTGTAAAAGGCGGGTTTTGTCTGCGTGGAAAGATATCAATTACAATGACATACCGTAAAGCCGGTTTTTTATGCAATGCACTGAAAATCGGAGCCTGTAAAGTGGTGTGAACTATGCGTTATCTTCTCCTTCTGATCATTTTTATTTTCGGCACAGCTTGCTCCGTTCAGGCATCTCCCTGGACGGAAGGTGAGAAGAAAGTTCTCTATATCCGCTGCGACTTCTCCGATTTGCCCGGCGATCCGGTGACGAATGAATACCTGCAGAAAGTGCTCACTGAAACCCGTGATTTTTACTACGATAACTCCTATGGCAAGACGACGCTCAAGTTCACCGTTACTCCCACGTTGCGGATGCCGGAAACGGCTGCTTTCTATGGAAATATCATGGACAGCCCGCACATCATCGGCCATGCGCGCGAAGCAGCCAGGGCAGCGGGCTATGAGACGGGGCATTACGAACTGGAAATCGTGGCGTTTAAGACACCGCAAGGAGATCATGGCGGCGTGGCTGGTATCGGTCACAAAGGGATGCGCTTAAAGAATAATTTTAACTCAGCAGTAACGGTACATGAGTTGGGGCATAATTTTGGTTTGCCGCACGCTAAGGGATGGAAAACCTACGATAACAGCGTGATTGGGCCAGGCCAGGTGGTAGATTTTGGAGATCCGCACGACTGGATGGGCGGTGGTGGCGGGCAGCTAACACACCACCTCAGCGTGCCTCTGAAAGCCAAGATGGGCTGGATTAACGACAAAATTGAAGACGTTAAAACCAGTGGCATCTACCGAATCTATGCTCATGATTTGCCGGATGCTCCTGGTTTGCGCGGTTTAAGTATAAAACGTAATTATCAACATATTTACTGGGTTCCGCCAGTTGATTCAAGATGTCCCTGCGCTAATGAATGGCGTGCGACTGGTGCGGTCTTACACCACCAATAACGAAGTTGATGTGCTCGATACCACTCCCGATTCGCCGCACAGTTTTAGAGATGCTGCGCTTCTGATTGGCCGCACCTATACCGACGAAGAATATGACATTTGCATTACGCCGCTCAGGAAAGGCGGCACGCAGCCGGAATCGATGGATGTTGCTGTGTATCTGGGTAAGTTTCCTGAAAATCGCGCGCCGGTGCTGTCCGTTGAAGCGTCAACTACCAAAGTGGGATTAGGTCAGGAGGTGGAGTTTAAGGCTACGGCCAGCGACCCCGACGGCGACCAACTTGCCTACTACTGGGATTTTGGCGATGGCAACGCCACAGGTGGAGCGCCTCAGGTTTCCCATGCCTGGAACGGCGAACCAGCCAAGTATGTGGTGCGCTGCACGGCAAGCGACATGAAAGGCGGGACGGCGAGCCGCTCGATCATCATAGAATTGGGTAGCCAGGAGACGGAGCAGATTTCCGGCAAGGTAACTTTGCACAATGGCAAGCCGTTGCAAGATGTGAAAGTGGGCATTGGCGGCAGTGATTATATCCTGACCGATAGCGACGGCAATTACACACTGGTGAATCTGCATCGCACCCGCTATACCGTGCAAGCGAACCGGTTAGGCTATGTCATTGAGCCAGTGGTGAAAGTTCCGAGTATTATGTCTGGGCCCGATAGCCGCTTCGATTTCGTGGCTTATCCTCGCGAAACAATTTCGCCTGTTGCCACTACCAATAAGCCCGACTATAAACCGGAATGGCGCAAGTTGCCTCCGCTTTCAGGGACTGCGGTGGATAACCCGAACGGCAGTGGAGTGAAACGAGTGGCTGTGGTTGTGCAGCGGGAAAAAGACGGTCTGTTTTGGACAG
Source organism: Abditibacteriia bacterium (assembly GCA_036833945.1). Lineage (GTDB taxonomy): Bacteria > Armatimonadota > Abditibacteriia > Abditibacteriales > Abditibacteriaceae > DAITOV01. The sequence goes on from DAITOV010000226.1 coordinate 2,747, forward strand.
GGCGGACGTGGGATAAGCAATTTGCGGAAGTTGAAGCCAATTGGGATGGAGAGAAATGGTCCATTTCCGGCAGTTTGCCGCAAGCAAATATGGTGTCGAGTGGAGATTACATTATCACTCCTATCGCTTACGATCGAAATGGTAACGCCAGTATTGAAATGCCGCAGCGTGCGGGTAGTGCTATAGGGCTGGACGGAAAAAAAGATGCCATTGAAATCAATAGCATTGGTGGACTACCGAACGGTAACCAGCCTTTTTCTATTGAAGCCTGGCTCTACTTAGCAGACAAAGCCGAATATCGTGCTTGGACTGTGATGTTGGGTCCGCCGCAAAATGGGTCGATGCACTGGTTTTATGACGAAAATGCCATGCTGGATGTAGGGCTGTGGGGTGGTGGCATCGGGCAGGGACAATTGGGGTTCAATTTGCCGCTTAAACAATGGGTGCATGTTGCCAGTGTTTTCGACGGCACAACCTTAAAGGCCTATATGGATGGTGTTCTTCAGGGCAGTACTCCGGCAGCTTTTAACTTAAACGGCACGCCTTTTATGATTGCCAAACAACCGGCCGGTTTTACCGACTGGCAACGTTTGGCCGGTATGGTTGACGAAGTGCGGGTGTGGAACAAAGCGTTAAGCGAAGCGGAAATTGAACAAAACATGTATCGCCAATTGAACACGGCAACGCCTGGGCTAGTGTTAAGCTGGAACCTGGATGATCCGCAAAGCAAGGCCGCGACCGATAGCAGTGGCAATAACAATCACGGGGTTATCACTGAGAATCCACTGTGGCTATCAGCAAATTCGGTGCGGGTAACCAGTCATTAAATAAAGCGCTATCTCTTTTTAACAGGCACTTTCGGTTTTTGCTTCATCTGCGACAGCAGTTCGCTTATTCTTTTTCCTGGTTTTTCAACGGGCTTTGGCCGGGGGGCTTCGGGGGAGCTTCCGTTGAGGATGTCTCGCCAGAGATCGAGCCTGTTCCAGGTGGGTCCACCGTATAACCCACCTTCGTCATCATCTCCGCGAAGGTAGTCAATTTGCCACCCTTTGCTTCTAAGCGCCGGATGAAGGATTGCTTCTCTGCGCAGGATCGCACTGGCTTTGGTTCTGTCATCGGGGTCTCCTAAAAATTCTACTTTTGCAAAAAATGCATTGATCGGCACGCCAAGTACATTGGCGATGAGGTTGGTGGCGTTTTCGAGTGAACCGGAATATTCGTTTTCGGCAATGAGGAGCAGCCCTTTGCGGGGATTGGTTTTGTCGGGAATCAGGGTATAAGCAACGAGGTTGCGTTCGGCTGCCTCAAAGGCGAGTTGCATCTTTCCTTCAGGGATGAGCAGAGAGTAGATAGCATAATCCCCATCCGAATCTGGCGTCAGGAGAAGGACTTGCTTCTGATTGGCGATATACCCCATTGCCGCTGCTGCCGCGCGCACCGCAGCGGCTTTAGAGCCGGAGGGGTATGTGACAGCGCTCATATTCTCGCCCGCGTGCTGATACATGCCCGCACCGTTGATGATGTTGGTGGGGTTCAGTCCCAGGGCACGATGAATATCTTCCATGCCTTTGAGGAGCATTTGGTGGCGTGGGCTGGCAATGCGGTCAATTGCTTCTGCGTAGCTCAACCCCTGCTCGGACTGGTGGGGAGAAACAATCACCATGCTACCCTGATTGACAGGGCTGGTGACGCGCTTTTGACCAACTGCGCCGGTCATGAATAAAAACAAGCAGGCGAGTATTAGAAAGAAATTTCTCATGAGCGTGGGTAAATTCACCTTTGATTATGCCACAGCGATGCAGGGTGGTTTCACCGAACTTGCTTTCATGTTTTTTTAATATTTCTAACGCAAGATAAGTTGTGAAGAATCATGGTAAAAACCGCGATTCGCCATCAATGGAAAGTTAGTCACGTGTCTTTATCCAACGCATTAGAAATTTTCGATTCAACCTTGCCGCCTATCTCGCATCCCATTCCTCCGTATCTCGCTACGATTCTCCAGCGTAGCCTGCTGACATCGTTTTTCCAGCCTATTTTCTGTAGCCGGAGCGGCGAGGTATTTGGCTACGAAGCCCTGGCGCGCCCGGTCGTCGGCCCGATTGGCTTCGATGGGATGCAGCTCAATATCGAACGCATGTTCCGGGACGCCGAAAAATGCGAGCGCTTAGCTCAACTGGATGTGCTGTGCCGGGAAACCGCCTTGCGCGAAGCGTGCAGACATGGTTTGCAGGAAACCGAAAGCATGCTGTTCCTCAATATTTGTCCGCTGGTTTTGAGTGACCCTGTTCACAAGGGAGGAACGATCGATGCCTTGATTGAAGAGTTGGGCTTACCCAAGGAACGCCTGATTCTGGAGTTGACCGAAGCGGTTGCGGTTCAAGATTACAATCGTTTTTGCATGGCGGTGGCCTATTATCGCGATCAAGGCTACAAGATTGCCATTGATGATTTCGGTGTAGGCTATGGCGGGCTGAAGATGCTGTCGATGATCGAACCGGATTACGTCAAGATCGACCGTCATTTCGTGTCCAATATCGATCGGGCATCGGTTCGTTACAACCTGGTGGATATGATTGCGACTGCTTGCCACCGCATGGGAATTCAGGTGGTCGCAGAAGGCGTCGAGCGCCCGGAAGAGCTGCAGGTGCTCCTCGATATGGGTATCGAATTTTTGCAGGGTTATCACCTGGCACCGCCTGCAGGGCAACTTTCCCGGGTTCCCTGCAGCCTCCATGAACCAGTGCCGATTCCGATCAAAGACAGCGAGGAGGGCGAATTGAAATATATCGGGCAAATTGCAAAGGCAGTTCCTCCGGCAGAACCCACAACCACTCTGGATGACGTTTTCAAGCGATTCATCAATGAACCCAGCCTGAACAGCTTGCCGGTCGTGGAGCGCAATCGCGTTTTGGGGCTGTTGCATCGGCAGCAATTTCTGGAAAAAGAGGTTCTGGGGCGTTTTGGATATGCACGTTTGTTGAATTCAAAGAAAGCGGCTATCGATCTGGAATCCACGCATCATTTTGTCGTTGTTGAGTCGAATGCAACTCTGGAAGAAGTGGCCCAGCGTGTTTCCGTGCGTCATTCGTCGGCGGTGTATGAGGATATTTGCGTTACCCAAAGTGGGCGTTATCTGGGCGTGGTTTCGATGAGCGCTTTGCTGGAAGCCATCACTCAGCGTAGTATTTTGCTGGCCCAGGGTGCCAATCCACTGACCAAGCTACCCGGTAATGAACACATTCAGCGAGAAATCGAAACCCGTATCGTCCAGAATATGCACTTCGACGTGTGCTATATCGATCTCGATCAATTTAAACCTTATAACGATCATTATGGCTTTGCGCGCGGCGATGCCGTTCTCAAACGGTTGGCACAGCTTCTTCAGGAGACGGTGAGTGAAGTGGGCAATAGTTCCACTGATTTTGTCGGCCATATCGGGGGAGACGACTTTATCGTGGTTTGCCGCCCCCAGGCTTCTCTCAGTTTGGCCGAAGCACTTTGCACAAAATTTGCAGAATGCATCGAGGAGTTTCATGGCGAGGCAGATAGCCAGCGTCGCTTTTACATCGGGCAGAATCGCAGTGGAGAGACCCAGGAAATCGGTCTGTTGTCACTTTCCGTGGCGATTGTCAGCAGTGAAGTTAACCGCATCGATTCGTTCGCGCAGTTAGCTTCCCTGGCCGCAGAGATAAAGCATGCCGCGAAAATGCAGGCCGGAAATTCAATCGTTCGCGACCGCCGTCTTGGCATGGATAGCTCTAGCCCGCCCCCGACCAGCCTCCAGCTTATCGAAGGAGGAAGGGAACAACAAAGGAAGGAGCCATCTTCCGGTGAGTAGCACAAACCCCGCCAATTTCCGAAAATTGTAGCCGTGTTAATTTTAGGAATTGAAACCTCGTGTGATGAAACCAGCGTAGCGGTTGTGGAGTGCGACGAGCACTCCAACCAGATGCGGATTCGCACCAACCTTATTTCTTCGCAGTATGACGCCCACGCCCTCTTTGGCGGGGTAGTGCCCGAAATCGCTTCCCGGAAACATCTGGAAGTGCTGAACCCCCTGTTAGAAGCGGCGCTGTTGGACGCTAAAATCACCTGGCAAGACCTGGATTTGATTGCCGTGACTCATGCACCGGGATTGGTCGGTGCCCTGCTGGTGGGCGTGGCGGCGGGCAAAGCGGTGAGTTTTGCGCACCAGATTCCCTGTCAGCCGGTGAACCATCTCGAAGGCCACATCGCCTCGACGTTTCTGGAAAAGCCCGATTTGCAGTTTCCCATGCTTTGCCTGATTGTGAGCGGTGGACACTCCGAACTGGTGTTGATGCGCGACTTCAACAACTTCGAGCGGCTGGGTAAAACCCGCGATGACGCGGTGGGCGAAGCCTTCGACAAAGTGGCGCGCGCTCTTGGACTGCCGCAGCCGGGTGGACCGAACCTGGAAAAAGCCGCGCGTGAGGGGAGTGAAGGCGATATTCGTTTTACGGTTTCTAACCTCGAACCCAGCTTTGATCTTTCCTATTCCGGCTTGAAGACGGCGGCTTCGCAGGCGTATAGGAAGGCACCCGACCAGGTGCCTGCGATTGCCCGCGCTTTTCAAAAGACAGCTATTGCCCAGCTCGACCGCAACGTGCGGCGAGCGTTGGAAGAATATGATGTGAAAACGCTGGGTATTTGCGGCGGCGTCGCAGCAAATGGCACCTTGCGGAGCGCCCTGGAAGTGGCGGCCAGCGATGCCGGGGTCGATTTCGTGGTGCCCGACAAAGTTCTTTGTACCGATAATGCCGCCATGATTGCGGCGGCGGGTTGGTTCCGTTATCGCGCTTTGCCAGCAGAAGAGCAGCCTTACAGTGTCAAGCAGCTTGGTTTCGAAGCGCAGTCACTGGCGCCGGTTGGCTAAAGGATTCCTGCGGCGTCTGATATAATTTGTCTGCGGTGACGAATACTTTGAACCCTTTCGCCGAGCTTACTCGTGCCAATTTGCAGGAACACTCCTCGCGCCTCATTCATCAGGGACGCGGCTTCCAGAGTTGGGTGTATCTGGTAGAGATGAACGGCGTGCGCGCGGCAGTGAAAGATTTCTCGCACACCCCGCCCAAATTCCGGCGTTATATCGCGCCGATTTTGGTGGCTCGCGAGGTAAAAGCCTTGCGTGCATTAGATGGCACGCCGGGGGTGCCCCGGCTCTATAAGAAGCTGGATAAGTGGGCGTTCGCGATGGAATTCATCGAAGGCACACCGGTCGCCGATTTCGAGGAAGGCGAACTCGACCCGGCGGTGTTTCCGCGCGTGCAGGAAGTGATTGATGCCATCCATCAGCGCGGTGTTTCGCATTGCGACTTGAAGCGCCGCTCTAATTTGATCGTGACGCCTGAGAACAAGGTCTATCTGGTCGATTTCGCCGCCGCCGTGGTGGGCAAGCGTCCCTTGCGTCCGATTACAAACTTGTTTCAAAAGAAAATGGCGGAGATCGACGATAAATCGCTCCCCCGCATCAAAAAATTCGCCGCACCCGACCTGATGACGC
>DAITOV010000227.1:0-8249 GCA_036833945.1 Abditibacteriia bacterium
GGTAATTTCTTATCTCGAAATTTCGGTGGAAGACCGCCAGCGTGCGCTGGAAACCCTCTCCCCGCTCGAACGCGCCCAGTTGGGCGTGGAACTGCTGGCGCGTGAGTTGGAAGTGCTCGAACTCGACAAGGAAATCGACCTCCAAGTGCGCGAGGGTATGAACGATAACCAGCGCGAATATTTCCTGCGCGAGCGCATGAAGGCGATTCAGGAAAAACTCGGCGGCGGCGATTCCACCGTGCGCGAAGCCGACGAACTGCGCCAGAAAGTCGAAGCTGCGCAAATGAGCGACGAAGCGCGCGACAAGGCGCTTTCGGAAATCGCGCGCATGGAGAAAATGCCGCCGATTGCGCCCGAAGTGGGCACCATCCGCACCTACGTCGAAACGCTGTGCGACCTGCCCTGGCAAAAGCGCACCGAAGACAACCTCGAAATCAGCCGCGCCGTGGAAGTCTTGGATGAAGAACACTACGCGCTGGAGAAAATCAAGGATCGCATCATCGAGTTCCTGGCCGTGCGCAAGCTGAACCCGGAATCGAAAGGCCCCATCCTGTGTTTCATGGGCCCTCCGGGCGTGGGTAAAACTTCCATCGGCAAATCCATCGCCAAGTCGCTGGGACGCGAGTTCGTGCGCATCTCCGTGGGCGGCATCCACGATGAGGCCGAAGTGCGCGGCCACCGCCGCACCTATATCGGCTCGATGCCGGGCCGCCTCATCGCCGCCATGCGCCGCGTGAAGGTGAAAAACCCGGTGTTCATGCTCGATGAAATCGACAAGCTGGGCCACGACTTCCGCGGCGACCCCAGTTCGGCGCTGCTGGAAGCGCTCGACCCGCAGCAAAACACCAGCTTCACCGACCATTACCTGGAAGTGCCGTTCGACCTTTCGGAAGTAATGTTCATCGCCACCGGCAACCTGCTCGACCCCATCCAGCCCGCCCTGCGCGACCGCATGGAAGTGCTGCGCTTTGCCGGTTACACCGAAGACGAAAAGCACAACATCGCCCGCAAATACCTGATTCCCAAGCAGATGAAGGAAAACGGCATCACAGAAGAACAGATCGACTTCGAAGACGCCGGGCTGACCAGCATCATCCGTCTTTACACCCGCGAATCGGGCGTGCGCAACCTGGAGCGCGAAATCGGCACCGTGTGCCGTAAAGTGGCGCGCACCGTGGCCGCAGAAACCTGGACGGAGCAGGTCGCCATCACTCCCACCAGCATCAAGGATTTCCTGGGCGCGCGCAAGTTTCCCTTCGGCGTGGCGCAGGAAACCGACGAAGTGGGCGTGGCACAGGGCCTGGCTTACACCGGCTTTGGCGGCGAAGTGATGCCGATAGAAGTGACCCTGGTCGATGGCAAGGGCACCACCAAGCTGACCGGCAACCTGGGCACCGTGATGAAGGAATCGGCCGAAGCCGCCATGACCTACGCCCGCTCACACGCCACCGAACTTGGCATCTCCGGCGACTGGACCAAGAAGCACGACGCCCACATCCACGTCCCGGCCGGTGCCGTCCCCAAAGACGGCCCTTCGGCCGGTGTGGCGATGGCCGTTGCGCTCACTTCAGCCATGACCGGCCGCCCGGTGCGCAAGGAAATCTGCATGACCGGCGAAATTTCCCTGCGCGGCAAAGTGATGCCGATTGGTGGCGTGAAAGAGAAGGTTCTGGCTGCCCATCGTGCTGGTTTGAAAGAAGTGCTGCTACCGAGTGAAAACGAACGCGACCTGGAAGAAATTCCCGCCGAAGTGCAAAAGGCGCTCAAGTTTCACTGGGTTGACAGGCTGGGCGAAGCAGTGAAGATTTGTCTGGTTTCGGATGAGCCGGTGGTAGCGAAGAAACCGGCTAAGAAGGCGGTTGCTGCGAAGAAGGCACCGGCGAAGAAAGCTGCTGTTAAGGCAGTGCCCGCCAAGAAGGCTGCTAAACGTGGTGCGGCGAAGAAGTAGGACGTTGGAGAAGAAGTAAAAGAATTGCCCCGGCAAGTATATGCTTGCTGGGGCAGCAATTTTTTAGAATACAACTACGCGGTTATTAGATTACGTGTATGTTGAATAATTTGGGATAGAATAGCAGGTGGTTCTGTCTCGGTTTCTTTCGCAGCAATAAAGTATGTACGTGCATTTTTGCCACTGACACCTCTGCCTGAATTCAACAATTCTTGACATTTCACGTCCCATTCAGGCCAAGATGCATTTAATAAAGGCTCTAAAGAATGACGAAAAGATGTGAATATTGGAGTTGTTCGCTGACCAGGCCAACCATCTACAATTTCACGTTCACCAAGATATTTAAGTAATTTAGAGTTAATTCCTTTTTCGCTTTTGATTTTACTCAAATAGTTTTTATCGCCATCCTCTTTGAGTTCAATGGGTTCATCGCAGTCAAATACTGCATAGCAAGGTATATTCAGTGAAGTAAGAATGGCATGGCTAAAAATAATATTGCCCTTCCCACCGCACTCAGCAACCTCTATTCCATCAATCGACAGATGTTTGGTTCGGGCGGCAATTCCATCAATTATTGCACCATCACACGAGCCTTCAACTAATATCACAGCTTCTGCAAATATAGCTTTAGATAATTCATTTGTACAAGCAAGTTCTAAACGATGCCGAATGGAATCTACTTTTTCATATGCAGCTATTTTTTCACAGACGGAATCTATTGTAGCTTGTGAAATAGACACTCTAGTGTGCGTTCCTTCTTGAATAACACGTTTCACACGCCTAACTTGATCAAAATATACTGGTTCAATAAAGTAAGGACTGTGTGTAGCGTAGGTAACTTGCATTCCAGATGTAGCATCAGGAGTCAGATCACGAAGAACTTGCGCAAATGCCTTACATTGGGATGGATGTTGAAAAAGTTCTGGCTCTTCGATGGCTAAACAGAGGACGCTTTCATTACTGTTCTCGCCTTGCCGCTCAGCAAGCATTTTCAACGCAGCAATTAATAACGCCCGTTGGAAGCCATGTCCTTGACCACTTACCGAAGTCTCTGCGAGATGATCAAGAATCGTTAGAATAAATTTGGGTGGTGGCGGTGTGAATGAAGCTTTTTCCGATTTAATATTAATGGTTCGGCCTGAAGTAAAATTATTCACTTCTCGTGTAAGGCGTTCCGATAAGTCAGTTAGCTGAGGGGTAATATGGTCATCTTGAATTGACTCATAACGTCGAATTAACTCTGTCGAGAGTTCATCTATTTGCTCAGTAGCGACAGAACGATTGACCGCTTTCTCAATTATACGGCCAATGATACTACCTTTAGAATCCTGACTCTCCTCCGAAGCTCTAAGGTCCGCAGTAACGAGAACAAAGTCAAATAGACCACTCAGTTTTGCTTGGCTTGCAAATCCAAAAAAGTGTGTGCCTGAGACTTCCGCATCACTTAACTGATCTGGGTTGTCTCGCTCCCACATCTCCATCGATAATTTGACTGCTGCGGCATTGGTCCATCGTGGAAGATTCAATTCTGAAGATACTTGAATTAATTCTTCATAAGCTATTTTTTGTTCCTTGGCACCAGTTATTGAGCGAATTCTTTCAAAGGGAGGATACGCTTTTGCTCTTCCCGTTATTTTCTCTACGCCATTCTCCCATATACGCCAAACGGTAAAAACATCAGTATTAGGGGGAGCATATTTTCTTCCTAATGCAGTCCTATCGCTCTCTGTGAGATTATCAAATTCGACCTTAACTATAATTGTGCTATTTTCCGGGTCACTTACTCCCGAATAGAGATCATCAGCGGTCAGCGTTAAGTTTTTATCTCCATTAAAAAACCAGTTTAACGCTCGAAGCACTGAAGATTTTCCCACTCCATTTGGCCCAATAAAAGTGGTTATATTATCAAAATCAATTTCGACATCTTCTAAACAGCGATAATTCTTGATATGAACTTTTTTAATTCGCATGTCCACATTATCGCTCTGTGAATATATTCAATGCAAGTTTTTATATTACAAGTTGCTGCAGTATTCTCCGAGCAGCTTTTATTAGAGAAAACGACAAAATCAATATGTTAAAATTAAAAACTGTTGTAAATAGCTTTACACGTTCTGTCTTTTCTTCCGCATGCCCAAAGCCCCACTGTCACGTCTCGCCCTTTGTTTGCTCCTGGCAAACTCCCTTCTCTCCCCTCCCACTCTTGCCCAGCCGCCCGAACCGCCGCCGGAGATTCAATCGCAGGTGCAGAGCGGCGTGCGTATGCGCATCAAACAGGCTTATTGGGATATTCCCCAGGTGCGCAACAGCCAGCTCAACTATTCCGGCAAGGGGTTGGTGCTGAGCTATGAGGCTGAGCATGAGAACACGCCGTATTCGGGCGATCTATTTCGCGCCATCACCGGGCTTGTGGTGCAGGGGCCGAATGGTGAGCCGGTTTCCTACAGCAGCCTGGAAGGGAGGAACAGCCTATTCCTGAGCGATGTCAACCCGCACTGGCCCAGCGTTTCCTTGAACTTTGAAGTGCAAACCTCGCCCGACGACCAGAAGCTGGCACAAGGGCGCAAACAGAGTGAACTCACCTTTCACAACTTGCCGTTTCCCCGGCAGGTGGGCCAAACCGCGCCGCTGAACCACACCCGCACCACCGATTGGGGCACGCGGGTAACGCTGCAAAAGATTGCGCTACTGCCATTCTCCAAGCGCAACAAAACCCCGTATTATTATTTGACCTTTAATTTTCAAACCCGCCCCCAAAGCGGCGACCTGGCTTTTAACCTGTGGAACAGCCGCGCCACTTTCATGGATATCGCAGGCAACGATATCAGCGGGCTATGGCCCCGGCGCAAGCTTAATAACGACGACAAACAACCGGCCACACGCGCGCAGCAGCAGTGGGAGTTTTCGATTCCCCAATCGGCGTTTGCCGCGCAGGATATCCCCGGCGGGGTGGGTTTCAAACTGCGTTTGGAGGAATGGTCGCCGAGCCGCAAGCAGGTGCAGGGCTTCGAGCAGTTTCGTTTTGAGTTGCCGCTTGGCCCTCTCACCGATAACCTGCCCCACTCCGCCCCGCCAGTCTCTCTTGAGCCGCAAGGCGGCCCGGTGACCGTATCGGCCGAAGCCTGGCGAACCAGGCAAGACGGCGTGGCCGCACTGCGTCTGTGGACCAGCCCCACTCAAAGAGCCTCACAAAACGGCTGGGTGGTTAAATCGGCCCAGGCAGTGGGGCGCAAGCAGAGCCTGAGCAGGATGAAGCCACCGTTCTACCGCCCCGGTCGCGCCGGTTGGAAAGCCGGTAGCCCGGCGCAGCCTAATGAGAACAGCGTCGATTTTCGCTGGGTATTGGAAACGCCTCAAGAGCGCAAAAAGCCGCCGGAAAATCATACCCTGAAACTCGCACTCGAAGAGGTGCGCCACGCCACTTCGCGTTTCCAATTCACGAGCCTGCCACGCCCGCAGGACAAAGCCATCACCTCACTCAACCGCACGCAGCAAAGCGATTCGCAAGGCAAGCTCACCATACTGGCGATGGCAAATTATCAAGACAATAAACTACCCGCCAACTGGCCGGTGAGCGCGGTAGACACAGCCGCACCGGCTACTCCTCCTTCGGCGATTCAACTGCTGCCGCCCAGCAGCGGTATTGCGGTTGCCTGCCGCTGGACCCCGGCCGGTGGAAGCGAAACAGTGCAGGCCACCCATCGCGTGACTGCTCGCGACCAACTTGGCCGTGAACTGCTCGACCAGCCACTGGCGATGCTTTTACCCACCGCACCCGATAAATGGCCGGTCGATGAACAGTTGGAGGGACTGGAGATGGAGTTGGGCGGACGTAAAGAACATTACGATTTCACGCTGCACCTACTGCCACCTGCCAATGACGCAACCAGCTTCGATTTGGATTTTTCGGTGCAGGAAACCATTACCACCGGCCGGGAGCGGATTGTCAATTTCGTGATTCCACATCAGGCGCTTTTGTCACTACAAACGGCGCAGTGATAATGCATCTCGCAGACGCCAGGCCTTAATATGGACCGCCGGCATCTTGTCGGCACGAACGTGATAGTCCTTCTGAAATAGCGATGATACGTTTATGCCTGTGCCGGCAGGATGCTGGCGGTCCATAGTTCTTGCCTTTGTGCTGAACCCAACGAATTATTAATCAGCCTCTAACCTTCAGGCAGAAGATACATTTCCACATCATCGAACCAGGCCGCATCGGTTTCCTGGTACTGATAGGCCGTACCCAGTAGCACCACCGCCGTTACGGCTTCGGCCGGGGCCTGGAAAACGCCTTCGATGAGTTGCCACTGCTGCGTATTTTGGCCGGGGAAAAAGACGTTGTGATTCGACTTAATCCACTTACCCCCGGCGTTTTTCCACTGGATGCTAATGCGGCTTTCACCATTGCCCAGCGCCTTATGCCGGGCACGCACAGAGTAGAATTTTCCCGGCTGCACAGGCACCTCCTGAATCAGCACGCCGTCGCGTTTCATGCCGGTGAGTTTCATGGCTTGCTCATCGGCCGCAAAAATGCCTTTGGGGCGAGGCGAATTCTTATTCTCGCCACGCGTCTTCTGCCAGTTGCTCCAGTAGCGCGGCATGCCCAGACTGCTCCAATCATTGGGCGCGTTTTCAGCTTGGGCACCAAACTCATCGAAGCCGCCATTCTTAATGAGATTGACTAATTCACCTTTCTCGATTTTGGCTTTGCTTTGTAAATAGAGCTGCTGCTGAAACTGCTGCGGGGCCTTCAGGCGTTGCATATGAGCCGAGAGGCCGGGCAGCATTTCTTCCCAGGTGCTCTCTTCCACGCCTTTGGTTTGCGTGGGCCACCAGCGATACTTTTCGCCCCACGTCCAGATATAGCCATCGGTGACTTTAGCCGCCGTGCTCAGGTTGTGCTTCAAGCGCTCCGCCCGTGAACCGTTGAGCGGAGCGTGGTAAAACTGCGAGCCGGGTGGATTGGTGTAGGAATCGAGATAGAAAGCAATGCCCACCTGCACCTGCTTTTTGAACCTGGCACGATTCTCCGGGGCGACCACGTCAATCGCCCTGGTGCGCATGTCGTTGGTGATGCGCAGGTAGTCGAGTTCACCGTCGCTGTAGTAGGTGTTTTCCACGCCGTCCACAAAAACCATCTCTTCACTGGCCTCATCGAGCCAGCCGTTAAAGAAAGCGGGCAGCAGGCCGTAGGGACGATATTGCAAATCGGCCGGGTGATTCAGGTTCATATTCTGGCTATTGAGAAAGAAGCCCAGAATCACGATATCGGGAAACTCTTTCCTGATGGCCGCCATCACCTCCTGCCCGCGCTGGCGCACCTTCTCCTGGTATTGCGCGAAGGAATAGATCGGCTTCTTACCCAGGTCGGCTAAAAAACGTTGTTCTTCGAAAGTGAAAACCTGCTGTTGATACATCTCCGGGTCGAACACCAAACCACGCGCCCCACCTTGTTTGGCTGCCCAGGCGGCTATACGAAAGTTCTCGGTGACGATATCCCAGTCTTCATCGCTAAACCAGTCGATATGATCGGGCGTGACACTCACCAGGATAAAGTTTTCTTTCAGGCGTGAGTTGTTGATCGACTTCAACTCGTCCACATTGGCCAGAAACCATTCCTGCTTCCATTTTCGCTTGCGGAAAATGGGTTTCATATCTATATTGCGGCCGCTATCGTCCTTGCCGGTAATGCTGAGAATAGCGCCGTCGTAAGGTGTTTTTTCGATGGTGGTGAGATGGGTTTTCAAGTCCGAAGAGTTGGGACGTTCCCAACCGCCGTGAATGAATTTTAAAGGCTGGGCGATGGCAGGGGCAGCAACGGAGAAAGCGAGCGTAGCCACCACACCTAAAACGGAAGTTATTTTCATTTTTGCAATCGAAGAATTAAACGAGAAAATCGAAGTTAAGGGAGTGCCGGGTGCCAGGCGCGCTGTACGGCGGCACCGGCATTGACATCGCAGACCGACTTGTTGCCCCGTTTGAACCATTTGGCATGTCCATCGGCAAAGGCCACCGTGCCACCATCAAAATGCGGCCACATATAGGGGTAGTATGCATTGGTGGGGTGCATGAATCCCCACGTCGCATCGCTGCGGCAATAAGCATCGGGGCTGGCATAAGTACCATCGACAATGGGAAATTCGATGATCATTACAATCTCAGCCGAACGCTGCACCGCCGCAAGCGAAAGCGGTGGCTGCGAGGGATAGGGCCGAATGCGGCTCAATGAGGCGTTGTATCCGTAGCCGGGAGAATTAGCATTGGCGGTTCCCGCAGCGCTGGCCGGGCGAAAAGAAGG
>DAITOV010000228.1:0-8215 GCA_036833945.1 Abditibacteriia bacterium
CGCTGACTACGCGCGCCGGAATACCCACGCTGCGGCACATCACAGTGAGCGCACCGGCGAAATAGGTGCAGTAGCCGCGCCGGTTCTGGAACAGGAAATACTCCGTCGCATCCACGTTGGCCGGAATGGCCGGGGGGCGCAGGGTATAAACGGCACGCTGTTGCAGCATCAGCGATAAGCGCCGGGCGCGGGCATAGTCGCTTTCATTGGCCCCGGCTCCGCGCAAGGTCTGCTGGGCCAGCAGGCGCACGCGCGAGTTGGGTGCAAGCAGCGGTGCGGGCAGGTTTAAATGTTGTGCTCTTTCTGCAGGGGGCAGCGAGATTTGCGGTGAAGGCGCGGCGATTTTTTGCATCGGCGGCCCGCCACCCTTCACGTTCATGCCATAGGCTTCGCCGCTGGAAACCGAAGAGATCACCACCAGTTGGTGGCCGGGTTCGAGCACGTTGGTGTTCACCGAACCGTCTTTGCGCACGCGGATGGTATCGGGCGGGTTTTCGCTGCGGATGCGCACCACGCGCGGGGCGGGCAGCATCGGTGAAAAACCGACGTTGGCGGTGCGCGGCTCCACAATTTGCAGCACGCGGCGCGGGTCGTTGCCAAATGAACGCAATATCTCCATGCCGTCCGGGTGTTGCTCGGCCACGTCGTAGCCACGGCGGCGGCGCGGCATTACATTCTGGCCCTGCCCCTGGTTCCCATTCTGGTTTTGGGTGCGGCGCAGGTTGAAGGTGTAGTTACCCTGATTGGTGCCTTGTTCTCGGTTATTCCTGCGGGGAGAAGAACCATTTTGCCCGCCGAAATTGCCACGACGCGAAAAACCATTTTGCCTGCCATTATTGCCACGCGGCGAGAAACCGCCCTGGTTGAAAGGAGGAAACAGGCCGGGATTGAGCTGTTGCAGCGGAATGCTGGTGCCCGAACCCGAGGTTTGCGACCACGACTGCCCGTTATATTCGGTGAGGGTAAACAGCCGCCAATATTCGGGCTGTAGCACACGGCCATCGCCGCTGAGCGCGCGCACCACCCACAGCTCGGTGCGGGTGGGCAGGGCCGGGCCGGAGGTAAAGTCGATCTGGCGCTCCGGGCCAGAGTTCACCGAGACGTCGGGAATGTTGAGCGCCAACTGCGTCATGCGCCCGGCCATGCCCAGAATCCAGTCTTCCACCGCGCCCCTGTCTTCGGGGTTGCGGCTACTGAGCCAGTAGGAGATACCGATGGCGCAGATCAGTGAAAAGCTCATCACCGACATCAAGCCGCGCGCCGAGAGCTTGATATCCTGGCCGGGTTCGAGCGAAGGGATGGTGCCGCTCACACTCTGCCGCGATTCCAGCCGGTGGTCGAGTGCAAACAGCACGGCTGCGGTAATGGCCCAGATCAGAAAGTAGGCCACCACCGCCGGGCCGCGATGCACCACGATGAGCAGCAAAAGTACCGAAAACGAAGGCACCGCACTGAGCACGGCGTCTTTATCGTTGATAATGGCCAGCGAGCGGGTAGCGGCGAAGATGAGGAACATACTCATCAAAATCGCAATGGAATCGTTGGCCGAAGAACCCACCATCACGGCGTGGTAAATGCCACGTGTAAACAGTTCGGGCTGGGTCAGGATCAGTAAATAGAAACAAGCCGCCGCTGTGGTAACCACGACGGTGCTGTTGATGAGGAAACGCGGAATTTGCCGTCCGAACAGCCGCATGCCCGACTTGCGCAAATAGAGCGAAAGCGGCAGGCCCAGCAGCGTGATTACCCCCAACATCACGGCAAACGACGTCGGCACGTAGAGTTGGGCCGCCACGATGGAGATCAGCGTGCAGGCGTAGGCCACCCCATAGCGCAGAAGCAGTTCGTTCCAGGCATCGGTGTCTCCATCGGCATAACGCCGACCGTGGGTAATGAGTGTAGCTGGAGGCGCGATTTTCATAAAAAGAGCGGGTTACCGGGTTGGCAGCCTCAAATCACCTCCACTGGAGACGGTGCAAGACTGCTCCGAGTTCCGCCCGGCACAGCCGCCACGCCATGTTCGAGCATCGAGCGGGTGGCGGCCAGCAATGGCCCCGCGAAATTGCGCGAATCTTTTTGCGGCGAGAGTGTCACCACATGCGCTCCCACCTTGAGCAGCGCGCGCATCCCGGCATCATATTCCGGGGTGTGCAACTGGGGCGTAGTGGAAAATGCAGCGGGATCGACCACGCCCACCGTCACCCGCATTCCGGCGATGGTGAGCTGCTTGCCGAGTTCGGCCAACAGCGGGGTGGGGTTCGTGGTGACGATGTAAATCTCGCCGCCCTGCCAGCGTCCTCGAAACGGCGCAAAGGCTTCCACGAAAGGCCGGGTGCGGTCGGCATTGGCACCGGCCAGCGCCGAGGCCACCTGGTTCACCGTCAGCCCGCCGCCCTCGGTGCCCAGCAGTTGGGGGCTGGAATCGAGGCGCAGCAGTAAGCAGGGACGCTTATTTTCGAGCAGCGAGCGGCACACCGAAGCGGCCAGACGCAGGCTCCACTCCTCGGCGTTGAAGCCCACATCGAAGCGGGAATTTTCATCGCCCTTTTGCGTTGCTTTTTGGGCCTGTTTTTTGTCGCTCTTGCGGCTTCGTTTTGGTTTATCTTCCCTGGCCGGTGCGCCGCCGTCCCACACCACCAACGATTGCTCCTGCAGCACGTGGTGGAACTCTTTCACCACCAGTTGGCCTTTGCGGGCGGTCGATTTCCAATGCACGTGGCGCAGGTCGTCGCCCGGCGCATAGAGGCGGGTGCCGCGAATATCTTCGCCTTGCCCCATATAGCGCGCCAGCGGCACGCCATATTCGCCCACCGCCCGTAAATCCGAAGAGAGGGGGGCGTTGTTGTGCATAAGCGCCGCCGGGCCGACGACCAGTTCTTCGGTTTCGGCCGCTTCATCTTCGCTGCGCCGCCCGGCTTTGTGGAGCACGCTGTCGAAATCGGAATTATAAACCGTCCGTTTGCGCACCGTGAACAGCCCCAGCACGTCGGAGCCGATGAGGTGGAGTTCGGTCACCTTGTAGCGCCCGCGCCGCAAGTGGCGCAAGGGCAGGGAAGTGGAAATGCTGGTGCCCGAAGGCAGGGCTTCCAGCAGGAATTTTTGCGAAAATTGCTGCCCGTCGTTAATGCGTTCCAGGCGCACTTCCAGCAGCGCTCCGGTTTTATTGAGCGTTCCGGCGTTGGCCAACTGCACTTCGATGGAAGGCCCACCGGCATCGTCGGAATAGTTTTCGGTCACAATCTCACGCGGAACCCGCCAGGCGCACCGCAGCCCGATGAGCGAGAGAAAGGCAATGCCCAGCGACGAGCCAAGCACGCCCGCCGCCAGCCAGGTGAGCGCGTAAAAAAACGACGGCAAGTTGTTGACGATGGTGATGAGGTAGAAACAAAACCCCACCACGCCCACCAGCCAGGCGCGTTGTGTAATCATAAGGTCAGGCAACGGCAATTACAGGGGGAAAGTGTATCAGGTGGCCCAAGGCTTTAGACGTTAAGAAATCGACATTGTGGCAAAGTTGATCCCGAAGAACCGCGCGCGTAAGCAAGCCGGGTTGTGCCAGGCTCTTTGCTTGTCCCAGCCTCCGTAGACTCTGGCAAGAGGCCAATGCATCTATCTCAAGCGATTGACTCCAACCCTTTCTTTTGCACCAAAGTCAACAACTTGAGCGAAGCGCCGCTGGGCGATTTTTCGCCTCGTTCCCACTGACTGACAAGGCCGGGAGTGACGTTCAAGTAACGAGCGAAAACCGTCTGGCTGGCCAGGGAGTTTTCTCGGATAGATTTAATCTCCTGCGGACTCAGCTTCGTGATCGGCGTCAGGCAGTTCTCGTCAAACCGCTTCATGGTTTGCCGCGAGATCAACCCGACTTCGTGCAGGTCAGAAGCTGTCTCATGAATGGCCGCCAGGGCGTCGCTTTTATAGGTTTTTCTCATAGCATGTCACTTCCTGGAATTTTCCTGCATCAAGCGCGGTCTCTAATTGAGTTTCGCTGAGATTAAGCAACTCGGTGGCTAATGCTCGAAATTCCTTTAATTCGTTCGTTGTAATGTTTGAACGTTGGTTTTTGGGAAAGCCGTAAACAAAAAAACAATGCTGTGCTACCTGAAAAAGCACGATAGCACGAAAGCCGCCAGACTTGCCTTCCTGCGGACGTGCAATCCGTTGCTTGATAACACCCCCGCCCAAATCTGCATCAATAATACCGCGTTTGGCATCGATAAATGCCTTGCATAGATCCGCATCGGTAATGTCTTGCTTTTGGGCAAAGCGCACAAACCATTTGGTTTTGAAAACACGGCCTGAATTGGATTTTACACTCATTTTAAATTATAACACTCAGTGTCACAGGAAGGTAGGTTTTTACGAGAATATGAATAAAGTAAACAATCACTATTTCTGTGTGCCAAGTGTATCGTGTCATTATGCCTATTGGACTGAAGAGAATGATTAATTCGTACAGAAACGATTCTCCCTATTGCCTATCGTTAATTGCGAAAACTTGCGACGCAGTTAGCGTAGCCGAAGGCTTTGCGTGCTATGAACACGGGAGAGTGAGTGGTATTGGCATCACCCGTCGTCTGCCCTTCCTGCCATATCTCCTCGCAGATTTATCCTGAATTTCACCGAGATTTAACCTATTTTCAAGATAATTCCCCTGTAATAGAAACCGGATTAAAGAGGTTAGTGCCGGAGGAAACATGGGACGAGTTCTTGGAATTGATTTAGGCACTTCAAACACCGCCGTCGCCTGCCTGGAAAATGGCGACCCTGTCATTATTAAAAACGCCGAAGGCACTTCCACCACGCCATCGGTCATCTTCAGCGAACCGCCGCATTTCGTGGTCGGCGAAGTCGCGGTAAATGCGCTGGTTTCCGACCCCGAGCGGGTGGTGCAGTTCACGAAACGCCATATCGGCAAAGACCGCAAATTCCCCATTGACGGGCAGGAGTATTCGCCGGAGTTCTTCGCCGCAGTCACATTGCGCAAGGTCGTCAACGATGCGCGCGACGCCCTGGGCGAGGAAATCGATGGCGTGGTGATTACCGTGCCGGCCTATTTCGGCGAGGCGCAACGGCAGGCGACCTATGCCGCCGGGCGCATAGCCGGGCTTAACGTGCTGCGGCTCATCAACGAACCTACAGCCGCAGCGCTCGCCTATGGCATTTCCCATCGCAACGAGCCGGGTTATATCCTGGTCTACGACCTGGGTGGCGGCACTTTCGACGTGACAATTTTAAACAGTAGTGCCGATGCGCTGGACGTGGTGGCGGTGGGCGGCGACCCGGAACTGGGCGGTAAGGATTTCGACGACGCCCTGGAAGCCCACCTGATGCGGGAGATTGAAAACCAGGTCGAAGGCAAGGTGCTGTGGGATGCTGCGGGGCGGGCCGAACTGCATCAACGGGCCGAATCGCTCAAGAAGCAGCTTTCCAGCCGGGCTTCGGTGATCTTTGCTTATAAAGCGCGGGTGGAAACTGCTGAAGGCGAACGCGGCGTGCCGGTGCGTTTCGATGTGGCGCGCAGCCAGTTCGAGCAGATGATCGCGCCGCTTTTAGTGCGCACCGAAATCATGCTGGCCGATGTCATGAGCCGTGCCCAACTGCACCGCGATGATATCCGCCACATTCTCTGTGTGGGTGGTTCGAGCCGGGTGCCGCTGGTGCGCGATATGCTCGAGCGCCTCTTCGGACGCCGCCCGCTGCTGCACGATCCCGATGAGTGCGTGGCTAAAGGTGCAGCCATCCAGGCCGCCATTCTGGCAAAAGAAGCGCCGCTCGCCTTGCAGGAAACGCGTGTCTCCCACGTGCTGCCGCGCTCGCTGGGCGTGGCGGCAATGCGCGACGGCAAGACCATTGTCGATCACGTGCTGCCCGGCATGACGCCGCTCCCCTGTGCGCAGGTGCGCCACGGCTACACCACTTCGGTCGATTTTCAAAGTTCGGTGCAGGTGCCGATTTACGAAGGCGACAGCACCGACGTCGCCGCCTATGGCGCGGGGCCGATTGGTTCGTTGCGCCTGGAAATCGATCCGCCCCGCCGCAGGGGCCAGCCCAACATCTCGGTGCGCTTCCAGTGCGATGCCAACGGGCTGATTATCGCCGAAGCGCGCGACCTCGATACAGGCCGCGAAAGCCGCACCACACTGGTAATGGGTGGAAACGGCCAGGTTGCGCAATACGCCGATGAGATGGCTTTGCTCTCACAGATGATCGTGGCTTAACCTCCGCTTCTTATGCTTTCCAATCTCGATTCCGACAATCTGTATGCAGCGTTGGGGCTTGAACGCGATGCTTCCGAAAGCGCGGTGCGCGAGCAGATCGGTGGGCTTTACCGGGAAGCATTAGCCAACGCCGAGCATCGCGATTTACGCATGCGGCAGTATTATGAGCAGCTCCTCGAAGTATTGCCGCGCGGTTACAACATCCTGCTCGATACAAGCAAACGCGCCCAGCACGATGCCTACCTGGATGCCGGGTATGAGGGCAGCTTCGAGCAGTATCTCGAACAGCAAGGGCAAAAAACCGACTACGGTCTGCGCGAGCGGGAAGGGCTGCTCGAAGTGCGCAGCAGCCCACTTGCCGCTCCAACTCCGGTCGCCGCGCCTCCTCCTGACCCCCAACTGCCATCAGCTAATGTCGAGAAAACAACATCCGGCCTCGCGCCCCAACCGCTGCTGGTGAGCGTGGGACTGGGGATTTTGGCTTTTGTTGTGGCGCGTGGTGTGTTGCACGTGCCTCTTGCCACCGCTGCTGGCATCGCATTGCTGGTTGTAGTCGCCTTAGCGGTTATTTTTTATTTACGTCAAAGGTCATGACACCTTCTTTCTTATACCGTGTGATCATCGGTTGTTTCTGTTTATGGGGCCTGTCGGCCCTGCAAATTACTCCGGGACAGGCCCAGGTCGCGACACCAATAACGGAGGCCTCGGCCAAAGGCCGCGCGGTGCCGCATACGCCGCTTTACAGCACGCAAAGCGGCAGCAGGCAGCGGGCGAACCTCGTTATCCGCGATGCGGGTGAATTCCAGCGCGTATTCGATGTCGTCGTGCGCGACTTTCCTTCCAAACCTCCGCTCCCCGAGGTCGATTTCTCGCAGAATATGGTGGTCGCGATTCTGCTGGGCGATCAGTTGGCGCTGCGCCGCTTCGTTAACATCGCACACGTGGTGGAAACCAGCGGCGAGCAAGCGGAAATCGTTATCGAATTCACCGTCGCCAGCGGGCGAACCGTCGATCGGGACGGCATCCGGATCACCAAGCCGACACAACCGTCCTACTTCTACCAGATTCCCAAAA
This sequence comes from Abditibacteriia bacterium, assembly GCA_036833945.1. Classification (GTDB taxonomy): domain Bacteria; phylum Armatimonadota; class Abditibacteriia; order Abditibacteriales; family Abditibacteriaceae; genus DAITOV01. The sequence goes on from DAITOV010000228.1 coordinate 7,296, forward strand.
GCAACCTGCCGGTGGCTTTTTACAATGTGGGAGCACAGGATTTAGGCCGCAACGATATCGAAAGTTTTAAAGACCCGCAAGGCGGCGACGCGACCGGCAAAGTGACCGGGCTGTTCAACGAGCTGGCGGTTGCCAATCGTGAAGCGCTGCACGAAGACAAGGAAGCCATCGTGAAGGGCAAGGAAGAGGGGTTGCGCTTTCTCGCCAGTGCGGTGGGGCACAACCGCGTGACGCTCAACATGGCGGTTTTGCTGGCTGCGGCCTGTTTCGCCTGGCTCATGCACGGTGGCTTCATGCTGCTGCAAACCGGTCTCGCGCGTCGTGGCAATGCGCACACGGCCATGTTTTCCTACGGCGTGGTGCTGGTCGCAGCCGTCACCGGCTACTGGGTTTGCGGTTGGGCCTTCATGTGGGGCGCGCACGGCCCGCTGCCGCAATTGGGTGGGGTTGGCCCTATCTCCAACGAACAGGCTCGGTTAGCCCTGCCCGGTATTGGCTCGGTGCTCTCGCTTAACGGTTATTTTCTGGCCGGAAACTCCTATGATATTGGCGTCGGTGTACTCTTCTTCTTTCAAGCGGCATTGGCTGCCCTGGCGGTGGCCATTCCGCTGGGTGCCTGGCTCGAACGGGTGAAGCTGCCGGTGCTGGCGTTGTGGGGCTTTTGCGGCGCGGCGCTGCTGTATCCATTTTTCGGACATTGGAGCTGGGGAAAAGGCTGGCTGGCCGAACTGGGTAGCCGCGGGCTGGGTGTCGGCTTTGTCGATTTCCTGGGTTCGGGCGTGGTGCATGCCCTGGCCGGTATCGCCGCCCTGGTGGGATTGGTGCTATTAGGCCGTCGCCGCCAGAACGATGGCAGCAACGATTTGGAACCCCGGCCGCATAACTATTTGCTCTATACCCAGGGCGTGTGTGTGGCTGCG
>DAITOV010000229.1:0-8170 GCA_036833945.1 Abditibacteriia bacterium
GATCGGCCGGAATATTTTGCAGATAGCGCGGCGTCAGGTCGCTCAGGTTTTCCGGGTAGCGGTTGTGATAGAGCTTGTAAGCATGGAGTGCCATTGCAACGAATGCGAGTGTGTTGCGAGTTTCCTGTCGGGTAAAGCTCCAATACGAGGTGCTGTATGTTTGTCCGAGTTTGCGGTTGAAAAAGTCTTGGGGGGCTGGTGGTGGTTGAACCTCTTTGTCATATGGTTTTTTGGCGTTTGAAATGAGGGCATCCATATAGCTACTGTAATTCTGAAATACGGCCTTCCGGGAAGTGGTTCGCACCTGCCAACCTTGCAAAATATTGGCTCCTAACGAGGGCTGTTTGCCTGCTATATCTTGCCAGTTGGGACTCTTCATGGCTTCGAGCCTCAGCGCCTGGCCAATATATTTTTCGTTCAGCAAAATTTCAGGGTGCGTTTGGCGGTCGTTAAAAAGTCCCTCCATCGCCTTTGCTGTCACCATAGCCTCATCGCTATGCAGGTGTGGGCGTATGCGTGCCAATTCACCCAAACCTAAACTCTTAATAGCACTCGCGTTAAGGGCGTCGATAAGCGCACCGCCCCGGCCAACACTGTGTGATAATTTGAGGATATCGGTTGCGCTTCGGGCCGCTGCTCCCCAATTTCCTTGTTCACTATGAACCCGACTTTCAACGACCAGGACTCTCGCGAGGGAACGGAATCTTGAGAGATGGCTACTATAGAGGGAATTCTTTGGCGGAACTTGGGCAGAATAGTGAAAACCCTGCCGCATGGACTTCAAAGCTCCGGCATTCTGGGCGAGCCAGGCTTGCTTTTTCGCGGTAGGGTAAGCCGTTTTCCAGTCTGCTTCGGGGAGATTTTGCGAATCGAAGATGGCGTCCAGGTCTTTGGGGGCTGGTTTAAGCAATTGCCCTGCCTTGACATAAAAATCGTAGCCGTTGGGCGAGGGCAGTTTTTTTGTGGGTATTTCGGCGGTGGGAAGAGTGTCGTCGGGACGTAATTGGGTGACAATAACACCTGCGACAACCACGACAAGCCCGGCGGCGATCAATAATTTTTTCTTCATTATTTTTCTATTATAAGCTGTTTTAGAGGCTAATCGTTAATACCAGCGACAATATCGCCCTTGCTGTCATCGCGTGCCAAATAGCGCATGACCTCTTCCTCGTCTTTACTCTGAATTGGTTTGCCTTTATCGTCGATATTATCTGGCCCTATCGAGTAGAGGAGGTATGTAGAGCCGGTGCGTCGATAATTTAATTTACGCGTGGGAGCAAAGGCGTCAGCAGGAACTTCTGAAAGATACTTCGGGACAAGCTGTGAAAGACTGACGGGAAGTTCTTTATTTTCCAGTTGGTAGGCGTGTATGGCAAAGGTAATAAGGAGGAAGTCGTTGCCGACTTGGTTACTCAAGGAGTTCGTGCGGCTTTGTTTCTGCGTGTGAGTAAAGTCCAACACCCAACGATTAGTAACAGGATTTTTAGGCAATGGGACGGTTTGTTGGTGAGAGTAATCTTGCTTTGCCTGCTCAATCAAGTTCTCCATATAAACATCATATTCCGCCATGATCTTCTGATTGCTAAAGCCCCAAAGCTTAATTTTAGTGAGTAATGTCACCGGAGGCTGCTCTGAGAGATCAATTTCTTCTTCTTCAGGCCAGCGGAAACGCCAGCCAGATTTTTTCATCTCTTCAAGGAGGGCCATTTGTCCGAAGGCTTTTTCACTGCGGAGGGCATCGGCGTAGGTGTAATCTTGCTTCTTTATGTTTTGTAAATCATGGAGAACGGTTAAAGTCTGGTTCAAATTTAGATTTTGGCGAATGGCATTAAGATTTTGCCGTCCCTTCTTCTCCATCGCTTCACCATAGATAATACCGATGAGAGGTCGTCCTTTTATTGTATGACGACTGAATTGTAGTGTTTGCAGGTAGCTTTTTGCTGCGTTGGCAAAGTCGGCGTTTGCTTCATGAATTTGTCCTTCTAAAACAAGTAGCTGAGCTGCTCGAAGAATAGTGAGGTTTTGATCGTAAAAACTGGAATCTTCTAATGAGTTGATAGGGGGAGCGTAATACTCTTGCCCAAGTGCGGTTTTAATGAGATCAATGGCTTTTCGGTTTCGATCGTAGAGTGCTTGCTTTTTCGCCGGAGAAATTTCGGTTTTAGTTTCCAATGAAGGTTTACGTGTGACGGCTTCCCTCAACTCTCCTTTATCAGCCATTAATTCGGCTGCTTTGGCAAGAGTATCGAAAGCATTAGGGGAGGGTAGCTTCAGGGTGGGATTAAGGCTGGTTGGCAGTTTTTCAAGATGCCAATTCCACCCCAATGCTGCTAACCCTAATAGCGCCAAACTACCAACGGCAATGCCCAACGACTTCGCTGAAAGCTTCATGAGTTTTAAATTGAAAATAGAGTGGCTCTATTTTACCTCTTTGAAACGAACTCGCTTCCACCCAAATACCAACGCAACTCCCAGTCGGCTGCCTTGGTGATACCGATACGTGTGGTTTGAACGACAGGGTGAAGGGTGCGGAGCAATGTTTCCTGCTCGGGGTTTTTGGCGATGAAAAGCGATGAGGCACCGTCGCACAAACTTACTTCATCGAAACTTCGATCAATGCGCAGTGCATCACACAACTTGGCCGGGCCGTTGGTTAGATCGCGGAGGCGTTTATTGGGACGGTTGGCCTGGATGATTTCCTGACCGAAGGTCGGCTCGATGGCGCGGATGAGAACTGCTTCGGGTTTACCCTCTTCGCAACACACGGCATTGAAGCAGTAGTGCATGCCATAGATGAGGTAGACGTAACTGCGTCCGCAATCGCCGAACATCGAGCGATTGCGGGCAGTTTCTTTGACGGCGGCATGGCAGGCCGGGTCGTTGTACAGATAGGCTTCGGTTTCAACGATCAGTCCACCAATAATGCCCTGTTGCGTGCGGCGCAATAAATAGTGTCCCAGCAACAGGGGTGCGACAATTTCTGCAGAAGGCAGGTAAAACTCTCGCGGGAGAGGTGTGAACACTTACTGCTGTCCGTGGCGTGCGGTAATGACGAAATCGATGCCGCCGCGAATATTGAAGTGTCCGGTGACGGTCATCCATTTTGGCTCACAGGCTGCGACCATGGCGTTGAGAATCTGGTTGGTGACGTCTTCGTGGAAATGGCCCTCGTCACGGAAGCTCCAGAGATACTGTTTGATGGACTTGCTTTCGAGGCATTTTTCGCCTGGAGAATACTCCACCGTGAGTTGCGCAAAATCCGGCTGTCCGGTCATGGGGCACAGGGTGGTGAACTCTTCAGTGGAGAAGCTGATCGTATAATCGTTACCCGGATGAGGGTTGGGGAAGGTTTGTAATTCTTTTGTCTTTTCGAGCGGCATAATAAGGTAATTTTACTAAAATCTAAGGGTGAGACGTTTTTCAAAAGAAGAAGATCGCAGCCATGTCTTCGATATGTCGGGCGGTTATGCCCATGCGCCGGCCATTCAGGAGGGCGATTGGATCGATCTTTACGAATTGCTTGAGATTGAACCCGATGCTCCCAGCGCGGAACTGGACGAAAGAATCATCGAACGTGGGGCCGACGTGGTGTATTTTGCGGTCTCGCGCCACGGCAAGCCGCCTCACATCGCTCAATTGGAAAGACACCTGCCGGAGATGCGTCCTGTATTACTGAATCCGGAAGCACGACGACGCTACGACGAAATGAGCCGTTTACACCGTGAAAAAGCCCCCCATGCTCCGACTTACGCGGAGTTTCTCAAAACCATCGATCTGCGCGAGTATTCCGGCTGTATGAGTGCGCTCCTTCTCGTCGGTTTGCCCGCTTTAGTCTGGTGGTTGGTGGGAATAACTTGAATGGTTTTCCGATCCGGAAAAAAGGTGGGTGAATTTTGGGGAGCCGTGCGCTACACTGCGACCATATTTGCCGGTTCATTCTTTTAAAAGGATTTTTGGAAATTTCTTATGTCTGAGAAACTCAAAGTTGGAATCATTGGCGGCGGCGGCATTGTGCGTGCTCATCTTCCGCAATTGCAAAAGCGCAGCGATGCCGTGGAACTCGTGGCTCTTACCGATGTAAACCCCGAAGCTGCCAAGAAGACGGCGGAAGATTTTGGAATTCCGCGCCACACCACCGATTACAAAGAATGGCTGGATGATGTCGATGCCGTAGTGATTGGTATCCCGACCCACCTGCACGCCAAAATCGGCGTCGATTGTGCCAATGCCGGTAAGCACATCTTCATGGAAAAGCCCTTCACCCGTACCCGCGAGCAGGCCGATGAACTGTTGGCCGCAGCCGAGAAGAACGGCATTCAGTTGCAGGTCGGTTTCGTGCGTCGCTTCGACGACGAATGGCTGGGCTGGCGCGAATTGATTCAGCAGGAAAAGATCGGGCGTCCGGTTTCCTGGCGCAACGTCTCGGGTGGCTTTGGCCCTGCCAACCTGTGGTTCAACATTGACGAGCAGGGTGGTGGCCCCTTCCTGGACGGTTGCATTCACAATATCGATTTTGCCCTTTACACCTTCGGCCCGGCCGAGTGGGCGTTTGCCAACCTGCGCTCCATGCGCGATGTCAACACCGCATTCGATACCGGAACCGCCACCGTGCGCTTCCAGTCGGGCGATGAAATGATGCTGGCCTGGTCGTGGGGTCTCCCTGAGGGTTCGAGCTCCTCCCACGTCTTCGATTTCCTCGGCCCGAAGGGCACGCTGCTTTACAGCAATGCCAAAGGCGGCGATTTTGAACCTAACAACTTCGTCCTCGATTATGGCCAGGAAAAAGAAGCGGTGCCTTATCCCTCCGGTGCGCTCCACGATGGTTTCAACAAGCAGATGGACGAGTTCATCGAAGTCGCCAGCGGCCGCGCCACGCCGCGCGCGGGTGGCCGTGAAGGTTCCGAGTCGCTCGACCTCGCCCTGGCGATTCTCGAATCGGCCCGCACCGGTCAAGTCGTGAAATTGTAATCAAGGTGATAGGTGTATGGTGACAGGTGTCAGGAGGCAACCGGGCGTTGATGCCAATTTGCAGCCTACAATCTGTCATCTTCGCGGAGGACTTTGCGTGTCGTCGGTCGTTAAAATCCGCAATCCGCATTCGAGAATCCGCAATCGTATAAGGAGTATTCATGAGTCAGAATAAAGTTCTCGGCGCTGCTATTTTCGGCGCCGGTTGGGTCGCGGGTGAGCATGCCCGCGCTTATCAGGCCTGCGAGCGCACCCGTTTGGTTGCGGTCGGTAGCCGCAAAGCCGAATCGGCCAAGAAGTGTGCCGATTATGCCGGTGCGCCGGATGCCTTCATCACCACCGATTTCGACGAGTTGCTCAACCATCCCGAAGTCGATATCATTTCGCTGACCACGCCGCCCGATATCCACGCCGACCTCACGGTGCGCGCGGCCAAAGCCGGTAAGCACCTGTGCATCGAAAAGCCCCTCGCCCTCAATTGGGAAGAGTGCGTCACGATGCAAAAAGCCGTGCAGGAAGCCGGGGTGAAAACCATCGTTTCTTTCTGCCTGCATTGGAATCCCTCGCTCATCAATACCCGCAACCTGATTAACAGCGGTGCTATTGGCGACCCGTATTACGTTGAAGTCGATTACTGGCACGGTATCAAGAAGTGGTACCCGCAGTATTACTGGAACGTCACCAAAGAGCAGGGCGGTTCCTCGCTGCTCTCTGCCGGTTGTCACGCAGTGGACGCCATGCGTTGGTTCATGGGCAGCGATAAGAAAGTGGTGGAAGTTTCGGCTTACAATATCCCCCATAAAGGGGATAACAGCGACTGGCAGTATGACCCGTCCACGATTCTGATCTGCAAGTTCGATGACGGCACGGTTGGCAAAACAGCTTCGACGCTCGATTGCAAAATGCCGTATGCCTTCAACGTCAACGTGCTGGGCAACAAAGGTACCATCCGCGATAACCGCCTGTGGAGCGAAACCCTGCTGCCGGGCCAGACCGATTGGGCCACCATCCCCACTGTGCTGCCTGATAGTGGCGACGTGACCCATCACCCGTTCAACGGCCAGATTGAAGAACTGGTCGCCGGTATCCTGGACGGTGCGAAGATTCTGCCCGACCTGGACGATGCTATCAAGACACACGAACTGGTATTCGCCGCCGATAAAGCCGCCGAAACCGGTGCACCGGTGAAGCTGCCGCTGTAAGCTGGGGTTTCACCGCGAAGAGCGCGAAAGACGCGAAGAAGAGAAAGGGCAGGGGGAAAGCGGAATGCTTTCCCTCTGCTTTTTTGTTTGATCCACCACAGAGGGCGCAGAGAACACAGAGGATGTCCAGAAAAGAGTTCGGTGAAGTCCCTTAAAAAATCCTTCGCGTTCTTAGCGTCCTTCGCGGTTAATTTTTCTTTGCATTACGCCAGGCATAAAGCATCACGGTGCCTGCCATTGCGACGTTGAGCGATTCGGCGTGTCCGTAAATGGGAATTTTAAGCTGGGTGGTCGCGGCATTGGCGAAATGCGGGGAAACGCCGCGTGTTTCGTGGCCTAAAATTAAAGCACATTTTTCCGGCCATTGGTATTCAAAGCAGGAAATTTCGGCTTTCACGTCAGCGGTGATGATAGGGACGTTTTGTGCTTGAAGCTGTTGCACCACGGCCTGGGGTGAGTGATCGGCGAGTTGAAGCGGTGGAAGATTCAGGGTGCTTCCGGCGCTTGAGCGGATGGCTTTGGGGGCGAACGGGTCGGCGCTTGTCGCGGTGCAAAGCACAGCCCCGGCTCCGGTGGCATCGGCGCTGCGAATCAGAGTGCCGATATTACCGGGATCGCCAATACCGTCTAACACTAACAAACATCCATTAAATGACAGGCTTGCCGATTCTTGGGGCAGGGCACACAACGCCAACACGCCGGGATTGCTTTGCGCTTCACTCAGGTATTCGAGAATTGCCGGAGTGACGGTCTGGATGTTCAGTTCCGGATCGTGTTTGAGCCAGTCGCGAACGTGTTCTTCGGGACACAGTAACTTGCGAATCGGCCATTTGGCGGCCAGTGCGGCTTCCACTGCGTTGCGTCCTTCCGCCAGAAACAAACCTTGTTCGCGACGGCCTTTGGGCGTGTGCAGCGAACGCACTAATTTGCAAATCGGATTCTGGCGAGAGGCAAGAGCAGGTTGCATGACGAAAGTTGACCTTAGGTCTTGGGTCTTTGGTCTTAGATTATGATCAGGTGAGCGATTTGGTTACATCCGGTCAATAAGTTTGCGGCAACGAGGAACCGCGCACGTAGGCGAGCGGACTGTATGATTGTTTTATTTACTTTGGCACCCACTGGGCTTGGCGCTATGCTTATTCAATCCACTTGCTTACGCGTGTGGTTCCCCATTGGTATCCCCGAACGAAAAAAGGACGAGCCATAGAGGCTCGCCCTTTCGATTTTACAAAAAACGCTTATGCGCTTGCGCTTTTGGCCAGCGCGTCTTTGGCGATTTCGGCTACTTTGGCGAAAGCAGCAGCATCGGTGATGGCCAGGTCGCTGAGAACCTTGCGGTCGATTTCAACACCGGCTTTGAGCAAGCCGTTGATGAAGGTCGAGTAGGACAAGCCATTCTGACGGGCAGCGGCGTTGATACGGGCGATCCACAGACGGCGGAACTCACGCTTTTTGTTGCGACGGTCGCGATATGCATACTGACCGGCGTGCATCACTGCTTCGTTAGCAGTGCGGAACCAGCGGTGCTTGGCGCCGTAATAGCCCTTGGCTAAATCGCGAATTTTCTTATGTTTTGCGGAAGCGGTCGTTCCGCGCTTTACTCTTGCCATTTTTAATCTCCTTGCAGTGTAATGATGGAAGTGGAATATCGAGCGACTAGTTCATCGTTCAATATTCATCATTCATCGTTACTTATTTAGCCCAATCCCAACAAACGCTTGGTTGCGTGTGTGTTGGTGCTGTCAACGCTGAGCGCACCGTCACCGTTGCGCATCTGTGTCTTGCTGGAACGCTTGGACTGCAAGTGAGTGAGTCCTGCCTTGCGACGGCGCAGCTTGCCTGCACCCGTCACTTTGATTCGTTTGACTGCCGCTTTACGCGGTTTGTGTCCTTTAGCCATCTAAATATCTCCTTCGCCGCATTACTGTCATCCGACACGGCATATGAACACGCTCATGCCCAGACTATGGTGTAGCCCGGTGCAATGAAACGTAGTTTTC
>DAITOV010000230.1:0-8164 GCA_036833945.1 Abditibacteriia bacterium
CCAAAACCACAATTGCTTCTTCCTGCGGGAAGAAGCAGTAACAAAAACACCCCCGCCGATGATTGGCGGGGGTATTTTTTGTTGGGAAATTGAGCCACAGATTCACACAGATTACATAGATGAGTGTTAAAGTCGCAGTAAGCAGACGCACTCCATCAACAGATGGCGCGGTGAGGCGTTGAAACGGCTCTGGGCGCACAATCTATGTAATCTGTGTGAATCTGTGGCTAATTTAAAACTTGCGACGAAGTTAGCGTAGCCGGAGGCTTTGCGTGCTATAAACGCGAAAAAGCGAGAACGTTAATTCGTGCGATTGGAATTACTTCGTCGCCGAAACTCCATCGGCGTCAGGCCGAAATGCTGTTTGAACAGCTTGTAAAATTGGCTGTTTTTCAGGCCGACAAGCTTTCCGATATCCTGAATAGCGTAGTTATCGTTCAGCAACCAGTGCTTCGATTCGTCCAAGCGGCGCTGGGTGAGATATTCACGGAAGGTTTTTCCGGTTTCTTTGCGAAATTGGGTTACGAAGTTGGTGCGAGCCATAAAAACCGCCTTCGCTACAACGTCGATATTGAGTGGATGATTGAGATTGTTATCGATATAATGGCAAGCCATCTCAATCGCCGAGGGCGATGCTGCGGCTGGGCTGGGCAGATTATCAATGCCACGATTGCGGAAACGCCGGGCTTTGATTTCGCGTAGAAAAGACTGCAAGAATAGTCGGAAAGATGCCGAAGCCGTGTCTCGGTATCCATTGGGCTTTGCCACCATTTCCTCGACGAAAAATTGGAAAAACTGGGCGAGATACCTGTTTTCTACGATGTAATAATGCCCACTGTTGATGTGCTTATCTTCCACCGAGTAACAAACGGAGAGCGCCATGTAATCGCTGTTGGTCGTGGAATGAAACCACCATAATTCACATTCCTTATTGGCGCGTGGCTCGGCGATGTGAGGATGTTTGCCTGCAGGCTGCGGCACACCCTCTTGTAAGAGAAAGAAATGTTCCTGTGGGCAGGATACAACGTAATCTCCTACCTGCAGATCTGCCCGGCCCTTCCGCACAAAGACGAGCAAGGGAAAGCGCACCGCTTCCAAGTCGTCCTGCGGCCAGGTGGCGATCACCCGGTGGCTGCGGTCGGAGCGCTTACGGGAGACGGTTCTCTTACCCTGGCGTTTCTTCTCCCAACTCCCGACCTGCTCGGGCACGTCCTGGCTGCGGAATTCTTGCAGTGTCGATGCACTCATCGTCAGGCGCTTATGCCCGTATAACTCCCAGACCGGGAGCATCTGCGATTCAATGCAAAACGCCACTTCGGCGTCAAAATTTTGCGGTGTTATATGCTTTCCCAGGAGTGACATGACGAATTTCTCTATGATCGAAGGATTTTATGATTTTACTCAGTAATCATCCGTGTTCATAGAACGCAAAGCTTTTGGCTGTGCGAGCTTCGTCGTAATTAACGGCAGGAAACAAAAGATAGGAAACAGGAAACTTTGTCTGGTTCTAAGCAAATCGGTTTTATCCTAACCAAGAAGCCGTGTACTGGATCCCCGCATTCGCGAGGATGACGAACGCCGATGCCTGACATCAACGTCCGGTTACCCCCTGTTTCCTGTTTCCTGTCTTCTGTTTCCTTATCTACGTCTGCGCCAACTGTCCAATCTCCGTAACATCAAGCGCCCGGTTATACAGCCGCAAATCGCTCATGGAACCTTGAAAATACTGGTGTGGCCCAAAACCGATTTTGAGTGTCTGCTCATTATCCAGGTCGAAATCTGCAGCATTGAGCGCAGACGACTGCGCTACCAACTCGCCATCGACGTAGAGGTTGAGACAATCCTTGGCACGCACGGCTGCAATATGGTGGCGGCCAGCAGGAAACACTTTATCGTAGGTTGCCATTCGCCCTGCCTCATAAGAAAGGACATGCCCCGAAGGCAGCGTGCCCGCATACAGCTTTCCATCATAAACCGACATCGACCATACCCGGCGCACATAGGCTTCGGGAGTGTTATCGAGATTGCCGAGGTAGGTGTATTTGCCCTCGTCCAAACGCCACGCATTCGCCATGGGAAGCGTGCCCAGATAGACCTTGGCGTTGTAGAGCGACATGGCCATCACTTCCATCTCCAGGCCAACGCGCCCATACTCCTCCCACTCTCCATCTCCATAGCGCACCACCTGACAATCGGGCCAGGTGCCGACCAGGAGATCGCCCTGATAGGTCGCTGAAGCGTAGGTCTGCTCCGATGCCCCCGGGCAGCCGCATGAAACCCAATTGTCATCGCCCTCATAGCGCAGTACAGGGCCGCCGTTGACCAAGACATAAAGATCGTCGCGATAAACAGAGAAGGTCATCAAGCGCTCATCGGGGCCGATGTTTTTCCATTGGGTGCCCCCTTCATAGACGAATGCGCCGCGCCGATAACAACTCGTGGCATATAACCGGCCTTTAAAAACCGTCAGCGCCATGGTTTTATCGGCCTTGCCGGTTTCAAAACCATCGACAACGGTTTCCTCTGGCACGGCATCTTCACTGCCGGGCCTACCGCAATCGACCCAGGTGCCATCTGCCTCGACGCGATACACCTGTCCGCCGGGCGCTTTATTTAACGGCGGGCCAAGAGAGGAGCCTTTCGAATTGTATCGCCCGGTGGAGCAATAAAGCGCACCGTCAAAATCTACGATGGATGGTATGGTGTTGGAACCATCGGGCGCTGCCCCGCAGTGATGCCAACGGCCTTCACCATTGTAACGCCAGAGGTGCCCGGTCTCGTTCGCGCCCTTCTCAAATGTTCCCGCGTAAAGATGGCCGTTCACGGTCGCCAGTGCATAAATGCAAATGGCATTTCCCGGCTGGCCGCAGTCGTACCAGTTCTCATCTTGCACACCGTTATCAATGCCGAAATGGAGATGGCGATAGTTGGGTTGCGCCGTGGAAGTCACGCCGGAGTTGGTAACGATATTGAGCGACCAGCCACGCCGCGTCACGGCATCATACTGGCTAATGAGGTCGCCGACGACATCCGCCATCGCATCGGTTTCAACCCACATGGAAACCGAAAACTCGCCTTTCCCCAAACGGAGCGAGGGGTGATTGGCAATTTCAATGAAACTGTCGCGCCCGTTAAAGTGCGCCCCCTGCTGCGCGGCCAGGGTAACGTTGTGGTTGGTTACTTCGAGGCCCTCAATACCATGCGCTTGTAAATCGCCTTCAAACGGCCAATGCGCAATTAATCCGGTGGATAATGTCATGTGTTCCTTATTTTTAAATCAGAAAACAGAATACGGGAAACAGAAAACAGGAGGGGTAGCCGGGCTTCAAGGCTAACGGTCCGCATCAACGCCCGGTCACCTCTCCTGTTTCCTGTTTCCTGTTTCCTGTTTTCTGTCTACTGTTTTCTACTACTTGTCGTTCCTCACCAAAATTGCAATTCCCCCATCCGGCACTTCAACATCCACAGCATGCCTCGGAGTATCGAACAGCTTGGTCTCTACAATCTTTTTATCTTTGCCGTAGAGATAAAGTGTGCCGGTGAAAGACTCGTCCCAGCCGTATACATCGGAACGAGTGGTAATGATGCGCTCCTTGCCTTTCACCCAACCTTCGTGCAGTGAAATTGGCGTGAACGGATAGAAACGTGAAACGATGTCGCTATCGTATCCCAGGTGAGTGCGTGCGTAGAGGTTCCCAAAATCCAGCGCGCGACGCAGGGTAGCCATATCCGGGCTGCCCAGGCCAAACGCCATGGGAGAGGTTAGATGGGTGCGATAAGCCCAGGTAATATCCCACTGCACTTCCACGAAGGATTGCGTTTGGCTCTGTTGGCGCGATGCCGTCACCGGGACGCCATTGAACTGGATATTGCCTCCACGCGCTTTAGTTTTGTTGATAATTTCGCTAAATACGCCGTCGCTGAGCAGAGGGAGAATGCCGAATTTACGTTCGATCAGTCCGGTTTGCGGGTCGATCGCAGCGGAGTGCCCATCCCACGCGTTGTAGGTCACATTGGATGGCAAATTGATATTACCGGGCGCGCTTTTATCGGGCTGGGTCAATCCCGGGCCGTCGCTCTCATCCCAATAAAGCCAATCGACCTTGATTTCATCGAAGAGATAATCCATTAATCCCAGATAGGCTTTGCCGTAGCTATTGGTAAGCGTTGGGAAGACGGTCTGATCGATATAGAAAACTTCGTCGCCATACTGGCTTTTCGCGCGCTGCCCGTTTTCATCGATAATCCAACTATCCTTGAACTTGGGGTCGTCTACTTTTTCCGGTGCAATGAAGAAAGCATGATTATAAGGGGCGACCTTGATATTTGGGTCGGCGGCGTGCAAGTTAGCAACAGCCTGTTTTTGCAATTCCAACTGATCTTGCGATTCCGGACCGAGCATCCCTACTCCCCGCCCTAAGACTCGCTTGTTATCCCATTCGGGCGATGGCTCGGGGCTCATGACTTCCCAAAAGGCGAGAATGCCGACATCATTGTAGTCGATCATCTTTTTGAGCTGCTCGGGAGTGTTTTTAGCCAGACCGTGATAATCGGTAAAGTAAATCGGCCCCTGCACCTGGAAATTCACATTCCAGTCGCGCCGCACACGATTGATCATGTCATAGTAATCGTTGCTGGAGAGCGTGTAAATCGACCACTTCAGGGTATATTCGGCGTTAGGTGCTAAGGCGAACATGCCGTTGCTGATACCGGATTTTTTACTGTTTGTATTGAAATAGAAATTGCCCTGATTGCGGTAAACATCATCTTCGGCCACCATCGTGAGCGATGAATCTTTCAAAGGCAGGAATAAAGTCGGGTTGCCCGCGCTGTAAATGTTATTGACGCCCTGCCCGCGCTGTCCACCGATACGCAAGAAATTGATACCGGGGTGCGGAGCGAGGTCGAACTCGTTGGTGAAAATAATACCGACATCCTCGCCGGTCAGGTTGCGGAAGGTATCTTGCACTTCAATACGGCCGTGAGACTGATTAATCTGGCGGGTTAAACGATAAGATTTTCCCGTTGCTTCAATCGTCCACTGCCCTTCCGCAGGCTGCGATACCTTGGGCTGCCACTGCATCTCTTGCGAGCGACTGCCAAAGCGATTCTGTCCGCCTCCCGGCACTGAAAAGGAAGAGTTCAGCACAACCGGCTTATCGCTGGTGGCAATCTGCAGGGTGCCATCGGCTTTGACGGTGAGTGCCGGTTTCGCATTCACTGTTGGTGCTGCCACAGCAGCCTTATGTCCCGGCAAGTTGGCACTAATCCACTCAACGGAAAATACAAGCTCTCTCTCGAGGTTCGCTGGCACGGTGCTGGTGATCGCCAATTCATTGGCCTGGTTTGGTTTGATCAAATCACCGACATCGAGCACGTAAGAGTAAGGATCTCTGACATCAGGGCCATATCTCGCAAAGCTGGTTTCAAAGTTGGGAGCGAAAATGGTATGCCAGATACCATCGCCCAAATTCCACGATACCGATTGCCCGGTTTCCCGCGTGAAAGCCAACGGCTTGTTGACCATGCGCGGTTCATAGCGGTTTTTGGCGGCATCCAGCGGCACGTCATTGAGGGCAAACTCTGCGTAGGTGCCATAGCCGCCGAGATCGGGATTTTCGTAGCGGATGCTAATTTTAAGCAGCCTGCCATTGCCTCGCTCAAGCGTTGGTAGCGCGATTTTCCAGGTTTCACTCGGTTTTATACGAATACTCTCAGCGAGCGTCTTCTGTTCCAATATTGAATATCCCTGCGCTTTAGCTTCATTGCCCATACCTATTATTGTGGCAGGTGCCAGCAACAAGGCAATGAGTGGTATTAACATTGTGAGAGTTTTCATAAATTTCTCGCAAAACGGCTTCCTATATCTTTGATCTTTGGGCTTTGGTCTTAGAGTAACTCCTCCCCCTCAGGGGGAGGCTGGGTGGGGGATTTCAGGCATAGAGCTGAACGATGAAGAAAAATATAGTCCAGCATTCATAATTCAGAATTCTCTATTATTCTCGACCTCCCTCCCCCAACCCCTCCCTGAGGGAGGGGAGCAGTTGCCCCTACTTTGTGCCTTTTCCCGGCTATATTCGTTTTACACGCTTACGAAGTGTGCGGATTGGTTGGGCTCCAATCACTTGTCTGACCGGCCTTATAACGTAGGGTTTGCTCGTGAATCTTGCTTACTTTCAGCCATTTGACATGGCCATCGGCAAAAGCGACAGTCACGCCGTCAAAATGACGCCCTGTCATACAATCCTTGTTGTAATCGGGATTGGTGACGGCAGTACAATGACTTGCATCTAACAATCCATTGCCGGGAAGCCATTCCCATGTCCGCGCGGGACTTACTTTGTCCGGATTAATATGGTAGGTTCCGGAGTCCATAGCCATGTATGTCGATGAGGCAGCCGACAACGCAGCCAAGTTGAAGGGAGGGTTTCCATATAGCTGTAACATTAAGCTATTAGCCCC
This sequence comes from Abditibacteriia bacterium, assembly GCA_036833945.1. GTDB lineage: Bacteria > Armatimonadota > Abditibacteriia > Abditibacteriales > Abditibacteriaceae > DAITOV01. The sequence goes on from DAITOV010000230.1 coordinate 6,463, forward strand.
GTAATTTCTACCGAGCAGCTGAGAAGAGTCGGACGATGGGCAAATGAAAACCTGCTTGCTTTTGACGTAGGGATAGATGATGTCGATCCAGTACCATTCAGACTGCTGTGTTACAGGGCTGGTACCATACGGCTGCCAGGCAGCAGGATAGAGTTCATCGTGATCCTGCACATACATCATGACCCCGATACCAATCTGCTTGAAGTTGCTCGAACAACTGGCACGGCGTGCATTTTCCCGCGCTCTTGCAAAGACAGGGAATAAAATCGCGGCAAGGATAGCTATAATAGCAATAACAACCAAAAGTTCAATAAGTGTAAAGCCCTTTGTCCTGTTATTTTGAAGTCCTTCTTTTCCCATACATTTCGCTTGTTCTCTTATTATTCGTTCCATCAGACACCTCCAGAATATGTTCTGCTCAAACTTCATCAACAGAACATATTCTACCCCGTACACGACCGAATCAAACTCCGTTTTTGTTCAGGACTTTCCATTTCTGGCCATTTTTGTTTCAGCGGATAAATTCAGTGGATGGCATACCAAAATACTTCGAAATGAGTCGAGGAAATTGACATTTCTGTCTCATCTCTACACGACAATCGGCATTGGCAATATTCTCATTCGCACGAGAATAATGCTGAGGTAATGCACAAACAATTTAAAAGGGATTGCGAGGAATAATTTTCAGTCGTCGTCTTCATTATCATCTTCAACGTCTTTTGCATCTACGCTGTCGATAACAATGACAAACTCACCCTTGAGCTCTTTGCGCGCCTTCAAAACACCGAAAACATCTTCGGCTGTGCCACGCAAGGTTTCTTCAAACTGCTTGGTGATTTCACGACTGACGACGACTTGAACCTGGGGAGCAATTTCGGCGATTGATTCCAGCACTGCCACCACGCGAAACGGCGATTCGTAGAGCGCGACAGTCTCTTCGCGGGCCAGGGCTGCAGCCAGGGCTTTACGGCGCTTGCCGGGCTTACGGGGCAGGAAGCCAAGGAATGAGAACCTTTGGGCATCGAACCCGGAAATGGAAATAGCCGCCACAAAAGCGCAGGGACCGGGGATCGGCTGTATGAGGATATTGCGCGCGGCAGCTTCGCGCACGAGCGCAGGCCCCGGGTCGGAAACCCCCGGAGTGCCCGAATCGGTGACGAGCGCCAGCGTTTCACCTGCTTCCAGGCGAGCGCAGAGCGCCGCTATTTTTGCGGGTGAAGTGTGCTGATGGCACGACGTGAGAGGAACTTTCAGCTCGAAACGCGCCAGCAGCTTTTGCGTGTGGCGGGTATCTTCGGCACAGATGACATCGGCGTTGCGCAGGGTTTCCAGCAGTCGCGGCGATACATCGTCCAGGTTGCCTATCGGTGTAGCACAAACGTATAACGGCATAAGGAAAAGGCTGAAGACTTGAGCGGTGAAAATTCAACCACTCTCAAGCCTCCAGCCTTAAATCTCCAAATTAACGACCACGACGGCGCAATGCGCGGCTGGCCTTACGGCGCTTCTTCGCCCAGTGAGTTTTCACTTTACGGCGATGTTTCTTTTTGTCGGAACTCAAGCCTTCCTCCTTTTGGATTCACTTATCAAGAAATTAATGTGGATGTCGAATTTATCGGCAAAGCCTTGAAATTATATGTGTTTTTATCACTCTACGTCAACGCCGGGTGCTACGGTTTCGACAACGGCCTCTACAGGCTTG
>DAITOV010000231.1:0-8118 GCA_036833945.1 Abditibacteriia bacterium
ACCCAGATTATTCTTCCCGGCCTCTCGTTTTCTGAATTTGCCCAACAATCGGCGGAAGCCGGTTATGAAGTCGTCGAGCTTTGCATGAAGCAAGAAGGCGAACTCACCCTCGAAACTTCCGACAGCGCTCTTGAAGACCTCGTTGCCGCCGTTCGCGGGGCTGGCGTGGAGCCGGTTTCAATGGTACACGGCCAGTGCACCGGCAACCTGCTCGATAGCGGCGATGCACAAAAAACTTCGATTGAACAAACCTGTAAAGGACTGGAAGCCGCCGCCAAAATGGGTATCGGCTGCACTCTGCACACCCTGGGCCGTTTCACTCACGAGTTGTATTATGACGATGCCTATGCCAACGCCATTAACTCATTGAAAGAGATTGCCAAAACTGCCGAAGCCGTCAATGTGAAGCTGGCCGTCGAACAAGTCTGGAACGGCTTCCTCTTCAGCCCGCTGGAAATGCGCCGCTTTTTAGACGAAGTGGGCAGCGACCATATCGGCTTCTATTTCGATCCCGGCAACATGGCGGTCTATCACTTCCCGCATCACTGGGTAAAAATTACCGGTAAGCATTTGAAAATGGTGCATCTGAAAGACTGGCAGGGCAACGCACTCAATGGCGGTTGGACGCCGCTGCTGGAAGGCGGGGTCGATTTCGCTGCCGTCAATAAAGAACTGCGCGCCCTTGGCTACGATGGCCCGATGATCAGCGAAGTCTCCCCGTCCCAGGCCACTCTGGCCGATACCGCCACCGCCATTCGCAAGATTATCACGATGTAATGGCGCACCGCCACAGAAGTAAAATAGAGTTGTTTGAGGAAATATAGCATGTCTATTCTACTTGGCATTGATATCGGCACCAGCGGCACCAAAGTGCTGGCGATCGACGCTACTGGCAAGATCGTGGCACGCGCTCACGCGGAGTATGAACTGTTTACTCCGCGGCCGCTGTGGGCCGAACAAAATCCGCAGGATTGGTGGCAGGCCGCTTGCGAGTGCATTCGCCAGATTCTTGTGACCGTCCCGGCCGAGCAAATCGCCGGGATCGGTCTTTCAGGGCAGATGCACGGCCTGGTAATGCTCGACGCGCAAAACCAGGTGCTGCGGCCCGCAATTCTTTGGTGCGACCAACGCACGCAAGCACAATGCGATTGGATTACCGAAACCGTCGGCCAGGATTTACTGGTAAGTGAAACCTGCAACCCGGTGCTCACCGGCTTTACAGCTCCTAAAATCATCTGGGTGCGCGATAACGAACCGGAAATCTATGCCCGGGCGCGTATGCATCTCCTGCCCAAAGACTACATTCGGTTCGAACTGACCGGTGAATTCGCGACCGAAGTCTCCGATGCTTCGGGCACCAGCCTGCTCAACGTGCCCCAGCGTCAATGGAGCCAGAAAGTATTAGATGCACTGGACATCCCTCTCGCCCACCTGCCTCGTGTTTACGAGAGCTATGAAGTCAGCGGCAGAATCTCGGCGGCCGGCGCGGCAGCCACCGGTTTAAAAGAAGGCACCCCCGTGGTGGGCGGTGGCGGCGACCAGGCAGCCGGGGCTGTGGGCAACGGCATCGTGCAAAGCGGCGTCATTTCGGTGACGACAGGCACTTCAGGTGTCGTCTTTGCTTTTGCCGATACGCCGGTAGTCGATTCGCAACTACGCCTCCACACTTTTTGCCACGCTGTGCCCAACAAATGGCACGTCATGGGCGTGATGCTCAGTGCCGGTGGCAGCCTGCGCTGGTATCGCGATACCATGTGCAAATCGGAGATGCAGGTCGCGCAGGTAATGGGTATCGACCCTTATGAAATCATCGCACGCGAAGCATCTGCCGCTTCACCGGGCAGCGAAGGTTTGCTCTTCTTGCCCTACCTCACCGGCGAACGCACGCCGCACCCCGACCCCAATGCGCGTGGCGCGTTCGTGGGCCTCACGGTACGCCATAACAAGGCTCACCTGGCCCGCGCCGTGATGGAAGGCGTGGCTTTCGGTTTGCGCGACTCCCTCGAAATTCTGCGCAGCATGGGCGTGAGCATAGGCAATGTGCGCGCCAGCGGCGGCGGTGCGCGTAGTGCGACATGGCGGCAAATTCAGGCCGATATCTTCGGCCATTCGCTTTCGGTGATGGCTTCGGACGAAGGTCCGGCACTGGGTGCTGCCCTGTTGGCCGGTGTAGGAGCCGGTTTCTACGGCACTATAGAAGAAGCGTGTTCCACCGTCGTCAAGGTGACCGGAGCCACCCCGCCACAAGCCGAAAATGTCACCGTTTATCAAGACTACTACGAACTTTATCGCACGCTGTATCCGAACCTGAAAACGTCGTTTGAAACACTGAGTAGCCTGACGACCTGACCTCTTCCACAACCATGATTCCTACCCTTAACCCAGTAACCGCCGGTGGAGGCCTTGCCCTGCCCGAATTTATCGCACTCGCCAAGCGCCACGGTTTTTCGGCGATTGATTTTTCTATCCTCCAGGCCGCCAAACTGGTGGAGGAACAAGGTTTTGAAACAGTTGCGGCATTGTTCGACGAAACCAAAATATTGCCCATTAACTTCGGCTTGCCGGTGGAATGGCGACAGGACGAAGCCAGCTTCCAGAACAGCCTCGCCTTATTGGAGGCCCAGGCGAAACTCGCCCAGGATTTAGGTTGCTCCCGTTGCACCACCTGGGTGCTGCCCTCCAACAACGAACCGGCGCAAGAGTACGCCGCGCGCAGCATCGCCCGTTTTGCGCAAATCGGCAAAATCCTTGAAGACCAGGGCGTGCGCTTTGGCCTGGAGTTCATCGGCCCACATCACTTCCGCACCAACCCCGAACAGATTTGGTTCTACGATATCCACGGCGCACTGCAAGCCGTCGATGCCATCGAACGCGCCGGAGAACTGGAAAACATCGGTATCCTGCTCGATAGCTTCCACTGGTACACCTCCAGCGGCAACATGATGGACCTGGCTTCGATACCGCTGGAACAAATCATCCACGTCCACATCAACGACGCCCCGCAGGTGCCGGTACACGAGCAGATCGATAACGTGCGCCTGTTGCCCGGAGCCAGCGGTGTGATTGACCTGACCGGTTTCCTGGGCACGCTCAACGCACTGGGCTATGACGGGCCGATCTCGGTGGAAACATTCAGCGAGGACTTGAAAGTACTGGATGTCGAGGAAGCTGCCGGGCAAGCTGCTGCTGCCGTGGCCGGGGTGTTGAACGCCGCCGATATCAAACCGGTGATTTTACAATAATCTTCCTCTAACGCAACATCAAGAAAATTGTGGCGCCGAATCGGTTACAATTTTCCTGATGTTCTTTGCTCCTCGTATTCGCAAACAGATTCTCCAGACGCTCACCGATCACGTTATTCCGGCATTGCAATCGCAAATCGTGCCGGGAATATTGTTGACACCGCCACTCGATTTTGCGGCGATCGAACACCGCGTCATCCGCTCCCAGCTTCTGTCTTCACAGAAGATACGCCCCCTCGAAATCGCCGTGCGCTGGGAAGCAGAACACCTCATCGCCCGGCGCATGTCCCAACTCTGTTTTCTATACAAAGGCAGCCACGAAGAACGCATCGGCGTTACAGATGAAATGGCCCGGGGAATCAAAGATAGCGGACAACCTGCTCCTCCCGGTATTACGGCAGTGCGCCTGCGCGCTCCTGGGATTTTTTATGTTCCTTCCCACACCCCGCATAGCGATAATGCGCCAAAGGAATTTGCCGTGGAGGAAGAAGACGTTCGTATGCTGATTATTCAATCCAACGAACGCGACCTTTTTATCCGCCTTTTTGAAACTAATACAGGTGCGACCCATAGCATACACATCATCAACCCGGCGCTCAATGGTCTCCGGCAAGAATTCTTAGCCCAGCATCAAGCCAATAACAGACAGGCCGCACAAACAACATTATTGGAATTCTTCAAACAACTTGCTACGCACCTGACCCAGCACCGTGCTACTATCAGCAACACCTCCTGGCCCACGTTCTACGCTCAGTTCGTGAAAAAAAATCCTCACCCACAAGCCAAGGAGCGGCTTTGTTTTCAGGCTATCGATTACATCCAGTTTCACCTCCACACTCCGCTCAGCACCCAGAAAATTGCCCACGAATGCGGCGTGAGCTACGTCTACCTTAACCGCATCTTCCACGAAGTAACCGGCCGCTCGCTGATGCGCTTCGTCACCGAAAGCCGTTTGAGCGCCGCCCAAAATATGCTGATAGCCACCCAGGAGCGCATCAGCGATATCGCCGTTATTGTGGGGTTCGCCCAGTTGCATAGTTTTACCACGGTTTTTAAGCGTCATACTGGCATGAGCCCACGCGAATTCCGCCGGAAATATAGCCAGATACAGGCTTAAACGTTTTGTTTATTTTTGTGTACATTTTTTAGATCGATTCGTGTTATTCGTCCTAACTGCGTGGGTATAATCAAGGGAGAAGTTACCGTTGGAGGTAATTTAAGCCATGAATAAGATTTCCTATAGAAAACGAGGATTTACACTCATAGAACTACTTGTTGTTATAGCCATTATTTCAATCCTCGCCGCCATTCTTTTTCCGGTGTTCGCCCGCGCCCGGGAAAACGCCAGACGCACTTCGTGCCTGAGCAACCTGAAACAAATCGGCCTGGCGGCCATGCAATATACCCAGGATTACGACGAACATTATGTGCCGCTTTTCTGGCGCGCCGGCACGAGTTGGCCTGCCGCCGCTGTCAACCAGACCGATCCCGCCATGCCGGGCGCTTATTACCGTACCGGCTATGGCGATGGCAGCGGCCATAAAGTGGTGTGGATGGATTTGCTCTTCCCCTATACCAAAAGCCTTCAGGTCTACCAGTGCCCCAACGCGAAGCGGATGTTCAGCAGCACTGTGCCCTACCCCGGCTATGGCTACAACTGTGCCTTCTATGGCGTCAACTGCGCTTACACCAATGCCCAGGCGGCGCTCACTCCCATCAAGCTCATGACGGTGCAGCGCCCAGCCGAGGTTTTCATGTTTCTCGACTACAACTTTAGCGGTATGAATGCAGCTCCCAACATCTACATGTCGCGTGCCGTTCCCGGCAATCCCGATTACGATTCGTTGGCCCCTCATCTGGATGGAACCAATATCGTTTTCGCCGATGGTCATGCCAAGTGGCGGGCGGCAACAAGCATTCGCAGCCGCATCAATTCCAACTGCACCGGCAACAGCTTCAATGCGGGTTGGTGCTCGGGTTCACTGGATTGGAATCCCTATCGTTAAATATTTGCACTATTCGCCACTTTTATTTCGTCCGCCCATGAAACAGTTCTCGAAAAACCTTTTATCAACCGTTGCCCTTATTATTTATCTGCTTGCCTGCGCACCGCTGTATAGCGCCGAAAACAAAAAGACACTAACTCTGCTCGATAAAGATATTTCGCCTCGCGTTTTGCTTGCCCCGGATGCGACTGAATCCGAAAAATACGCCGCCCGGGAACTCACTACCTACCTGGGCAAAATGAGTGGGAAAACTATTGAAACCGTCGTGTCGGCGCAAAGCCTGGAAGCATCGGCGCAAGCCCCGGTGATTGTTCTGGGACACCATCCCCAAAACCTCGATCTCCACCCGCATACTCTGGGAATCGAAGAATCCGTCATTAGCGTTGAAGCCAACCGGGTGCGGATCGTGGGAGGAAAACAACCGCCCATCACCGTTAAAGTGAAGGGCAAGCCAACCACTTATGTCCGCGACCGGGGCACGCTGTATGGCGTTTATAATTTTCTCGACGATTTAGGCGTGCGCTGGTATCGCCCCGATCCGTGGGGAGAACACGTGCCCAACCGCCCGCAGATTGTTCTTGAGCAAAGCAAAACACTCGACAAGCCGGTTTACAAATACCGCATGGGCGCCCACCTCTATCGTTGGTGGCCCGACCAAACACCCGAGCAGCGCGAGATGATCATGCGCTGGCAAGCCCGCAATCGCATCAATGTGGGCGGCTCCACCGGTTGGGACGGCGGCAAATACATCGTGCGGCTGGCACACAGCCATTTCAGTTATTTGCCGCCCTCGAAATATTTTAAAACCCATCCCGAATATTTCGCCCTGGTCAACGGCAAGCGCATCAACAACGGCCAGCTTTGCCTGGGCAACCCCGAAGTCGAAAAGATTGTGGGCGATGCCGTCATTGCCCTGGCCAAACAACAACCCCAGGTCGATTACCTGGCGCTCGACCCCAACGACGGCATGAACTGGTGCGAGTGCGCGCTCTGCCGCGCCATGGACGACCCCAATCTCATTGCCCGCAACGGGCGTGACAAGCGTGTGGGCAACGCTTCGATGGCCAACCGTGTCAATATTTTCAACAACAAAATCGCCAGGCGTTTAGCGCAGGAAGTCCCCGGCAAGGGTGTGGCCTGGCTGGCCTATCTGGCGTTTTCGGAAGTGCCCACGAAAATTACAAAGTTCGAACCCAACACTTTGGTGGCACCGGCCAGCATCGCGGCCGCCTATGGCGATTACTCCAAGCTGATTAACGACCCCAATTCGGCCGGCAACGCCAATTTGCTGGAACTCTACCAAGGCTACAGTAAAACCGGCACCACGATGGGTGCGCACGAATACTGGCTGGGTGGATGGTGGTATGGGCCGATGCCGCTGCTCACCATCATGAAAGACCGCCTGACCACCTACCGGCAATATGGCGTGCAACTCATCTACAGCGAAACCCACACCAGTTGGGGGCCGCAGGGCCTGCCCACCTACATGTATGCCCGCTGGATGTGGGACCCCGAGCGCGACCTCGATAAAGAGTTGGAGGAATACTGCCGCAACTACTACGGCCCGGCAGCCGGGCCGATGCTGGAATACCACCGCTTGCTGGAAAAAGCCTCCCTGGCCGGTAAACCGTGGTTCCACCTGGGCGTGCGGCTGGGCAACCTGTACACCGATGACAGGCTCATCGAACAAATGACGGTCTTGATGAACCAGGCCACCGGAGCCGTGAAGGGGCTTACGCCTTATGAACGGCGCGTTCATGGCGATTGGGCAGGCTACGAAGTCGCCCGGCGCTTCAACCTGGCGATGCGCTATAAGAATAGTAACGATCCGCTGAAAGCACTGGCAACCTGGGATGCGCTCGGCGAATTCTTGCAGGCCGGCGATGCCGCTGAAATTTGGGACAGCGGGCCGGTGTTTTTCCGGGGAAGCTGGAAATATCAAACCAACGCCTACGGCATGAGCGCATTGCGCAGCCAGGTGGAAAGCCTGAAGAAGAACCCCAATGCGAAAATTCTGCTCAATCTCAACGAAGAGTGGAAATTCAGCACCGACCCGGCAAAGCAGGGACTGGCAAAGGGAGTGACGGGACGGGATTTCCGCGACGATTCCTGGGCCGCCGTCAACGCCACCAGCGACTGGGCTACGCAAGGCTATAGCTACAACGGCATGGCCTGGTATCGAAAAAATTTCCGGCTCGCAAGCAAGCAAGACGGCAAACGCTACCTTCTCTTTTTCGGTGCCGTCGATGGCGATGCCGTGGTCTACCTGAACGGCCAAAAAACTGGGGAACACTTGCTCGCACACGATTTCTCGGGATACGACAAAGAATTTCTCATCGATGTCACCGAACTCATCGCAACCGGCGACAACCAGGTTACGGTGCAGGTCACCAAAGATTTTGCACTGGCAGGTATCACCAAGGGAGTGAGTCTGTTGCAGTTTTAGACGGAGTTTCTGCCCGGCTGGCTTTTGGGCTTAGCAATCTTGAGATGCCTGGCCTGATACTCGCGCGGCGTCATTCCCATGTGCCGCTTGAACTGGGCGGAGAAATGGTCGCTGCGAGAATAGCCCAAAACAAAGGCAATCCGCTCACTACTTTTAATGGGATTGTTCAGCAGAATATGGCAAGCATTCGCGATGCGCTGCTGTTCGCGGTAACGTGAGGGCGGCATTCCCGCCCGCCGGGTGAAATAGAGCCGAAAGGTGTGGTAGCTCATGCCCAGTTCGCGGGCGACTTCCTGATAGTCGATTTTGTTATGCATATCGCGCGTGAGCAAACGACAGGCGCGTGTGAATACGTCGCTCTGCGCCGGAGCGCTTTGCACCGATGCGCCTTTTTCCATCATTGAAAGTAGAATGTTCAGGAAAG